>JBKDOR010000001.1:0-3255 GCA_046342775.1 Synechococcaceae cyanobacterium
AGCAGGAGCGGCAGGGTGATCGACCCGAACGGCTGCTCCGGGCTCAGCAGGCCGGGTGAGGCCGTCGCGGTTCTGGTGGGCGGCGCTTCGGGACTGGCGGGGGCGAGCATGAGCTCGGCGAGCGTGCAGGGTTTCAGGCTAAGAGCGGTAGCCGGCAGCGAGGACGCCAACAGACACGCGTTCCGCGCACCCCGGGGGGGCGTGGTGCACCCTTACGGGCTTTGAATCGGGCCCGTCTGCAGCAGCAGCGACCGATCCAGCCAGCGCCGCCACAATGGCGCCATGAATCGCTCCGCCGACTGGCTGCATCAGGCCCAGGCCGATCTGGAGCTGGCCGGAGTGAGCGCTGTGGCCGGCCACCATGAATGGGCCTGCTTTGCTTGTCACCAGGCGGTGGAGAAGGCCCTGAAGGGTTTGCACCTGCGCCATGGCCAGCAGGCTTGGGGCCACGGCCTCGGGCGCTCCTGGCGCGATCTGCCGCCGGCCGTCGCCGCCACCCTGGAGGCCAGGGTCAGCGATCTGGAGGACCGCTTGCGCATCCTGGATGCGCTGTACATCCCGACGCGCTCGCCCGACAGTTTTGCCGACGGTGCCCCGACCGACCATTTCGGCCGGCTGCAGAGCGACGACGCCCTCCGCCATGCCCGTTCGCTCGTTGACGCCATCGCTGCTGCGCTGGCCTGAGCCGGAGCAGGTGCTCAACCAGGTGCGCCTCTGGGCGGTCCAGGTGGCGGCGGAGCATCCCGGCCTGGAGCGGGTGGGCCTGTTCGGCAGCTACGGCCGGGGTGACGCTGGGGTCGGCGCGGCTCCGCCATGGCCGCCGCCCTACAGCGTGACGGCCGCTGGTTATGGCAGCGCTGAGCTGCGAATCGGCTTGTCCCATAGCGGCGCAGCGGATTCGGAGGCCCGGGCTGCGTTGCCATCGGCCACAGCGTTGCTGAGCAGCAGCACGATTCAGAAGTCGCGGGGCTCAGGCGTGGCGCGCCCGGCCTCCTTTGAGCAGCTGCGAGGCCGTGGCTTGGTAGACCACCTCGGCTTCGGCGTCGCTGCCGGCCACGCAGGTCATGCCGAGCTTGCCGTATTCCGACAGGCAGCCGAGCAGATGGAACACGCTGCCCCGCAACCGGGCCGGGTCGTAGTGGAGGCCCGCCTCGGCGACGATGTCGATCAGGTCGATCGGCAGCAGGCCGCGCAGCTCGGGGTCGATGAAGTTGTCGGTGGAGCGGTAGTAAAGGGGTTGGCCGGTGGGGGAGAGGAACAGGCCCGTGGCGGGATCCAGGGCGCCTGCGGTGATCGCCCGCAGCGCCATCATCGGGTGGGTGGTGCCCCCCTGGCGCAGGTTGATCTCAATGGCCTGCAACTCCCAGCGGTCGCCGAAGCGGCGTGCCAACACATCGACGCCGAAGCGCTCCAAGGCCCCCTCCGCCGCCAGGGCCCGGCCGACGGCCTCGCCCATGGCCATCAGCTCCATCCGGTAGGCATCAGCGGCGGGGAAGGCACAGCCCAGATAGGTCTGGCCGCTGGATCCTCCCAGGATCTGCTCGTGGGTGGAGAGCACCTCCACCGAGCCGCCGGGATGGATCATGCCCTGCACGCTGGGGGAGCAGAGGGCGTCGCCCCCCTCCAACCAGGCCTCCACCAGGGCGCCCTGCTGCGCCAGCAGCTCGCGCCACTGGGGAGCGGGCATGGGCAGTTCCTCCAAGGCCTGGCGCAGCCGCCGCCGCCGTTCGGGGCCGCTGCGTTCGGCCAGGGCCAACGGCTCCAGCTCCAGCGGCGCGTTGCCTTCGCCGCTGAAGCCCTCATTGAGCTTCACGACGCAACGCCGCAGCTGGGGTTGCCGTTCCCAGAGCTCCGCCGCCGCCTCGGCCAGGTCGTCCAGCTGGCGCACCAACGGGCTGCCATCGGGGTGGGGCAGGCCGCAGCGGGCAAACAGCTCGCGGCTGCCCGCCTTGCTGCCCCAATGGCCCAACGCCGGATCGGTGCCGAACAACGGCACCTGCAGCCGCTCCGAGAGCTGCTTCTCCAGATCCGTCACCACATAGCAGCAGAGGAGGCTCTTGCCGGGGCGCAACAGCTGGGCGATGCGGGCCAGCAAGGCGGGCCGCTCCAGCAGCTTGGCGGTGAGGGGGCGCGGCGAGGCGTCGTCGGTGTCGAACAGGTGCAGGCGGCGGCGGGCGTGGGCGGTGGGCACGCCAGGGAGGAGCTCCAGCACCGCATCCACCACCAGCTCGGGCAGCAACTTGCTGGTGACCATCACCATCCGCACCCCCGGATCCCGCAGGCGGATCAGCGAAAACAGCTGGCGCTCCTCGTAGTGATGCACGCCGGTGACCAGGGCCAGCTCGGCCGGATCCACCGACAGGGAGGGCACCATCAGCAGGTCCACATCCAAGCCGCTGCTGTCCTGTTCCCGCCCCCAGGCGGGTTGGAGCTGGGCTTGCAGATCGCGAAAGCGCAGGGGCACGGCGGGATCGGAGCGTCCAGGCTGAGCATGGCCTGGGGAGAGGGTCGCGGCAGCAGGGGCGCGGCGAATCCCTCGTGGAAAGCGCCCAACGGCCGATGGGACCAGCGGTGCGAAGGTGGATCAGCGGCGCGAAGCTGGACCAACGGCGCGAAGCTCCAGCAAACGGAGCACAGAACCCCAGCTGAAACGACAAGCGTGAGCCGCGCCATGCTCATGGCCCAGCCTCGGAGCCCATGGCCGGCAAGCGAGCCCTCAACGCCAACAACCTTCAAACGCTGGGCGCGGCGGCCCTGGCGGAGCTGCTGATCGAGGTCAGCGCCGGCAACGCCGTGATCCAGCGGCGGCTGCGGCTGGCCCTGGCGGCCGCCGGCGGAGCCGAGGGGGCGGCGCAGGAGGTGCGCAAGCGACTGGCGGCGATCGCCCGTTCCACCACCTTCATCGATTCCGCCAAACGCAAGGCGCTGCTGGCCGACCTGGAGGCCCAGCAGCAGGCGATCAGCGGGCCGATCGCCACGGCCGACCCCGCCCTGGCGGTGGAATTGCAGGTGCGCCTGCTGGAGCTGAGTGAGGGGGTGCTGGAGCGCTGCTCCGATTCCACCGGAGCGGTGATCGGCCTGTTCCAGCGGGGAGTGGAGGCCCTGGTGAGCCTGGCCAAGGCCGCCGCCACCAGCCCTGAGGCCCTGGTGGAGCATGGGGCCGAGCTGCTGCAGGAGAACGGCTACGGCCAGTTCGAGGGGCTGATTCCTGCCCTGTCGCCGCTGCTGGGCGAGGCGGGGCTGCTGCAGCTGGAG
>JBKDOR010000002.1:0-3708 GCA_046342775.1 Synechococcaceae cyanobacterium
ATTGCCAACGGTGTTCAAGCTGACGGTGACTGTCGGGGGAGGACAGGGAGAGGTGGTGCCAAGATCCGCGGAGATCGGACTCCCCGGGGCGACGTTCGGAGGCATGAACACCGGAGTACAAACGGTCGTGGCAGCATCGGCGTGATTCGGGGCCAAGCCAAGAACCATGGCACCGGCAACGGCCGCTGGAAGGGTTGAGGCGAAAAAACGAGTCACTGTAAAAAGAAAGCTGATGTTGGTCTGTTAGGGACAAAGTTTGTGCAATTACGCACAGGTGGATGACTGCGCGGTGTATGCACCTGAATCGAGAGCCTGTGCCTAAAGCGAAGATCCATTGAGCGAATACCCGGCAAGCAGATGCTTCGAAAAAGGTTGGCAATTGCCCAATCTGGATGACCCGCTAAGGCACAGACTCAATGACATTAACAGAGGCAAATGCGCAGCGCGGGCGCCGCATTAACACGGTCAGAAAACCGTTACGCTCACTGTCCTGCCGCGGCAGCCGCGCAGTGGCTCGGGGATCCGCGGCCCGCCCCGCTGCCCCAGGCAGAGGGGCGACCTGGGGCAGCGGTGGGCCTGGTCCTCGCCGCCAGGCTGGAAACCGGGGCAGCTGCAGCCGATTCCCCCCACCTGCTCCGGCGTGAGCTCGGGGAAGCCGCGACCGAACCGCTGCCTTGCCAAGCGCTCCAGCCCCCGCATCACCGGCTCCTAGTCGCCTCCACCGACTCTGAGCCCCTGGCGCTGTTCGCCTCCACCGACTCCGAGCCCCGGGCGCTGCTCGCTCCCTCGGCAGCCAGATTCAGCCCCAGCGGGGTCTCCGGATCACCGCCACACCGTCAATTCGTACTGGCGAAACGGAGCCGACCAAGCCGGGCGAGGTCAAGGAGCTGGGCGACCGGGCGGGCTTGGCTGCGCTGGCCCGAACTGGGCGGAGTTGGACGGGATTGGGCGCGAGCCCCTGCAGCCGCTTCAATGCCCCCCAGTGCCCTCAAGGGTCCCGCCCTGCCCCGGCCCCGATGCCCGCCGCCGCTCCGCTGGAGTTCCTGCCGCCGTTGCTGGATCGGCGCCTGCTGGGGCTGGCGCCACCGCTGCTGCGGCTCGCCCTGCGCCGGGGCTCCAACATCCGCTCGCTGACGGTGCGTGATGGCGAGCGGTTGGTGGCGGCGATGGCCGACTTCCAGGCCGGGCGCAGCCGGCTGCTGTTGGCGTTTCGCCATCCCAGCGTCGACGATCCGCTCTGCATGGCCCAGCTGCTCTGGCGCGAGCTGCCCCAGCTGGCCCGGCGCCAGGGCGTGCGGCTCCGTTCGCCCCTGCACGCCCAGTTCCTCTACGACCGCGGCATTCCGCTCTGGGCCGGCCAGCCCACCGCCTGGCTGCTGCGCCACCTCGGCGGCTGTTCGATTCAACGGGGCAAGCTTGATCTGCCGGCGTTGCGCTGCGCCCGCGAGCTGCTGCTCAATGGCCCCTTCCCGTTTGCCGTCGCCCCTGAAGGGGCCACCAACGGCCACAACGAACGCATCAGCCCCTTGGAACCGGGCGTCGCCCAGCTGGCGTTCTGGACCGCCGACGACCTGCAAACCGCCGGCCGGCCCGAGGCGACGACCGTGCTGCCGATCGGCATTCAATACAGCTTCCCGAGCCTTCCCTGGGCCGCGTTGACGGCATTGCTGGCCCAGCTGGAGCGGGAGGCGGGGCTCGATCCGGTGGACAGCCCGTTGCTGGACCGCCTGCTGCGTCTGTCCGAGCGTTATCTGACCATCCTGGAACAGTTCTATTCCCAGGCCTATCCTCAAAGGCCGGCCCCGACCACCCCAGGGCCCAGCGCCAGCCCCGCTGCCGATTCCGCTGTCGATGCAGCAGACGCCGCGGCGGGGGCCAGTGCCAGCATCCCGACGAGCGATCCGATCATCGAGCGCCTGGAGCGGCTGCGCGAGCGCTCGCTGCGGGTCGTCGAAGACAACCTGGGCCTCAGCTCCAACGGCGATCTCAACGGCCGCTGCCGCCGGGTCGAGCAGGCCGGCTGGGATCGCCTCTTCCCCGCCGCTCCCTCCCGCAAGGCCCCGCCCCCCTGCCTGCTGGAACGCGGCCTCGCCGATCGCCTCGCGGAGGAAACCGAGCGGCTGATGTGGCACATGCGCATGGTTGAGTCCTTCGTGGCGGTGAGCGGCCGCTATGTGCGGGATTGCCCCAGCCCCGAACGCCTCGCCGATCTGTTGCTGCTGCTCTGGGACACCAGTTGCCGCATCCAGGGCCGTGACCCCAGCCGTCGCCCCCGCCTCGGCCCGCGCCACGTTTGCCTCAGCATCGCCGATCCGATCGCCATCCAACCGCTGCTGAGCGACTACCGCGCCGATCGCCGCGCCGCCGTGGCCCATCTCACCAGCAGCCTGCAACAGCGGCTGGAGGCCTGCATCCAGCCCACCTGCCCCTGACTTGCAATCGGACTCTGACTCTGAGGCTGTCGCCCGAACGCCGGGGCGTCATGACGCAGCAGGCATGCCGATCAGGGCGCCGCGGCCGGGCTCAGGCCATCCAGATCGGCGGCGGCCTGCTCGGCCAGGCGCTCCAGCCAGAGCGCCGGAGCGGCGCAGGCCTGGGTGAGATCGGTGAGATCCGGAACCAGGGCCCGGGCCGCGACGGCGCAACCCTGGAGGGCAGCTTCGGCCCGGGCGCGATCCAAGGCCTCCTCCTCCAGCTGGCCCACCAGCAGCAGGCTGCAACGCCCCGTCCGCTGGGCCCGCTGCAACAGCCGCCCCGTGCCCTTGCCCATCAGGCTCTGGCGATCGAAGCGGCCTTCGCCGCCGATCACCAGGTCGGCCGCCTCAACCCGCGCCTCCAGGCCGCAGAGCTCCGCCACCAGCTCCGCCCCCGCCCGCAGCTGGCCGCCGCAGAACACCTGCAGGCCATAGCCCAAGCCACCGGCAGCGCCGCTGCCCGGGCGCTCCGCCACGCCCGGAAAGCGAGACTCCAAGCCGTGCGCCAGGCGCCGCAGGCAGGCCTCCGCCCGCGGCAACTGCTGGGCTGTCAGACCCTTCTGGGGGCCATAGATGGCCGTCGCGCCCTCGGGGCCGAGCAGGGGGTTGCGCACATCCACCGCGATCACGAGCTGGGGCAGGAGCGGCGGCTGTGGGGGCGGCTCCACGCGCTCCAGCCGCTCCAGATCGCCCCAGCGCTGGATGGCTGCACCATCGGCATCGAAAAAGCGCCAGCCCAAAGCCCGCGCCAGGCCGAAGCCGCCATCGTTGCTGGCGCTACCCCCCAATCCGAGCAGCAGGCGCTCCACGCCGGCCGCGGCCGCGGCCAGCAACAGCGGCGCCAGGCCACGGCTGTCGAGGCCACGGCTCCCAAGGCCACGGCTGTCGGGCCCATCGCTGTTGGGGTCTCCATGGGCGGAGGGCGGCTGGTGAACAGCAGCGGGAGCCACGCCATCCATCGGCAGGGGATGGCGCAGGGCGGGGGGAAGCAAGGCCAGGCCGAGCACCTCGGCGCTCTCGACAAGCGCGATGGAGGCGGGTGCGGGCGCTGTCGCCTCTGGCTGATGGGCAACGGGCATCGGCAGCCTGGGCGCCGACGCCCACCACCAACGGGCTTGGCGCGGTCGCCCCGCCGCATCCACCGTGTCGCACAAGCGCGGCTCGGCGCCAAGCCACTGGGCGAGCACCGGCCCGAAGCCGTCGCCGCCATCGGCCATCGGGCACAGGTCGAGCT
>JBKDOR010000003.1:0-3649 GCA_046342775.1 Synechococcaceae cyanobacterium
GCTCCAGACCGATCAAGCCCTCAGCTGGCTGGAGGGCACTGGCTCACAGGGACATCCCGAGGTGGCCGACTGGAGCGAAGCCACCCGCAAGCGCGTGGCCGGGGGCCTGCTCAAGGCAGGGGTGGATCTCGGCCTGCTGCAGGGCCGCGTCAAGCGTCGCTTCACGGCCTACTACCTGGCCGATGAGCCCCTGCTCTACGTGCTGCTGCAGGCCCTGGCCAGTAACCGCACCACTGCGGCGGCCCTGGCCGATCCCCGTTGGCTGTGGTTCCGTCTGCCGGAGGCGGAGCTGGAGCACCGGCTGCTGCTGCTCCACCAGGCCCAGGTGATCAGCTACTACCGCGCCGGGTCGGTGGTCGATCTGAAACTGCCTGCCAGCAGCGCTGAGGCCCTGGTGCTGGAGGTGTGGACATGACCAAGAAAGAATGGCAGCGCTGCCTGCAGCAGCAGCTCGAACCAGTGCTCACCGCCGCTGATTCGGGCGTGGGGCTAAGCACTTACACCGACATGCCGTTTGGGATCTTCCTCTACCCCCCGGAAGACGAGTGGGAGCTGCGCCAGGCATTGCGGGATCTGGTGGTGCGCCTGGAGAACGCCGGCAAGACAGTGCAACGAATGTCGATGGCCCAGCTGCTGGAGCAGTCGATCGAGGCGGCCGGGCTGTCGCTGGAGGAGATCGCCCAGGGGGAAGCCGACCTGGGCATCACCATGGTGCGCGACACCATCCGCGACGTGCTCAGCGGCAAGGCTGCTGGTTCCACTCCCCTCGATCAGCTGGTGGCCAAAGCGGTGGATGCCTCCAGGCCCACCACCAGCCACATCGTCTTTCTGGAACGGGTGGGGGCACTGTTCGGCCTGCACCGGCCGTCGGCGCTGCTGGAGAACCTGCGCCACAAGGTGAGTCATCCGGTGGTGCTCTTCTACCCCGGCCAGCGGGATGGTCCGGCGGGGCTGCGCTTCATGGATGAAGCCGAAGCCGACCACAACTACCGCCCCAAGCTGTTCTCCTGACCATGACTACCACCGCCATCCGCGACCTCTTTTCCGGTCGGATCGACCGCAAGATCGAAGAGGTGATCAAGGTCGACCAGGACAACGTGGCGATCGTGCGCCAGGAGATCGACGAATACATCCTCACGGAATCGATTGAGCGCAACATGTTGCGCGTATTGGAGGGCTATCGGGAAGCGCCCAATCACCCAAGCAGTGACATTGCCATCTGGGTGGCGGGCTTCTTCGGGGCGGGGAAATCGAGCTTCGCCAAGTATGTTGGCCTGGCGATCAGCAACCGCGACCTGGCCGGCGACAGCGCCGGCGATCTGCTGGGCCAGCGGGCCAAGAACCTGCAGATCAAGGCGCTGCTGAAGGCGATCAACGAGCAGATTCCCACCGAGGCGATCATTTTTGACGTCTCAGCGGATCGCAACGTCAACGCCAGCGACGCGCTCACCAAGATCTTCTACCGCAAGCTGCTCGATCACCTCGGCTACTCCAGCAGCCTGGAGGTGGCCGAACTGGAGATCGAGCTGGAGGAGCAGGGCCGCATGCAGGCCTTCCTCGACGCTTTCGCCCAGCTCTACCCAGGGGAAGACTGGGCCGTCGCCAAAACACGGCTGCTGCAGGCGATGCCCAGGGCCAGTGCGGTGATGCACGCCCTCGAACCGCAGACCTACGCCGAGAAGGACAGCTGGCTCAAGAGCGCCCGCGATGAGAGTGTGCCGATCACCCCAGCCAGCCTGGCGGAGCGCACCATCGCGCTGATGGAGCGCAAGCATCCCGGTAAACAGCTGATGTTTGTGGTGGATGAGGTGGGCCAGTACGTGGCCCGCGACATTCAGAAAATGCTCGATCTGCAGGCGATCGTGCAACAGCTCGGCATCAAGGGACGGGGCAAGGTGTGGGTGATGGTCACCTCTCAAGAGAATCTCACTCAGATCGTCGGAGCATTGGACGACAATCGTCCAGAACTGGCTCGGCTGCAGGACCGCTTCCCCTACAAGCCGGCGCTGGAGCCCTCCGACATCGCCGAGGTCACCAGCCGGCGGGTGCTGGGCAAAAACAGCGCGGGGCAGCAGACCCTGCAGGGGCTGTTCCAGCAGCACCAGGGCCGCCTGGCTACACACACGAAACTCGACGCGAAGATCCGGCTGCCAGAACTAACCGCAAAATCATTCTCAGATCTCTATCCACTTCTCCCCTACCAGGTTGAGCTGATTATCTCGATTGTGTCAGGCCTGCGGCTGTCGAGTAATGCCAACCGCCAGTTCGGTGGTGCCAACCGGGCGATCATCAAGCTTGCCCAGGAGCTGCTCACCAATCCGCAGAGCGGCCTAGCGGGTGAGGCGTTGGGGGCGCTGGTGACGCTGGATCGGGTCTACGACCTTCAGAGCAACAACATCGATTCGCAGTACCGCGGCAAGATCAGTGACATCGCCACCAAGGCCAGCCATCCGCTGGCGGTGCCGGTGGCCAAGGCGATCTGCCTGCTGCAGTTCGTCGATCAGGTGCCTGCCACCGAGCGCAACATCGCCGTGGTGCTCCACCCCCGTGTGGATGGCGACTCCCTCCAATCACAGGTGCAAGAGGCATGCGAACACCTTTATGACCGGCATCTGATCCGAAAGGCTCCCGACGGTACGTACAAGATCCCCACACCACAGGAAGAGGACTGGGAGCAGACCCGCACCCCGCAGGCGCCCTCTGCCCAGGATCGCCACAACCTTCTACAGGAGGCCCTCCGCCAGAACTGGGACCCCGTGCCCAGCGCCGGCCTGGGCAATGGGGTGAAGAGCTTCAAGGCGGCCCTGCACTTCCGCGGCAGCGAAGTGGTGAAAGGCGATGTGCCGGTGAAGGTGGAGCGGGTGGATGGCAGCGAGAACTTCGAGGAGCGGGTGGAGCAACTGCGCCAGCGGAGCCAGCAGGACACCAACACCTTCTTCTGGGCCATGCGCCCCAGCCCGGAGCTGGATCGGGCGTTGGCGGAATGGTTCCGGTCAGAACGGATTATCAAGTTGAAGGGAAGCAATGCCCCCCTCAACCTCAATACAGAGGAATCTCGGAAGCTGGATGGCTTCAAGGCCGAGGCTGAGCGCTTAGCTGATCAGGCCCTGATCCATGGCCAGGTGTTGCTGAACGGTGGCCCCTGCGCGATCGGAGCGAACGCCAGCCGCGCAGTCGAGGCGATCCGCGAGGCCCTCAGCGATGGCCTGGCCCAGATCTACGAGCGCTTTGGCGAAGCGGCGGTCAGTCCCAGTGGCGATGAGCTGAGCAAGCTGCTCAGCGCCGACAACCTCAAGGGCCTCACCGGCTCGATCGAAAGCCTGCGCCTCTGCAAGGAAGAGGGCGGCCAGTGGGTGATCGACACCAACCGTCCGGCCCTGCAGGCCGTGCTCAACCGCATCAAGGTGAAAGGCGGCCAGAGCGGCAAGGAGCTGGTCGATTTCTTTGCGGATGCCCCCTATGGATGGACCCTCGATGCGGTGAAGTTCCTGGTGGCCGCCCTGCAGGTGGGCAGCAAGCTCAAGGCCACCCACAACGCCCAGAGCTTCGTGGGCGTGAGCAAACCCGAGGTGCGGCCCCTGTTCACCAACAACAGCACCTTCCGGGCCACGGCATTCGGCCTGCATGAGGCCACCCTCAACCCCCAGGC
>JBKDOR010000004.1:0-63355 GCA_046342775.1 Synechococcaceae cyanobacterium
GCCCCCAGGGCGCAACATCACCATGATGGCGCCGGCATCAAAGAGAGCACCGGTTTCCAGATTATTGCGGACGTAACCGGGATTTACCCCCAGCGCGAAGCGATAGGCGTCGTCCCATTGGCCCCAATCGCGGGCGATGCGGCTGGTGCTGGAAAAGGCTGCCTCCATCAGCGCCACGGTGTCATCACGGGAAGCCTGCTGTTGGTGTAGCACTGTGGTACAGCGAACATACAGATGCAGGGCGACTGATGGCGTAATCACCAACAATGCCAAACCCAGGCCACGCCAAGGGAACCGGGACTCCGAGAAGGACCGCCGCTCCTCCTTCCACCACGAACGCAGCAACCAAGTAACGGGCAGCATCTATGCAGTCTTTGATAACCTCAGCTTAGACGATATGAGGGCGACGAGCTTGACGAGCCACGGAAAACGCGTGGGGCTGTGATCGTCCGACAACAGGGAAGCCGGAAGACCGAGTCATGCCAGCGTGCGCGTTGACAGTCGCGAGACCAGCACGTCTGCAGGCAGCGGGTATAAAGAAATATCGGCAGCGAATCACTGGCCCATGGGTTGAACAAAAAACAATCGATCAGCTCCAGCACAACTTACTTTAGGATGACTTTCTCGGGCTCATCCAGCCACTGCAAGAAGCCAATCAGTCAATTGATCCGAGCAAGTGAAGACCAACTTTATTGAGGCATTTCGTCACCATTGACGACCCTGCCTAGAAGGCATGATCAGCACAGTCGATGCGAATGCCTGAGCAATTTAGATTCATTCAGACACCACATAGAAACCCCGATCAAAGACCTGATCGGAATTTCATCCGGGATCGGTATTGATGCAATCTTTCGTCGCCCACGAAGCGAGCGAGTCACGCATCAGTGGCTCCGTCGCCGCAGCTCTGAGACAGGCCAGCGGTGCCTGAAGCTGAGATCAGCTTTGATCCATGGGTTGCTGGCAATCAGACTGATTACAACACCAGTTTAAGCTCCAGCTCAACTGTAGTGCGATGTGAACCGTTTCTCATTGCATCACGCCTCCTCTCCCGCAAGCGTGCACGGATCCAGTGGCAGGGGCTGGGCTGGCCAGCCGGGCGACGGTGAAGTTGGTCGAGCCGCAGCCCGGGCTTGCCAATCTTGTGATCACCGCCAACGCCGCCGTTCTGCTGGGCTTCACAGCTGTTCTCGCCCGCTTCTTCCACCCAGAGCACCTAGAAGAGGAACCCTCACCTTGACACTTGTTGTTGCATGCTCAGCGATGGAATGTTGCTCGATGCCCCGCCGGCCTTGGATGTTCGCTCCAATCGCTTGATGGAGGTCCGGGTCAGCCCTGAGAAGCGCCTGGCGCTAGCAGAAGCCGATGCCCAAGCGTTCGCCTGCAATGCCGTGAATGGGGCGAAGACCGTGATCCTCAACCAGACCAGCGCTGAGTTGCGCCAGCGGCTGGACTCCAGGCGTTTCGAGCTGGTGGAGACACCCCCCCTCGGCGATTTCCTGATGGCCGATGGCGCTGCCAAAGGCTTGACGCTTCGCCTCGAAGAGCATCCGCCAGCTTGATCGGCGCTGACGTCCCCTCCCCCTGTCCACCGCTGCGGTGTTGATGGCGTTCAGCGACCGGGAGGCGAGGCGTCAGAGGGGTGGCAACCGAGCGGGGGTTCCGTCTAGCCCGCAGGTGCATGAACCGCAACGATGGGTGGCCGGCTGCGGCCCAAGCCGGCACTAGCCCGCCGGTGGGGCGGTGCCGCCCTGGCGCATCGCCCTCAGGGAACTGCGCACTCGGCTGATGTTCACTCCGAGTTGTTCGGTGCCCAGCAGCGTTCCGGGCGCCGCCTCCCAGCTGGCGGACAACACGCCATAGCTGAGGCCCACCACCCCCAGCAGGAAACAGGCTCCGGAAGCCAGCAGCGTGGCGACTGGCGGAACATCGAAGATCTGGCGGCTGACCAAGACATAGCTGCCAACGAACACGCCCATGCCCAGCAACGACGGCACCCCCGTGGCGATGGCGATACGACGCAGCATCCGCTGGGCCACAGCCTCGGGAATCACCTGAGAGCCCTTGGAGCGCGCTGCACTGGCGGTTGGTTTGGCGCCGCCCCCCTTGGTTGCGGCGGCTTGATCGCCTTGGCGCTTCGTACTACCCATCGTGACCTGCTTGGCCGGGCTGGCTTTGGTTTTGCCAGAGCCTGAGCCGGTTCCTGAACGACCCGCTGCTTTGGCGTTGGACGCCGCAGGTCGCTTGGCTGGATCGCTCAGGGCGTCGTCCTGGCCACCTGGGGCGAACGAACGGGGTTTGGGACGGGCCATGCCCGGAATCAGCCGCGGATGCCGAGACTGCCGATCAGGGCGCCGTAGCGCTCCTCGCTCTGGCTGCGCAGATAGCTGAGCAGGCGCTTGCGCCTGCCGATCATTTTCAGCAAGCCCTGCCGCGAGGAGAAGTCGTGAATGTTTTTTTGCAGGTGGCCGCTGAGTTGATTGATGCGCTCACTCAGCATGGCCACCTGCACCTCCACAGACCCTGTATCTGTGCTGTGGGTCTGATGGGTGTTGATCAGATCCTGTTTTTGGCTAGTGGTGAGCGACATGGGCAGGTTGGGCCCGCAACGTGCAAAGAATCACGATACCGCGTGGAGGCCCTGGGATCAGGCCGCATCCCGCGACAACCAGCGCAGGCACTCCCGCAGCCAGGCCTCACTGGCCGCGCCAGCCTCCATGCCGCCGGCCACCGCCCGCAGCGCCCGTCGAATCTCCAGGGGCTCATAGCCAAGGGCTGTGAGCGTGAGCTGCAGATCCAGGGCCTCGCCACCGTCCGGCAGGGTCAGCGGCCCGCCATCCATCCCCTCCACCGCGCCCTCCAGGTCGCTGACTCCAGCGGCGCCGAACCGTTCCTGCAACCGCTTGCGGAGTTCCACCGAGAGGCGCTCCGCCGTGCGCCGCCCCACCCCAGGCGCTTCGCACAGTCTTCTCAGGTCGGCCTGCACGATCGCCTGGATCAACGGTTCCGCAGGCATCGCCCCCAACAGACCGAGGGCCATCTGGGGGCCCACGCCGCTCACCGCGATCAGTTCGCGGAACAGATCCCGCTCGTGCCGCAGCGGAAATCCGAACAGCGTCCAGGCGTCCTCGCGCACGCTGTGATGGATGTGCAGCCCCAGCTGGGCACCGGGATCCGGCAATCCT
This sequence comes from Synechococcaceae cyanobacterium, assembly GCA_046342775.1. Lineage (GTDB taxonomy): Bacteria > Cyanobacteriota > Cyanobacteriia > PCC-6307 > Cyanobiaceae > Cyanobium. The sequence goes on from JBKDOR010000004.1 coordinate 3,183, forward strand.
TGCCAACAGCGGCTGGTGAGCTGCACCTCATAGCCCACCCCGGCGCAGATCAGCAGAACGCCACAACGGTTGCCCTGTCGCCACGGATCGGCGAGTTCACCATCCAGCCAACCGATCATGGAGCCATCCGCGATGCCACCATGCTGCCCGTGCTGCCAACCCCTCCCTCCCCGGGCGGCCCGCGGCGTTGGCTGGCTCTGCTGCTGGCACCGCTGCTGTGCCTTGTGCTCTCCGGCTGTTTCGGCGCGGCGATGCCGCCACGACGTGTGGTGCTGGAAGGCCTCAGCCTGCAGATCCGCCTCACCCAGTCGGCGATCGCCCAGGCACTGGATCTGGAGGCGCAAGCGCTGCCGGAACTGAGCCGGGTGCGGGTGGACCAGCAACAGAAGCTGCGCATCGGAGAGCTGCCGGGGGTGCGACTCCGCGGCCGCTTCGATTGGCGGCTGGCCGGTGATTCCTTTCGGGTGGACACCCCCTTCGAGCTGTATCTGCAACGGGGTGAACGGCGCCAGAGCTGGCGCCTCGCCCGCCCGATCGGCCTGCGAGACGGCGAACAGCAATGGCTCAGCGACCCGCTGCCCCTGCCGGCCTCCCGTCGCGGCTGAGATTGAAGCCGACCTCCTGGCGGGCACTGGCCGCTGCGGCGGCGCCAGAACCTGGCCTCAAGCGTGGACTTCGGCCGGTTGGATCAGCCCCAGCCTTCGACCCAGCACGTGCAAGGTGAGCGCCTGAACGAGCAGGGTGAGCACCACCACGGTGCACACCACCCCCTGGGTGGTTCTGACCAAGGCCTGGATGTTCTCGGGAGCTACGCCCCGCAGCCTGGGGATCCAATCGACCACCTCGAAGCTGAGGGCCAGCGGCACGGCGCCGCGCAGGCCGCACCAGGAGATCAGCAGGCCTTCGCGGCGATTGAACGGCGACCACCGCTGCACCAGCAGCACGCTCAGGGGACGCGCCACGAGCATCAGAGCGAGCCCCACCACCAGGCCTTCCGGCAGGGCCGGCAGCAGTGCCATCGGGTCGAGCATGATGCCGAAGATCAGAAACACGGAGATCTCGGTCATCGTGTTGAAGGGCAGCAGAGTTTGCTGCAGCGTCTCCGGGGTGATGCGGCGATTGCGGTAGTTGGCGTTGCAGAGCACCATTCCGGTGACATAGCTAGCGATGAATCCTGAGCCACCAAGCTGATCGGCGAGGCCATAGGAGAGCAGGGCCACCGCAATCCCCAGCACCAGCAACTGTTCGTGTTCCTCCACCAGTTGCTCGAGGCTGAACCGAGCCAGATAGCCCACGATCACCCCCAGCAGCACCCCCGAGGAAATCTTCTGAATGAACAGCTGCAGCTGGGTATGCACCAGATGCTCGGTGCTCATGGCCCCCTCCGGCGTGGAGAGGCCGATGATCAACCCCACGAACAGGATCGCCAGCGGATCACTGAGCGACGACTCGAATTGCAACAGCGAGCGCAAGCGAGGCGGAAAGCGACTGCGCTGGTCGCCCAGCACACTGATGGTGGCTCCGGCATCGATGGAGCCCAGGCAGGCCCCCACCAGCATCGCCAGGCTGAGGGGCAACTCCATGAAGCCAAAACCGAAGAAGCCGGGATGGGGGGAAGCGGTGCACCAGGTGATCAGTCCCAGGATCAAGGAGGTGGAGATCACCCCCGCCAAGGCCAGCAAGACGCCGTATTCCAGAAAGCCGCGAATCGAGCGCAGCTGTGTTCGCAATCCGGCGTAGAAGAGCAACATCGACAGGCTGAGAGTGTGCAGCGTTTCGATGCGCTGATGGTTGAACACCTCCACATTCGGATCGATCAGCAAGCCAAAGACCAGCACCCCAAGGATGGCTGGCACGCCGATCCTCAACGAAAACTTGCTGATCGCCAGGGTGCTGAGAAAGATGCCGCCGATGGCCAGCATCAGCAGTGGCAAGGGCAGCTCCCCGGGGCGCAGCCCGTGGTGGCCGGCCGCTGCCACCGCTGTCGTTGCCACCGCTGTCGTTGCTGCCGCTGTCGTTGCCGCTGTCGTTGCCGCTGACACCGTTGCCACTGACATCGCTGACACTGACGTTGCTGCCAGGGACGTTGCTGCCAGTGAGGTCGCTGATAGCGACGTCTCTGCGGCTGACAGCGTCGTGGGCGATGCCGTGGCGGCGGCAGCGGCCCAGGCCTGGCCGGAACCCAGCAGGTCGGTCGCCGCGGCGATGACCTCGGCGATCCCAGCGGCCAGGGGCCGCTGCTGGCTGATCGGAGCCGCTCCGATCAGTTGGGTCCCCCATGACAGCAAGCCTGCGGGGCTCGGCATCCCGGCTGCTCAACAGCTCAAAACTTTAGGTCCCATGCCTGGCGGGGCCAGCCGGTGCCGCCTGATCTGGCGCCAGGGATGGTGTGAGGCGGCAGAATGCCAGCACAAAATGCCCCAGTGGTGGTGTGCCGCCCTGGCTGCATAGCCGCCTCGTCTCCCCACCCCACCCCACCCCTCCGCTCCAGCTCCAGCTCCAGCTCCTTTCGCCGCCTCGCCGTGCCCACGCCCCGGCTCCATCCCCGCACCATCGAAGCCGTCAAGGAACGGGCCGACATCGTTGACGTGGTCGGCGAACATGTGGTGCTGCGCAAACGCGGCCGCGAATTCGTCGGGCTCTGTCCGTTCCATGAGGACAGCTCGCCGTCGATGACCGTGTCGCCGGCCAAGCAGTTTTACTACTGCTTCGCCTGCGGCGCTGGCGGCAACGCCATCAAGTTCCTGATGGAGCTGCAGCGCACCAGCTTCAGCGATGTGGTGCTGGACCTGGCCCGCCGCTACCAGCTGCCGGTCGAGACGCTGGATGCGCCCCAGCAGGAGCGGCTGCGCCAACAGCTCAGCCGCCGCGACCAGCTGCACCGGGTGCTGGCCCTGGCCAGCGGCTGGTTCCGCGACCAGCTGCTCCAGAGCGGCGGCGCCGCCGCCATGGCCTACCTGCGCGAGCAACGGCAGCTGTCGCCCGCCACGATCGAGAGCTTCGGGCTGGGTTACGCGCCGGATCGTTGGGATGGCCTGCTGACCCACCTGCAGCAGGTGGAGGGCCTGCCGGCGGAGCTGCTGGTGGAGGCGGGCCTCGTGGTGGCCCGCAAGGGGGGCAACGGCTTCTACGACCGCTTCCGCAACCGCCTGATCGTGCCGATCCGGGATCGCCAGGGGCGAGTGATCGGCTTTGGCGGCCGCAGCCTCGATGGCAGCGAACCCAAGTACCTCAACTCTCCGGAAACGGAGGTGTTCGAGAAGGGCAAGCATCTGTTCGGCCTCGATCGCGCCGCCGATGCCATCCGCCGCGTCGACCACGCGGTTGTGGTGGAGGGCTACTTCGATGTGATCGCCCTCCACGCTGCCGGCATCCACCAGTCCGTCGCTGCTCTCGGCACCGCCCTCAGCCGCCATCAGGTCACCCAGCTCTGCCGCTGTTGCGACTCCCGCCGCCTGATCCTCAACTTCGACAGCGACCGCGCCGGCGTCAGGGCCGCCCAGCGGGCCATCGGCGAGGTGGAGCAGCTGGCGCTGCAGAACCAACTGGAGCTGCGGGTGGTGCATCTTCCCGCCGGCAAGGATCCCGATGAGTTCCTGCGCGATCACGGCCCCGGCGACTACCGCTCCTTGCTCGATCAGGCCCCCCTCTGGCTCGATTGGCAGATCGATCAGGTGTTGGCGGATCGGGATCTCAGCCGTTCCGATCAGTTTCAGCAGGCGGTGTCCGAGCTGGTGGCGTTGCTCGGCAAGCTGCCCCAGTCGGCGGTGCGCAGCCGCTATCTGCAGCAGGTGGCCGAGCGGCTGGCCGGAGGCCAGGCTCGGCTGGCGCTGCAGCTGGAGCAGGACCTGCGTCAGCAGGTGCAGGGCCAGCGCTGGCATGGTCGTTCCGCCCGCTGGGAACAGCCGGAGCAGGCCAGCCAGCGGGAGCGTGCCGAGGCGGAGCTGCTGCGTCTGTATCTGCATTGCCCGGCATGGCGGGCCTCGATCCGGGCCGAACTGCGGCGCCGTGAACTGGATGATTTCGCCCTCCAGCCCCATCGCCTGCTCTGGGCCCGCATCGGCGAGATTGAGGAAGACCACCTCGGCCCTCAACGGCTGGAAGCGATCAACCGCGGCAGCGATCCCGGCCAGGAGTTGGGGCTGCTGGAGTTGCCGCGGCTCCTGAGCGATCGGCTGTTGCTGGAGGAAGGGGATCTGGCGCCGCGGCTGACGCCGCTGCTGGAGCCCACCGAGCTGCAGCGCCTCACCCTGGCCCAGCCCCAGCTCCAGCTTCGCGGCGCCGCCGCTTCGCTGGAACGTTTGCGCTGCCTGCGCCGCTGCCGCCATCTGCTGGAGGCCTGGAAATCCCAGCGGCTGATCACAATCGAGTCGTGCCTGGCGCGGCTGATCACCGCGCTGGCGGATCAGGAGTCAGCCGCCGCGAACGACCAGGAGCCGCCAGCGCCGGATCGCGCCGCTGCCCCTGGGATCGGCCCGCCACCCGTTGGCTTCCCTGGCGGCGGCCTGGGTGGTGCGCGACCGCCGGCACTGGCGCAGGCGCCACCGCCAGGCCCGCCCCGGCCCGATGCGCCTCTGCCTCACGTCCCCCTGTTGGACGCGCCCCTGCTGGACATGGAGCAGCGCATTGAGGCGCTGTTCCACGAGCTCAACGCCGATGCTCTGCGCTTTCAGGCGGACTATTACAACGAGCGGCGCTGCCTGGAGCATCTCGATCTGCAACGCTGCGCCGGGTTTGAGCTGAGCGCGGCCCTGCCGGCCGCCTGAATCCGTCCCGGGGCTCGGCCTTGCTGGCCTCTTGCTGGCGCTGCGGGCCTGCCGCTGCGGGTCTGCCGCTGCGGGTTTGCCGCTGCGGGTTTGCGGCGCCGGCTCAGCCCCCACGCCGCGCCCTAACGGGGGGGGTTCCTCAGCCGGCCTACGTTGGCACTGGCATTGCTGTTCCGCATGGCCCCTTACCCCGAATTCCCCATCCCCCGCGATGAGGAGCAACGCCTGCGCGATCTGGAGCGCTATGGCGTGATCGGCACAGCCAGCGATGAGCACCTCGAACGGCTCGTGCATCTGGCCGCCTCGATCTTCCAGACACCGATCTCCGTGATTTCCCTGGTGGATGCCGATCGCCAGTGGTTCCTCTCGCAGCAGGGGCTTTCGGTGCAGGAAACGCCGCGCGAGATGGCCTTCTGCGCCCATGCCATCGCCGGCGACGACCTGTTCGTGATCCCCGACGCTTGCGCGGATGAGCGCTTCGCCAACAACCCCCTGGTGCTCAACGAGCCCCATGTGCGCTTTTACGCCGGCGCGCCGCTGCGCACCAACCACGGCCACAACCTCGGCACCTTCTGCGTGATCGACAGCCAGGCCCGGCCGCCGCTCGATCCCAATCAGCGTCAGCAGCTGCGCTGGTTGGGTGAACTGGTGATGCGCGAACTCGAGCTGCGCCGCCTCACCCAGCTCTGCCCCACCACCGGCTTGCCGAACCGTCGCACGTTCCTGCAGATCGGCCAGCGGGAGTTCGAGCGCTGCCGCCAGGAGGGCTTGGAGCTCTCCCTACTCTGCTTCGACCTCGACAACTTCCGCCAGATCAACATCCGCTGGGGCCACGAGGCCGGCGATACCGTGCTGGTTGATCTCTGCCGCCTCAGCACCGCCCTGCTGCGCGAGCAGGATTACGCCGGCCAAATCGGCGATGGCGAATACGCCCTGCTCCTGGTCGGGATGCCAGCCGGCCAGGCCGTGGCCTTGTCGGAGCGGCTGCGGGCCAACGTGGCGGCGATGAAGGGCGTGCACAGCCGTTCGGATTTCCAGTTGCACGTCAGCGGCGGTGTCACGGCCCTCAGCAGCCACGACCGCTCGTTTCTTGATCTGCTGCAACGGGCCGATCAGGCGATGCATCTGGCCAAGAGCAACGGCCGCAATCAGGTCGCCTGTCTGTTTGATGGCGTTCGCACGGACGACGTTCGCACAGAGGGTGTGCGCCCAGACGGTGTTCGCATGGATGCTGGTGGCGCTTACGTCGTTCGCTCCGACCGCGGCTGAGCGCACGCTCTCGCCTGCGGCTCGGCTGGAGCCGCAGGCTCAGCCGCAGTGGGCCACCGGGATGTCGGCCAGGCGGGTGGTGGCGGCGCCGGACAGGCGCGAGCGGCGCATGCTCCAGCGGGACTGCAGGCCACAGGCGGCCCACTGCACCGTGCCCCGACCGAAGCGGTGGTTGAGGGCGTCGATGCTGGCCATCAGGGCTTCGCGACGCTGTTGCTGCTCCGGCGGCAGGGGCGCCAGCAGATGTTGTTGCAGCCAGGTTTCCGCCTGCAGCTCGCGCAGCACCACACCGGCCTTGTGCAGGGGCTTGTGGGGCCGGAACAGCCGCTCCGTCAGCGGCAGGCCCGCCTGCAGCAGCGTGGCGGTGTCGTTGCTGGGCAGGGGCAGCCGCACGCAGGCGGCTTCCGCCAGCAGGGGGGTGCCATCGAAGGGGTTGCTGCGCACGAACACCGTGATCGAACCGGCCAGCTGGCGCTGACGCCGCAGCTTCTCCGCCGCCCGGCTGAGGTAGGTGGCCACGGCCTGGCGCAGCTCCACCAGGGTCTGAACCGGCGTGCCGAAGCTGCGGCTGACGCAGGTTTCCTGCTTCGCCGGCGGCAATTGCGCCAGCGGCAGGCAGGCCTGGCCGCGCAGCTCCCGCTGCAGGCGCACGCCGACGACGCCACAGCGCTGGCGCAGCTCGCCGCTGGGCCGGTCGCGCAGGTCGAGGGCGGTGCCAATGCCCCTCAGGCGGCACCAACGGGCCAGGCGCCGGCCGATGCCCCAGACGTCCTCCACCGGCACCGCCTCCAGCCAGGGATCAGCCGTCGCGGCGGCCAGCAAATCGAAGACACCGCGGTGACGGGGGTCTTTCTTGGCGATGCGATTGGCGATCTTGGCCAGCACCTTGGTGGAGGCGATGCCCACCGCCACCGGCAGGCCCAGCTGGCAGTACACCTCCCAGCGCAGTTGGCGCCCCCAGCTCTCCAGGCTGGTCTCGCTGTTGCGGTGGGGCACGCGCAGCTGGCCGAAGGCTTCATCGATCGAATAGATCTCCAGCTCCTCCACCCACGGCTCCAAGGTCGCCATCAGCCGCTGGCTCATGTCGGCGTAGAGGCCATAGTTGGAGCTGCGCACGATCACGTTGTGGCGGCGCAGGCTCTCCTTGATCTGGAAGTAAGGCACGCCCATGGGAATGCCGAGGGCGCGGGCCTCGCGGCTGCGGGAGACGACGCAGCCGTCGTTGTTGGAGAGCACCACCAGGGGCCGGCCGGCCACGGCTGGATCGAGCAGGGCCTCGCAGGAGGCATAGAAGTTGTTGGCATCGATCAGCACCGTGGCCAGCACCGGACCCACCAGAGCAATGGTTCAAGCGTACTGGCGCAGTGGGGTGGTGTGCAGAGCGGCGTGCCGGGCGGCGTGCTGGCGGGCGTGACGGGGAGCGAAGGGATCCCGCGGGCCTCGTCAGCAGCGGCGCCGCTGGCGTCAAAGCCGCCGGATCACGTGGACCACCCGGCCCCAGAGCCGGCAGTCGGGCTGGTCGAGGGGCAAGGGCGGAAAGGCCGGATCGGCGGCCTCCAGCCAGCAGCGTGCGCCGCGGCGGCGCAGGCGCTTGACCGTGAAGCCATCGCCGAGCCAAGCAACAACGATGTCGCCATCGCGGGACAAGGCATCCCGTTCCACCAGCAACAGATCACCGCTGCGGATGCCGGCGCCATGCATCGAATCGCCGCGCACCGGCAGCAGCAGGCAGCGGTGCGGCTGGCGGATCAGCAGGCGATGCAGATCGATGGCGCGACCCCAGTACACGCATACCATAGAAGCTGCCAGGGCTTGTCTGCCCGCGGCATGAGTGCCTGGCACCGCATAGGCAGCAGCCCGGGGTCCATGACCCCGAACGCCGCAGCAGGTTGGTGAGCGCTCAGCCCGCGGCGGCCGGGGGGGCGGGGGCGACCGTCGGGTGTTCCAGCAGTCGCGCCCGCCGCAGATCCGCCAGGGCAACGGCGAAGCCGAGCCGCTGGCCGGCGAGCACCAACTCACGCCGGGAGCGGCAGTGGCGCAGGGCCCGTCGCAGGGCAGGATCCGCCTCCGCAGCCTCCACCAACCGCTCCAACTCGCTCCAGCTCATCGCTCCGCAGGTCGACCCCGACCAGCCTGGCAACGATCGCGCCCTTGGCAAGGGTCCCAACAGGGACAGGGGCGATCTGCGGTGCTCAGGGCCGTCCAGGGGTTTTGAAGGCCAGCCGCAGCCCTGGCAGCGCTGGGGTTGCATCGACGAGCGGGATCGTGCCGTTGCCCCAACCGGTGGCCTGGAGGGCTGCGCTCGCTCCGGGCGGCTTGGAGCCATCCGTGCCGAGGGTGGTCCGCACCCAGTCCAGCAGCAGGGCGCCCAGCGGGCCGCCGCCGTCGTCGTAGCGGGCGCCGAGATTGAAGTGATCACCGCCATTGGCCAGCACCAGCCGACTGCCTTGGAGGCCCAGCGACAGGGCATCCTGGACTGGACTGAGGGCTTCCGGACCAGACGGCACCACCCAGTCGCGACTGCCGCTCACCACCAGGGCCTGAGCGCTGAGGCCCCGGCCGGCGCCATGGTCGAAGAGCAGCGACAGCATCGGGCTGACCGCCGCCACGCTGGTGACCCGGGGATCCGGAGCTGAAGCCTTGTCGGCGCTCTGCACGAAGCTGCACTGCAGCACCCAGCTGATGTTGCGACCGGGGTCGACGGGGTTCTCGCAATGGCGCTTCAAGCGGGCGGCGCTGGGGCGGATGCCGGCGAGCTGCAGCACGGTGGTGGCCCCCCAGGATTGGCCCATCGCGGCCACCGCATCCGTGCGCACCGGGGCCGGCAGCTTCAGCCGGCCATCGCCAGCGGCATCGATCACCGACGACACGTCCAGGGGCCGCAGCCGCAGTTGCTCGGGCGTTGGCGGCGGCGCCTCCCCCGCCAGCATCTCCCGCTGCTGGTAGCTGTCGCTGTCGATATGGCGAGGCAAGGCCACCGTGTAGCCATGGCTGGCCAGGTGCCGGGCCCAGCCCTCAAAACTGGCGGGGGCATCCCAGAGGCCATGGGAAATGGTGACCAGTCGACCGTTGCCCTTGCTGACCGGGGCGATCACCACCACCGGCAGGGGCTCGGGCCGATGCCGCACGCTGAGCGTCTGCTCAGTGCGCTGCACAGTGCGTGATCCGGGGTTGGCCAAGGGGCCCACGCTGGCGGTGGGCAGTTGCCGCACCAACGTCACGCCATTGGTCTGCTGCAGCATCAACCGCGTAAGGGCGTTGATGAACTGCTGCATGTTCACGCTCACCGTCTCGCCTGGCAGGGCCTTGAGCACATCCACCAGGGTGAGCCCCTTGGGTGAGGCGGCGGCTGTTCGGAGGGCCTGCTCAATCAGCTGGCTATCGAGCTTTTTGGGCAGTCCATCCACCTTGCCCAGGGTGGAGAGCATCAGCAGCACCTGGTTCAGCATCGGTGTGCCGGCGAGGTTGTTCGCCACAGCGGGGGCCTGAATCGGCAGCGGTTGGCGAAACACCTGCAGCATCTGTCGACCGATGGCGCCATCGCTGGCCTGGTCCAGCTGGGCGAGATCGCTGTTGCCGCTGAGCAAGCGCTGCGGGTCTCCCAGCTCGGCAACGTTGATGCTGAAGCTGGTCTGCAGCACTGGCAAGCGCAGCAGAATCTTCTCGATCGCTCCGGCCGGGGTGGCCGAGGCCATCAGGGTGGCGAGCGCCGTGAACAACAGCGCTGGAGAGCGGCGCGGAGCGGTGAGCCGGCGCGGAGCGGTGAGTTGGCGCGGAGCGGTGAGTTGGCGCAGAGCGGTGAGTTGGCGCGGAGCGGTGCAGCGCACAGGCATCAACAATCAACCCGACCAGTCAACCAGGGATTGGCATCAACGACAGCCTTGCCGCCGCGGTCGCGGCGGCGCGGGCGGATGGCTCAGCCGTTCAGTGCAGCGTCAGCAGGCGTCGTAGCAGGTCGTCCAGGCTGGAGCTGGCCAGGCTCTCCTCGCCCCGTTCCAGGGCCTGACGGCCGACCACATGGGCGCCGAGGTGGGCCAACTGCAGCCGCAACGCCGCCAGCATCGTGGTGCCCGACCCGCCGGAGTGGCTGGCGAGGGCGATCGGCCGTTCATTGAACACACCGCGGAAATCCTCCCCCTGCACGGACAGCCAGGCGATGGCATTGGTGAGCACCGGAGGAATGGAACCGTTGTATTCCGGCGAGCAGATCAGCCAGCGTTCAGCGGCGATGAGTTGCTGCTTGAGGCCGATCGCCGCGGCGGGAATGCCGTCCTGAGCGAAGCGCTGGGAGGTGAACAGTGGCAACGGGTCATCGCTGAGGTCGAGCAGCCGCACCCGCAGACCCCGCTGCCTGGCGATCTCGACGCATCGGCGCGCCAACACCAGGTTGCGGCCGTTGCTGACGGTCACCACCAACAGGTCGGCATGGTCTTCAGCCGCCTGATGGGCGGCCGACTCCGGCACCGTGGGGGAGCTGGCCATCGATCGGGTTCGGGGGACCGCTGCAGTTTGCGCCGGCCCGCCCCAGCCGTCAGGAGCTGAGGGGCAGCTGGGGTAGCCAGCGGCGGATCAGTTCCTCGGTCCGCACCACTTGATAACGCGTGGTTTCATCGGGTTGGAGCCGGTAGCTCTCGCGCACCTGGCTGAGTCGGGAGAGCATGGCCAGCACCACCGGATCGGAAGGGTTCATCGAGCCGCTCAAGCGCGAGCGGAGGTTAGGCAGCGTCAAGCCCCTTGTCACGGGGGATGGGCCTTGCGCGCAAGTGTCTGGAGCCAGCCCGGGACAGCCCGGGCGGCAGAGGGGAATCAAAATGAGGCATTCCAGCCGGCGAAAAGGCCTGCCCCCTGGTGGTTGCCCTCATTTCCGGATTCCCGAGCGAAACGCGGCCGATGTCCCTGAAATTGGTCCGTCCAAAGACGGCAACCCCCGCTCCAGCAGGCCAGCACACCCAGATTGACCATGCTCTACGGCTGCGTAGCCTCTGGCTGTGCTGGTTCCTGGCCATGCTCTTCCATACCGAGCTGGGCTTGATGCCGCTGTTTCACGGCATTTCGCCTGCAATTGAGAGTCATGTGCCGGCACAACGGCTGCCGCTGCTCTATTGGGGAATGCTGATCTATTTTCTGATTCCCCTGGCCGCCTACGGGGCGATCAGCTGGGCTGCCAGCAGCCCCACGGCGGCGCAACCTGCCTGGCGCGGCTGGAAACGCGCCCATTTCTGGTTGAGCGTGGTCTACACCGCCACCAACATCCCCCATCTGGTCGCCGATATTGTGATCCCTGATTCCCGCGGCGATCAGGTGGCGCTGATGGTTGTGCTGTGCCTGATCGGACTCTTGATCAACGGGGAGGGCTGGCGCTGGTGGCGGCAACAAACCGGTCAAGAGTGACGATCTTCCAGTGATCGGCCAGGGCCGGGAAGACGCACTTCCCGGCCCTCGGGCCCAATCCTCTCAACCCTGCTTCAACAGAAGGCGAGGAAGCTGAGAACGATTCAACGGAGGCAGACGCGGCAAGGCCTCCGATCGTCAGCTGCGGCGCAGCCATTCCGGAGCACCGCTGAACCAATCGCCAAGGTCATCGCGGCGCGGATCAAAGGCGCCTTGTGGCCCCGGTTCCCCCAGGTCCATCTGGGCCAGGAAGCCATCCAAGCCATCACGGGGGGCGGCAAGCTGCTGCTGCTGCCGTCTCGCCCGGCGCAACCAGCTCCAAACCGTGGCATCCCGATCGGCATACTTTTGGACCAAAATTCGCTCTTGCAGGCTTACAGGCTGAGAGTCGGCAATGCGCCTGATGATCGCCTGAAGACGAAGTCGCGTGCTTGGGGTGAGCATCAGTGGTGCCCAGAGAGTGGGCTATGACTAGCGACATCCGCAGAGTTCTTGGTCATCTAGGGCACCGATCCGCCAGTCCTGTCAGGGCTTGCTGGCCTAGTGGGAGAAAATTGTCGTCACGGTAACCATTCAGGCAGCCGTTCTGGCCTTCCGAACGACAACAGACCCGGCCGTGTCGGGGTTTCCTCTCAGTTGTCTCGAATCTCCCTAATCTGGATTCCATGAGCCAGCCGCTGTTCCACCTCTCGATTCCCGCCGTTGATCTTGAGGCCACCAAGCAGTGGTACGTGGAGGGGCTTGGTTGTGGCGTTGGTCGCCGCAGCGTCCATGCCCTGATCCTCGATCTCGGTGGACACCAACTGGTGGCCCAGAAACAGCCCCCTCAGCACAACCACCCTCCCCAGGTCGGCATCTACCCCCGCCATTTCGGATTGGTGTTCCGAGAGCTGGCCACCTGGCAGGCGTTGTGCAATCGCGTCCGCGCCGCGGGGCTGAGCTTCGCGGTGGAGCCGAAGCTGCGCTTCGCTGGCGAGATCACGGAACATCACACGTTCTTCCTGATCGATCCCTCGGGCAACTGGCTGGAGTTCAAGCACTACAGCCATCCGGAGGCGGTGCTGGGCTGCCACGAGGTTGACGTGGTGGGGGATGACAGCCAGCGCGCCGACCCCCAGCGGCTGCCGGCTCGGCTGTTGGAGTTCCTCAAGTTCGGGGTGCTGGCGTCCCTCCGTCAACTGAGCGCGGATTGTCGCCATGCTGGGCGCTTCCGCCAGCCGCCAACAAACCCATGTCGCCCCGCCGACATCCCCGCCTGGGTCCCAGCCCGGAGAGGCCGATCTGGCGATCACGCCATCAGGCTGTCGGCCTGAACGCCGCGCTGGATTGGGTCGGCCATGGCTGAGCGTTTCCCCGTTGCGCAGCCGCTGTCGCTGGCCCAACGCCTGGACCGCGCCCTGGCCCGGCTCGGCACCACCATCGTCATTCCGCTCGCGATCCTGGCGCTGGCCTGGGGCCAGGAACTGCTGGATCAGGTGTTGTTCGGCGGGCGCTGGAACCTGCCGATGCACCAGGGCGGTTCGCTGCTGGGGGTGTTCACGGCGCCCTTCAGCCATTCGGGCTTTCCCCACCTGATCAGCAACAGCCTCTGGTTTCTGCCGCTCTCCTGGTTGGTGTTGTTGCACGGGCGGGGCGCCTATCTGATGGTCTGGGTTGGCGTGATGGTCGCGGCGATCCCCGTCTGGTTGTTGTGGCCCGTTGGCAGCCATGGCCTTTCTGGAGTGATCTATGGCCTGCTGGGCTATCTGGTCTCCGTGGGTTGGCTGCACCGCAGGTTTGGCGCGCTGCTGCTCTCGGTGTTGGCGTTGTTGACCTACGGAGCGATGCTGCCGGGGCTGCTGCCTTTCCTCACCCCTGCCAGGGTGAGCTGGATCGGCCACTTCAGCGGCTTTCTGGGCGGTGTGTTGGCGGCGTGGCTGCTGCGACCGGAGGGCCGGAACCGGTGAGGGGCAGGGCTCCAGGCACACGTTCCACTTGGTTGCTTCAGGTGTCGAAGGCGGCGCTGCCGCTGCTGATCACGACGCTCTGGGCGGCCCCAGCGTCAGCCGCCCTGCTGCAGCTCAGTGGCGCGCCGCTGCGGGGAGGGCATCTGCGAGGCTCGCTCGACCTGCCGCTGGAGCGCGCCGCCGCAGGCGAGACGCCGGTGCTGACCTTCACGGTTGGGCGAGGGGTTGAGGGCATGGTTGCGGGCACCTCTCGAGGCATGGCTGGGGGCCAACCGCTGCGTCTGCTGCTGGATACCGGCGCGACGATGACCATGCTGCTGCCGGCGGCAGCGGCTCGCCTCGGACTGCGCCCGCAGGCCGAGGGCGAGGCTCCGGTCACCCTGGCGGGAGGCGGGCTGGGCTGCGCTCAGCTGCGCCCGCGGCGGCTGGAGCTGCCGCGGTTGCGACTCACCGGCCTGACCCCCGCGGATGGCGAGCTGCGCCTGGAAGGCGCCGAGGCTCTGGTGCTGCCGGTGGCGGCGTTGCCGCAGGGGGTGGATGGGGTGCTCGGGGTCGCCAGCCTGCGGCAGCTGCCATTTGCCATTGATCCCAAGGCTGGCTGGCTCCGCTTTGGCAGCCGCGCCATCCAGCCCAGCCAGGGCGTCGCTGCCGCAGCGAAGTCTTTGCCCTTGCGCTGGAAGCGGGGCTTGCCGCTGCTGGATCTGCAGGGGCCGCGCGGCCCGCTGCCGGCCCTGGCGGATACGGGCGCCGAAGGGCTGTTTCTGGCACCCGATAGGCAGGGCGATCTCACCCCTCTTGGCTCTGGTGAACAGATCACGCTGGTGGGAATCTGCGGCGCCCAACCCGTGACACGCCTGCCGGCCCTGGGCGTGGGCCTCCCGGGTGCGGGGAGCAGCGCCGCGGCGGTGATCGTCACCCCCAACCCGATCTTTCAGCAGTTGGGTGTCAAGGCGATTCTGGGACAGGAGCTGCTGAGCCGTTATCGCCAGCTGTGGCGGCTTGATTTGGCCAGCCCGCGGTTGGAGTTGCGCTGAATGGCGGATACGGCCGCGGAGACGCCCCACGGTCGGAGCGGCGTCGCCACAGAAAAGCCCCCGCGGGTGAAGCGAGGGCTTTTCCGAACTGCCGGGCAAGGGAGGGGCTCGGTGCCGACGAAAGGAGGAGAGCGTCGGTTGTCTTGATCTCGTGCGGGGTGACCGGAAAGGGACAGGCTCAACAATGAGGAATGTCTTTGCCCATGGGGGTCAACCTTGTGGCCTCAGGCGCTCAGGTTGGTTGCGGAATCTCTTGAAGCCACTGGGCCATGCGTTGCTCATGGCGCACCAGCTTGTAACGGCTGCGCTCGTCCGGTTCGCGACGATACAGATCTCTGAGCTCGTGCAACTGGGAGTTGAGAGCGTTGTAAACGGGGTGGTTCGCGTTCAAGGCACTAGCCCTGCGACGGTGACCTCCAAATATTAACAGAATCGGTAGTCGGTGTTACCCAGGCACAAGGCCTTGTGGGTAAAGCGACACCGAGGCGAGGCGATGGCCCTGGCGTTGCCGGATGTGGCCTGGCGCGGCCTGGTTGTGGCCGGGTGTGCAGCCCGAGGCGAGGCGATCAACGCTGCCCCGCTGATTCGCGCCCTGCCGCCTCCAGGCAGCTGCGGGCGATCACCCCCTCCTCATCGGCCGGGATCACCTGCCAGCGCAGCGGCTCCAGCCAGGCCAGGGCCTGCCGCAACTCGCCCTGGAGGGCCTGATCGTGAAAGCCGATGCCGCCGCTGAGGGCAAGGCAATCCACCCCGTTCAAACTGGCGGCCATGGCGCCGATGGCCTGCAACAAGCTGTGGCGAAACACATCGATCGCCAACTGCGCCCCCCCATGGCCCTCGGCTGCGGCCTGGCGCAGCCTCGCCATATCGCCGCTCAAGCCCGAGAGGCCCAGCAGGCCGCTGGAGCGGTTCAGGCCGGCGTCAAGCTCGGCCACGCTCAGCCGATGGCGCAGCAGATGCAGCAGCAAGCCGGGGTCGATGGAGCCGCTGCGGCTGGCCATCACCACGCCCTCCAGCGGCGTGAAGCCCATGGTGGTGGCGATGCTGCGGCCATCGCGGATCGCCGCGACCGAACAGCCGGCCCCCAGGTGGCAGCTGATCAAGCGCAAGGGGCGGTATGCCGCCGCCCAGGGCTGGGCCGCCACCACCTCGCTGATGTGCTGATGGTTCAACCCATGGAAGCCGTAGCGGCGTTGGCCGTTCGCCCGCCAGGCCTCAGGCAGGGCGTAGGTGCGGGCGGCTGGCGGGAGGTCGGCATGGAAGGCGGTGTCGAAGCAGGCCCAGGCCTCAAGCTGCGGCCAGCGCTCGCCCAGCCAGCGAATCGCCCACAGGGCGGGACCGTTGTGCAGGGGCGCCAGGGGCAGTAGCGCCTGCAGCTCCGCCAACACCAACGGTGTCAGGCGGGTGGGGGCGACAAAGCGTTCGCCACCGTGCACCACGCGATGGCCAACCAAGCCCAACCGATCCAGCCAGGGCTCCAGGGCGGCGGGCAACCACTCGGCAAGCACCGCCTCCAGGGAACCTGATGGCGAACCTGCAACCGCGTTCGCTGTCTGTGCGGCTTGGCCCTCAGCCTCAGCCACCCCGTTGGCGACCACCTCAGCCGCGCCCTCAACATCGGGATGCCACGGGCGCTGATCGCGCCAGAGGCAGGTTCCCCGAGCATCGATCACACAGGCCTTGAGGCTGGAGCTGCCGGCATTCAGCACCAGCACCGCGACGCTCATGAGCCGCTGTTGCCCAGGGTCCAGCGCCAGTTGGTGACCTCGGGCGAATCCATGCCATGGCTGTGGGCATAGGCGCGATGGCCGAGGATCGCCTCCTTCATCCGCTCCTTCACGTGGGCGGCGCGGGAGCCCAGCTGGGGCACCCGGTCGATCACATCGATCACCAAAGAGAAACGGTCAATCTGGTTGTTGATTGCCAGCTCCAAGGGGGTGTTGATGTTGCCCTTTTCTTTGTAACCGCGCACGTGGAAGTTGGCATGGTTGGTGCGGCGGTAGGTGAGGCGGTGGATCAACCAGGGATAGCCATGAAAATTAAAGATCACGGGCTTATCGGTGGTAAACAGCGAGTCAAAGTCGCGGTCATTCAAGCCATGGGGATGTTCATTCGGGTCGGTAAGGGCAAAGAGTTTCACCACATTGATCACCCGCACCTTGAGGTAGGGGATTTGGTGGCGCAGAATCTCCACGGCAGCCAGAGTTTCCTTGGTGGGAATGTCGCCAGCACAGGCCATCACCACATCAGGTTCATCCGGGTTGATGTCGCAATCATCGTTGCTGGCCCAGCTCCACAAGCCAATCCCTTTGGCCACATGGGCCCGGGCCTGCTCCAGGTTGAGATACTGCAAATGCGCTTGCTTGTCACTGACGATGATGTTGCAAACGTTGGGCTCGACCAAGGCCTGCTCGGCGACCGCCAACAAGCTGTTGGCATCGGCCGGCAGGTAAACCCTCACCACCTCGCCATTCTTATTGCCAGCCAGATCGATGAACCCCGGATCCTGATGGGTGAAGCCGTTGTGATCCTGGCGCCAGACGGTGGAGCTGATCAAGCAGTTCCAAGGCCCAATCGGGGCTCGCCATGGTGCATGGTGGATGCAGGATTCAAGCCACTTGGCGTGTTGGTTGAACATCGAAGCCACGACATGGGCAAAAGCCTCATAGGTATGGAAGAAGCCATAGCGGCCCGTGAGCAGATAACCCTCCATCATCCCCACCAAGGTGTGCTCGCTGAGCATCTCCACCACACGCCCATCGCGGCTGAGTTCACTGCCATTCATGTCTTCCGGCAGGAACTCCGCCATCCACACCTTCTTGCTGCGTTCGTAGATCGCCTGCAGACGATTGGACGCGGTTTCATCGGGACCGAAGACGCGAAGGCTGTGCGGATTGAGGTCGATGGCATCGCGCAGCAGCTCGCCCAGCACATAGGTGTTCTCAACCTCAATGCTCCCCGGGCCGGGCACATCGACGGCGTAATTGCTGATTTCGGGCAACCGCAACTTGTGGCGCAGCACACCGCCATTGGCGTGCGGGTTGGAGCCCATGCGCCGGATACCTTGAGGGGAAAGGCTTTGCAGTTCGGGGCGCAGGGTTCCCCGCTCATCAAACAACTCCCAGGGGCGGTAGCTGCGCAGCCATTCCTCCAGCAACTTCAGCTGAAGAGGATCGTGCTTGGGATTGGCCAGGGGCACCTGGTGGGACCGCCAAAACCCCTCCAGTTTCTTCTCCCCCAATGCGGCTGGACCGGTCCAGCCCTTCGGCGAGCGCAGCACGATCATCGGCCAGGCGGGCCGATGGGCTTCGCCCGATCTCCGCGCTTCGGCCTGGATGGTCTGGATGCGATCCAGCGCCGTGTCCATCGCCGCCGCCATGGCTGGATGCATCACCGCCGGATCTTCCCCCTCCACGAACAGCGGGTCCCAGCCGTAGCCGCGCATCAGGCTTTCCAGCTCCCCGTGGGGGATGCGGGCTAGCAGGGTGGGGTTGGCGATTTTGTACCCGTTCAGGTGCAACACGGGCAGCACAGCCCCATCGCCGATCGGGTTCAGGAACTTGTTGATATGCCAGCTGGTGGCCAGGGGCCCGGTTTCGGCTTCGCCATCACCCACGCAGGCCAGGGCGATCAGGCTGGGGTTGTCGAACACCGCCCCGCAGGCATGCGAGAGCACGTAGCCGAGCTCACCGCCCTCATGGATGGAACCCGGAGTCTCCGGGGTGCAATGGGAGCCGATATGCCCGGGAAACGAGAATTGTTTGAAGAAGCGGCGCATGCCATCGCCATCGCGGCTCTTATCGGGATAAATCTCGCTGTAGCTGCCGTCCAAATAGGTGGGGCCGAGCACCCCGGGGGCGCCATGACCAGGGCCCGACAGGTAAATCATGTCCAGGTCCCGCTGACGGATCAAACGATTGGCATGGGCCCAGATGAAGGATTGCCCGGGCGTGGAGCCCCAATGTCCCAGCAGCCGGTTTTTGATATGGTCCGGTTGGAGAGGTTCCTGCAGGAGGGGATTGTCCTGCAGGTAGATCATGCCGACGGCCAGATAGTTCGCCGCACGCCACCAAGCATGCAGATCCTCGAAGTTGGAGTCGTGCTGCTGATCCGTCATGGGTCGAGACGCGCGGAGAAAGAGGCTGCCGCGACTGCGCTGCGGCAACCTAATCCCAACCAAATGCCCCTCGACGCTGCCGCACAAGCCCGCCCAGCACAGGCCAGGGTTCGCTGACAGGGCAGCGTCAAAGTTTTGCAATCGCTTGCCTTGAGCGTGTGATTCACAACCCTGCCCATAAAGTCCACTAGCATTCGATCGTGTGATGTCCAAGCCGCTACCTGGGTCGGGGTCCAGCCCCGAACCGTTGCCAACTTCAGGGCGTTCGGCCCAGCAGCCCTTTCAGCTGGGGGAGGTATTCCTGGAATCGTTGGCCACCGGGATCATCACCCAGGAAGAAATCGACTGGCTGACCCTGCGTCAATCCCAGTTCAACCGTGAGGAAGAGGCAAAGGCGCTGCGCCTCGGACGCCTGCTTGATGAGGGGGCGATCCAGATCGGCTGTCGCCTGATCGGATCCCACCGGCCGGTGGCGGATCCCCGGGATTGAGGCCGGCTGTCCCTGCCAAAAGCCTCAGCTGAGGGCACCGCCGCAGCTGGAGCCGCTGCCAGCCGTGCAACCGAAGCAGTGCTCCGCCACCAGGATCGGCGCGGCGCACAGATCGTGCTCGAGGAGATCGCGGAGCTCGCCCACGCCGGGCGACAAGGCCGGATCCAAGCCGATGCCCAGCTGTTGGTTGAAGTCGCAGTCGTGCAAGCGACCGCGCCAGTCGACGCTGATCAGCTGGCGACACATCACCCGCTCGAGATTGGCGGGCTCGTGGGCTTGGCGCAGCAGCTGGCGGTAAGCCTGCAGCTGGCCCTGATGCTCCAGCAGGGTGGCCCAGCGGCCCACCGGCAGGTTGGCGAGGGCCAGCAACCGGTTGAACACCACCCCATGGCGGTGCAACAACACCTGGCGATAATCGGCTTCCAACTCCACCTGGGAGGGGGGCAGGCTGGGCCCCTGGGGATTGAACACGAGATCGAGGCTCAGGCCCGATCCGGCCTGGCCATAGCCGCGCCGGTTCAGCTCCCGCAGGGCGGCGATGCTGCGGCGGAACACGCCTGGGCCGCGCTGACGATCGACGCTCTCTTCGTTGTAACAGGGCAAGGAGGCCACCACGCTCACCCGCTGGCTGGCCAGGAAATCAGCCAGATCCTCCTGGTCGGGCTCCTGCAGGATGGTGAGGTTGCAACGGTCGAGGACCGCCACGCCGAGCTCCCGGGCGCGGCGCACCAGCCAGCGGAACTCGGGATGGAGCTCCGGGGCGCCGCCGGTGAGATCAAGCCGCTCCAAACCGCGGGCCTGCAGCACGGCCGGGATCAGCTCCACCGTCGCCCGATCCATCATTTCCCGCCGATGCGGGCCGGCCTCCACATGGCAGTGGCTGCAGGCCTGATTGCAGCGATAGCCCAGGTTGACCTGCAAGGTGGTGAGGCGATCGCGCCGCAGCGGTGGAAACGGGATGGCGGTCATGGCGGCGGCGGGGGGCCGGAGTGTGGGCGGGGAGGGCTGAGGGAACTGCGGTCGAGGAGGGAGTGGAAGGTCCGGCGAAAGGGTGGAGCCGAGCGCTGCTGGGGGTGGCTTCAAAAGGAGGATCCAGCAGCGCGGTGAGGACAGCGGCGGGGCAGGGCTGGAAGTGCCGGCGAGAGATGCTGCGGCTCAGGCTGACACCTGAACCTGCCACTCAGCACCGATCACCTGACAGCCACCGCTACCGAGGTCGATCCACCTTTGCCTTGGGCTCGACGAACCGTCGCGGTGATGACGGATCCCCGCAAGGCACCTCGGTAGAGAGGTCGATGATCATCAGGCCCGACAGCGTCAACCATGGCCCCTGCAGGCCCCGATCAGGACGCGTCGGCAGTAGCGACGGCGCAGACAGAACGGACGACCGCGGGCTGGAACGCCGCTGGCGGGCAAACCGTTGGCCTGGCTTCCCCGGCTGAGGGCCCACCGGCCGTGGGATCGGCGGCTGCGGGGTTGGCAGCTGTTGGGTTGGGAGCTGTGGCACCAGCGTCCTTGGAACCAGGGGCGATGAACGATGCGGGCCAGCACACCTCAGGACTCCAAGCGATGGGCTCAGAGTCGAGCCAGGATCCGCCCACGGACCGCTTGAAGGCCCGGCTGCTTGAGGCACAGGTCCTGGCTGAGCTGAATGCCATCCGCGAGGCCCCCGGCTGGATCCGCCTCAGCTCCCAGCTGCTGTTGATCGTGGCCGCCGGCGTGCTGTGGCGGCAGCCGTTGCTCCCGCTGCCGCTGCGGCTGATCGGCCTGCTGCTCAGCGGCATCGGGCTGGCCAGCTGCTTTGCCGGGCTGCATGAATGCAGCCACCGCACCGTCTTTCGCAGCCGCGGCGCCAACGATGCGGTGGCCTGGTGGCTTGGGGTGCTGAGTTTTTACAACAGCAATTTCTATCGGCGCTATCACCAGTGGCATCACCGCTACACCCACCAGCCCGGGCGGGATCCGGAGTTGGAAGATCCCCACCCCACCAACCTCTGGGCCTACGCCCGCGAGCTGAGTGGCTGGAATTGGTGGACGGGCAAGCTCCAAGGCCACGCCCGTTTGCTAGCTGGTGATCTCTCCAGCATTCCCTATCTCAGTGACGGGGTCATCCCAGAGCTGCGTCGTTCCATCTGGCTGCAGTTCGGCGTGTATGGGGTGCTGTTGCTGCTCTCCTTGACCGTCGGCCATGGCTTGCTGTTCTGGAGCTGGCTGCTCCCCCTGGCGATTGGCCAGCCGTTTCTACGCGTCCTGTTGCTGGCCGAACACAGCGGCTGCGCCTACAGCGCTGATCCTTTGGCCAACACGCGCACCACACTCACCGTCGCGCCTGTGCGCTGGCTGATGTGGAACATGCCCTTCCACGGCGAGCACCACCTCTACCCATCCATTCCCTTCCATGCCCTCCCCATCGCCCACGCTCTGATCGGTCCCCATCTGCGCCATGTCGATCACGGTTACCTCGCGGTGCATCGCCAGCTGCTGGCCGGGCTGCCGCAGCTGGTCCCGCCCGCATGAGCCCAGTGTCGCTGTCGTGTCCTGATCTGCGGGAGTCGGTCACCGCCTTCCACGAGCTGGGGGAGTTCCCGCTGCGCTGCGGCCCTCGCCTGTCCGCGGCTCGCATCGGCTATCTCCGCGTCGGAGAGCTCAACGCCGATCGCTCGAATCTGATCCTGGTGCCCACGTCCTACGGGGCCAGACCGGAGGATCTGGCCTGGCTGGCGGGCCCGATGTTCGATCCAAACCGCTGGTGCATCGTGATCGCTTCGGCCTTCGGCAACGGGGATTCCACCAGCCCCAGCCATGGCGCCATGGGGCTGGCGGAACAGGGCTGGACGCTCCACCACGCCGACAACGTGGCCGCCCAGAGACGGCTGCTGGAAGAGGTGTTCGGAGTGGAGCGGCCGGCGCTGATCTACGGCTGGTCGATGGGGGCCCAGCAGGCCTACCAGTGGGCGGTGCAGGAGCCGCGGCTGGTGCAGCGGATCTGTTGCATCTGCGGCACGGCCCGCACCACGCCCCACAACCGTCTGTTCCTGCTCAGCCTGCGCCAGGCCCTCACCAGCGATCGCCATTGGAACGGCCAGGGGTTCGACGCCCCACCGGAGCAGGGACTGTGGACCTATGCGCTGATCTACGCCAGCTGGGCCGCCAGCCAACCCTTCTTCCGGGAGCTGGATGAGCCGGTGGAGGAGCACGTGCGGCGGCGATTGCTGCCCCACTACGCCCGGCATGATCCGCGCGATCTGATCGCCATGCTCGACACCTGGCTGGCCCATGACGTGGCGGAGGGAGGCGATCTCGGCGCTGTGCTGGGGCGGATTGCGGCGAAGACGGCGGTGGTGGCCTGCCGTCAGGATCTCTACTTCACCGAGGCCGACATGGCGACGGAGGCTGCGGCGATTCCGGGCTCCACGTTTCACCTGTTGGAGTCGCCCCTGGGCCATCGCGCCGGCAATCCCCACAGCCAGGCCAGGGAGCAGCGGCAGCTGCGCCAGATCGTCGACCAGCTGCTCAGCAGCTGACCACCCCGCCCATCGCCATGTCTACCCTTCCCAGCCTCGTGGAGGCCCATGGCCTTCGCTTCCTGCTGATCTCCTTCACCGACCTGTTCGGGATTCAGCGGGCCAAGCTGGTGCCCGCCGCCGCCATCGCGGCGATGGCGCGCGAGGGGGCGGGGTTCGCCGGCTTTGCCGCCTGGCTGGATCTCAGCCCCGCCGCTGGCGACCTGATGGCGATCCCCGATCCGGCCAGCCTCACCCCATTGCCCTGGCAGCCGGAGGTGGGCTGGCTGGCGGCGGAGCTGGTGCTGGCGGGCTGCCCCAGCCCCCAGTGCCCGCGCCGCTTGCTGCGGCGGCAGCAGCAGCGGGCGGCCGAGCTCGGCTACCAGATGCGCAGCGGCGTGGAGGCGGAATTCTTTCTGCTCGATCCCCACACAGCGGCCGTGGCCGATCGGGCGGACCGCCAGGACAAGCCCTGTTACGACCAGCTGGCCCTGATGCGCCGCTACCCGCTGATCGCGGGCCTGCTGACGGCGATGGAGCAACTGGGCTGGGCCCCTTATCAGGCCGATCATGAAGATGCCAATGGCCAGTTCGAACTGAACTGGACCTTCGCCGATGCCCTGGTGACGGCCGATCGGCACGCCTTCTTCAAGGTGATGGTGCGCAGCCTGGCGGAACAGCAGGGACTGCGGGCCAGCTTCATGCCCAAGCCATTCGCCGATTTGACCGGCAACGGCTGCCACACGCACGTGTCTCTCTGGGATCTGCAAGGCCGCAACGTGTTCCACGACGCCGATGGGGAGCTGGGCCTCTCGTCAGTGGCGTATCACTTTCTCGGCGGCTTGCTGGCCCATGCACCGGCCCTCTGCTGCCTCACCAATCCCAGCGTCAACAGCTACCGGCGGCTGGCGGCGGCGCCGACCAGCTCGGGGGCGACCTGGAGTCCGGCGGGAATCAGCTACAGCGGCAACCACCGCACGCACCTGGTGCGCAGCCCGGACGATCAACGGCTGGAGCTGCGGCTGCCGGATGGGTCCGCCCATCCCTACCTGTTGCAGGCGGCGATTCTGGCCGCCGGGCTGGATGGCCTGCGGCAGCGGCTGGATCCCGGCCGCCGCCACGACAACGACAACTATGCGTCGCCATTACCACCTGGTGACTGCAAACCCCTCCCGGCGGACCTGGGCGAAGCCCTGGAGGCCTTCTCCGCCGATGGGGTGCTGCGCGAGGCGCTGGGGGAGGAGTTCTGCCAGGCCTATGAGCGGCTGCGGCGCAGGCAGTGGTTGCAGTACCGCAGCGAAGTATCCAGCTGGGAGCTGCGGCACGGGCTTGAGGGCTGAAGCCGTTGCGAGCGGGAGCCGCGGCCGGACTCAGCGGTTTGAGGCTTCGGAGGAGGTGTCGCTGCTGGTTTGGTGGCCATGGAGATGCTTCTCGCAAGCCTGGACCGAGGCAGACCAGACCAGCAGCGACAGCAGAGCGAGAGAAAGGGTGCGAACCATGGTTCAGGGCTGCGGGTCGATCGAGACCACGGGGGAATAGGACCTGTTTACCGCATCCTGCGGCGATCCACAGCGTTCGCGTGATCATGCGCAGATCGAACCGCCGCCACGCTCGCCGGGCGAGCCCGTCCCACAGGGATGGGAAACCGACCGCGGAGTCGCTGGGGAAGCAGGGGCGTCAGTTCAGCACCAGCAGGCTGGTGGTGCCGCTGCGCCGCAGCAGCTCACCCAGGGACAGGAGCTCCTGGGGGTGGATCAGGCCGATGCAACCATCGGTGCCGCTGTCTTGCGGCTTGCCGGCGCTGGGATCGAGATGGATGCCCAAGCCACGGCGGTTGGTGGCGAACTCGGGTTCGAGGCCGATCCAGAACAGCTTGCCCAGCTCGGGGTTGAGATCCTTGAGCTCCGTCAAGGAGAGGATTTCGGAAACGTGATAGGTGCCTCGGGGCAGGGGCGCCTGACTGCCGAGGCTGTGGCGATCGCCCTGCTGTTTGGCAGCACGGCCCACCAGTGCCTCAAAGCTGCGCGGATGTTCCCCCGGGATCTCCAGCCGCAGCTGCCAGATCGGATCGCCGCTGCTGGCCAGCTGGCGTGAGGTGCGCAGCAAGGTCATGCGGCCGGGGGCGGTGGAGCGCAACCCGAGGCTGGCCCCTGGCGGTGCGACCGCCGCAATCGCGCCCTGCCCCCAAGGGAAGAGGCAGAAGGCCGCCCATAGGGCAACACAGGCGCGAGAAGACATGACATGGTCAGGGCTGAGCCTGAATAGCCAGGGCTGCGGCCAGCGCCAGCTGGGTAGGGCAGCCGTCGCAGCGTCCCAACACCGCACGCAGGGTGGGCGGCCGCTGACGCCTGGCCTCGTTAGCCGTCTCGGTCCAGAGTCAAGACAGCCTGCCTACGGTCGAGTATCACCCACAAGAGTTCTGAATGGCCCCCAACTCCCACCCCGTCGTGAACGGAGCTGGGCACGGCTACGCCGTCGCTTCGCACTCGTATTTGAGGCGATGTTGTGGCGGGTGCGCCTGATCGCCTTCGTTCCGGTGATCTTGAACCTGCTCAGCACCATGGTGTTGTTGTTGCTCGGCACTCTCGAGGTGGGCCGAGCCCTGGCTAATCTGCCCACGGTGATGCGCTACAGCCTGGCCAAGCACACGGACCTGCTGGCCGACACCTTGGGCGGCATCGTCACCGGTATCGATTTTGATCTGATTGGCATTGCCCTGCTGATCTTTAGTGATGGCATTGATGAACGGCTGATCTCACCGATCGAGCCGGCGCGCCACAGCATGGGCGGCAGCGGTTCGCTGGAGATCCGCAATTTGGATCCGCTGAAGGAGAAGTTTGGTCCAGGTGTTGGTGGTGGCCCTGATCGTGTCGGCGTTCAAGGCGATGCTGGCGCTGCCGATCACCGACGGGTCCTCGCTGGGCTGGTTCAGTTTTGGCGTGTTCATGCTGGCCCTCAGTGGTGTTCTGGTCACCGGAGATCTGCTGTCTAGCCGTGAGGAGTCGTAACGGCTGATCGGTCGACGGCCGCCGGGGTTTGGCTGCGCCTCCAGGATGTTGATGCCCAGGGCCCTGGCCAACCAGGAGATGACGGAAGCCTCCCCTGACCTGTCGACCCTGTTGCTGCGGCGCCCGGACGACTGGCATGTGCACCTTCGCGATGGCGCCATGCTGCGGGCGGTGGCCCCGGCCACGGCCCGCAGCTTCGCCCGGGCGATCGTGATGCCGAACCTGAGTCCGCCGATCACCAGCGTGGCGGCGGCCCGGGCCTATCGCCAACGCATCCTGGAGGCGCTGCCCGCGGACAGCGGCTTCACGCCGTTGATGACCGCCTACCTCACGGACGACAGCGATCCGGTGGAACTGGAGCGGGGCCAGGCGGAGGGGGTGTTGACGGCCTGCAAGCTCTATCCCGCCAACGCCACCACCAACTCCGCCGCCGGCGTGAGCGACATCCGGCGGCTGGATCGGGTGTTTGAAACCCTGGAGCGGATCGGCCTGCCGCTGCTGATTCACGGCGAGGTGACCGATGCGGAGGTGGATGTGTTCGACCGGGAGGCGGTGTTCATCGAGCGGCAGCTGGCTCCGCTGCTGCAGCGCCACCCGGAGTTGAAGGTGGTGCTCGAGCACATCACCACCGCCGAGGCGGCGGATTTCGTGGCGGCCGCCGGCCCCAACCTGGCGGCGACGATCACGCCGCACCATCTGCACATCAACCGCAATGCCATGTTCCGGGGCGGCCTGCGGCCGGATTTCTACTGCCTGCCGGTGGCGAAGCGGGAGCGGCACCGGCAGGCGCTGGTGAAGGCTGCCACCTCCGGCAACCCGAAGTATTTCCTGGGCACAGATTCGGCGCCCCATCCGCGATCCGCCAAGGAATCCGCCTGCGGCTGCGCCGGCGTTTACAACGCGCCCTATGCGCTGGAAAGCTACGCGACAGTGTTCGAAGCGGAGGGTGCGCTGGAGCGGCTGGAAGGTTTTGCGTCGGAGTATGGCGCTCGCTTTTACGGATTGCCGCTGAATCAGGGCAGCGTCAGTCTGGAGCGCCGCGATCAGCTGGTGCCACAACGGCTGGGTGAGGGGGAGCTGGCGTTGGTGCCCTTCCACGCGGGGGAGCTGTTGGGGTGGAGGTTGGCGTGAGGGGGGATGGCACCCTGGATCCGCCTGGAATGAGTAAAGGGCACAGAAATCACGAGCAGACCTCGTAACACAGCGATCTGGGTTTTGGCCTAGATGTTCAGAGCTTTCCCCACCAGGCTGCACTGGGGCGATTCGACGACGCACACGTCTCAGGCCCGCCGCACGAATGGAGAGCGGCTGGAGCAGGTCAGGGAATCTGGTGTGCAGAACAGGCAGGAGATCGTTTCGTTGCCCTGCACGAGCACCGATCCACGGCAGTGGCTGGCGGCGCAGGGCGACCGCGATCAGCGCTTGCGTTGGATCAGACCCAGCCAGGACGGCAACCTGGCCTGGCCAGGCGCCGGATGACGGCAGCGAACCGCACCAAGAGCCGTGGGCCATCGCACGGAGGCGTTGAAGGCCGCCTGAGCTCAGGGCTGGCGCCGGCCCAGCAGGAACACCAGCGCCATTACCAGATAGCCGAGGGCCCAGGGGCCGCCGCTGCCCCAGCCCGGCGCCAGCACGGTGTCAGCCAGGGTGAAACTCCAGGCGTGGATCAGCCCGAACCAGGAGGCGCCGGAAGCCACCAGGGCGCAGGCGGCGGCGGCGCGGCAGCGCTGGTCGATCAGATAAACCAGCATCGCCGCCAGCAGCATCGCCGCCAGGATCTGGCCCTGTTCGAGAGCGAAGGCGCCAGCTGCCCAGACATCAGCTTGCTGAAGCGGTTGCAGCAGCTGGGGGCCGAAGGGATTCGCCAGGGTGCCACTGCCACCGGCCCGCAGGCCGGCCTTGAGCATCAAGGCCCCCCAGCCCGCCAGGCCAGGCAACAGCCCGAGGGCGACAGCCGGGGCGTGGGCGCTGGGGGTGGCCTGGAAGGCCTGAGCCGCCATCACCAAGGCGATGTAAAGCACGATCGCCATGCCGGCCTCGATCGGCACGAGCTGCCCCACCACGCCGAACAACCCCAGCAGACACCCCAGACCCATCACAAGGCCATTGAGCCAGGAGTAGCCGATCCGTGCGCCCATGCCCTTCCAGCCCGGATGGCCGATGTAGATGGTGGTGGGGAAGCAGGAGCCGAGCAGGGAGGCCGCGATCGTGCCGAAGCCGTTGATCAGCAGCGACTCCCGCACCGGATAGCGGTCGCCGGCAGCCTCGGCGCTTTCGAGGTTCTGGAGCGAGCCGAGCAGGTTGAACAGGCCCATCGGCACTGTCACCCCCAGCCAGGGAAGCAGCTCGCCACGGCCCTGCCAAAGGGCTCCCAATCGGGGCAGGGGCAGATGCAGGCCCACCTGGGCCAGATTGGCCTGCCAGGAGGCCGCGTCGAGGCGCAGGAGGCCGGTGGCTGCCGCCAGGGTGATGCCCACCAGCACCGCCAACACCCCGCCCGGCAAGGGCAGGCGAGCCTGGCCGAAATAGGCCAGCAGGATCACGGCCAGCACCGCGAGACCCACGATCGGCACGGCGTAGGTGCGCAGCAAGAAGCCCAGGCCGATGTAACCGAGGGCGATCCCGGCGAGGGTGGAGAGCAACGCGGCCCTGGGCAACCAGCGCCGCAAGGGCGCCACCAGAAAGGCTCCACCCGCTTCGATCAAGCCCGATCCCAGGCAGGCCAGCAGCCCCGCCCGCCAGGAGAGCAGTGAGGCCGCTTCGGGCGCCAGACCCTGGCCCACGGCCGCCAGCTTCACCGGCAGCATCACCAGGAAGACGTAGGCAAACAGGCTGACCGTATTGATGCCGTAGGGAAGGGCGGTGCGGTCGTCGCGGCCCTCCCGTGTGCCGAGGCGGTGGGCCTGAACGGCGTAGGCCAGGTTGCCCACCACCAGGCTCACGCCGGTGGCCGGCAGGATCGTGCCGAAGATCAAGGCATCGGCGTAGCCCAGCACGCCGCGGCACAGGGCCACGATCAGAAGGATCTGGATGAGGTTGTCCAGACCCAGGCCCAGGAAGCCATCGAGGTCGCCGCGCACCCACCAACCGGGCGAGCGGAGCGTGGAATCAGCCATGGAGCAGACCCTGCCTCCAGCCAGTATCCATGCTGGTCAGCGCATCGCGAACGGTCATCAAGGAGCCACCGCAGCGCTCCACTGTGCCGCCTGGCCTGCAGAGCGTCCGCTACCCGTGAACCTCTCTCGGGACGGGGTTGGAGTGATGGCGATGAGCAACCGGCAAAGCAGCCTGTGGATCAGAACCGGTTGTGCCTCAGCGAGGTCGACCCCGGCCGTATCGCGCAGGATGGTCGCTCTTGCGGAGTTGGCGTCGGGGATCGCATTGCCCAGGGCGGACGTGATGCCGTTGGCGAGTCAGGCAATCCCGCCAGTCCACGGAATCGTCGAGCCGAGCGGCAACGGACCCATCAAATCAGCCGCACAGTCAAGGCTGCCAGTGCTGTTGGAGTTGGCCCCTGGAGATCTCAGCAGATGGTTGGAGCAAGGTGTTGCGACCTTGAAGAAATTGGCACGAGTACATTATCAATTGGCCGAACTGAATTCACGTTGATCTATCGACTAGCCAACAGTTCCATGACAATTCCTCCTGATCAAGCCAAGGTGAACTGAATCGCAAGCACGGCAATCTCGACCAAGGGAGCTAGATCTGCACGATCGATAAAGTCCACGTTGGCGCTCTAGATTGATCGGATTTGGGCAGGCTTGGGCACCAATCAATCGCCCATGAGATGATCGAATACCTGGAAAGATTACTGTCACTTTCAGTGCTGATCTGAAGCCGGTGGTGAGGGCATCGTGCCGATGGCGGCCGGTGGGACCGTGCTGCTCGGTGGAGCCCAGGGGCACGATCACGCCGCGGCAGCATTCCAGGTAGCCCTCCAAGCTCAGGCCAGCTGCGCAAATGCAGGAGGATCGCTCCCGTGCCTGACACGGGTCCGGGCAAGCCGGAGGGGCGCTGGACGAGGCCTCTCGGGCGAGGCTTTGGGTCATTGCGGGGATAGGATGAGAGCTGTGGCGGGAGCGGCCACGACCCAGGTTCCGTGAGCCCTGCCATTGCCGCCGCAGTCGTCATTGCCCGATTAGCCGCCGCGGACGCCGAAGAACAGGTTGGTCAGGCAGAACAGCATGCCGCCGAACAGCAGCACACTGGTCAGGTTGAAGCCGGAGTCCAAGGCGTGGGAGGCAGGTTTGGCCGAGGGGCTCTACTGATGCCTTCAGTTTCCTGGGGCCGTCCAGGGACAGCAGACCTCCCGCTGCGGGACCTGACCAGATGGCCCGATGCCAGTCCCCCCGCCCCTGTTCGTCGCCCGCCATCCCAGAGTTTGCACAACTCACAGCACCTCTCCACTGCTGGCGGGCCGAGCCGGTGGGGCGGGAGCCGATAGGTAGCTGCTTGAGGCGCACTAGAGAGGCGAAGCAGCTGCACAAACTGGCGCGAGTCAAACGGTCGGAGGAGCTGCAGCACGACAAAGCACAACGCTACGCAGACTGAAGCAGCTGATCAGGCTGAGGTTTGCAGCCGATAGGCATGAAGAGCAAATGTCATAGCAAATAACCGGCAATACTTGACCTTTTCGCCATCAAGGCGCCTGCAAGCTTCCTGTTATCCAGGAGCTGCTAGTCAAGGTCGAGAACGTACCAATCATCAAATTTAGAGATTCGTTCGAACACCTGTTTATAACCATGTTTGATTAGCAGAGCATGGATGGATTGCCGTTTTGGTACAACGTAGTTGTGCTCCACACTAATTGAACGTATTTTACGTCGAGAAAAGTCAAACACTTCAAGGATGTCGAACTCGCTACCCTCGGTGTCTATGGATAAGAACTGAATATCTCCTGGCGCATTGTGGGTATCCAGCAAGTCGTCTAATGAAATCGTATCGACCTCGAAGCGTTGCGAATTTGCAAGTCGAAAGCTAGAATGCCTGTCTCCGGTATCAGCAAATTCTTCGACACCTGATAACTCTGGATGACTAGTGACCTCCAGAAACTTAAACTTTTGATTGCTTTCTCTTGCTACACATCTAGTTTCAATAGCACAACTTCTGTTACTTTTTAATGCGTCATGCCATATTATTGCCGGTTCGGCAAGTATGCCATTCCAGCCAAGCTTCTTCTCAAGTAACCATGTGTTGCTGAGGTCAACGCCATCCGTGGCACCAAACTCTACGAAGAACTTTGGTGCTGTTGTGCCCGCAATGGCAAGTGCAAATAAATCCTGTGCAAGCTGTGCCTTGGAGTAAGGGAGATAAGGAGAGATCAGCTCTTTGGCCTCTTGAGGCAATTGACTATATAATAGCAAAGACGGACTTAGACAGTGGTAAAATTTTAGTTCCTCTTGATAAGCTTGAAGCCATTTAACGCTTGTTATTTCTTGACCGAACACCCGAAGAGCATTATTTAGAGTTCGCCTAAGCATCTGCTTGAATTAGCGTTTATCAGAGAATAGCATGAGATTCTGCCATGGTCCCGATTGAGCCTCCATTGGTCTCAAAGTCTGCCCCGCGCCTTCTTCGCCCGCCCCGCCGCGATTGTCGCTCCTGAGCTGATCGGCTGTCGGCTGGTCAGTCGCCTGCCTTGTGGAGAGCTGCTCTGGGGGGTGATCGTGGAAACGGAGGCGTACTGCCAATCCGAGCCCGCCTGCCACGGCCACCGCCGCCGCTCGCCCCAGAACGAAACGCTGTTCGGAGAGCCCGGACGGTGGTATGTGTACGTGAGCTACGGCATCCATCACTGCGTGAATGTGGTGACCGAGCGGGCGGATTGGGCCAGCGGCGTGCTGTTGCGGGCGGTGGCCCTGCCGCGGGAGCCGGAGCGGATCGCCGCCGGTCCGGCGCTACTGGCGCGCCGCTTTGGTATCGACCGCCGCCATGACCGCCAACCTGTCGATCCCGAGCTTGGCCTCTGGCTGGCCCCCAGACCTGCCTCCCTTGAGGCTCTGCTGGCCGGTGAGGACAGCGCCGGCAACGGCAATGGCGCCGGCTTGCCGGGGCTTGTGCTGCGGACCACCCGCATCGGCGTCAGCCAGGGCCAGGAGCTGCCCTGGCGCTGGTACCTCAGAGCCAGCCGCAGCGTCAGCCGCCGTGCCCGCGGCGATCGGACGCCGAGCCAGGCGCAGGCCTGGAGCGTGGGCGAGGACTAGCGTGCGGGTGTGAATCTGCAGTCACCTTGGGCACCTGGAGCCACCGCCATGTGATCGACCTGGCGGCCTTCTCCCTGGAAGACTTCGCCACCGTGCTGGATCTGGCCCAGCGTTTCCGCAGCCTGCCGCTCACTGGCACCCGCAAGCTGCCAGCGCTGCAGGGGCGTCTGATGACCAGCCTGTTCTTCGAGCCCAGCACCCGCACCCGCAGCAGCTTCGAGGTGGCCGCCCGACGCCTGTCGGCGGATGTGCAGAGCTTCTCGCCGGCCTCCAGCTCCCTGAGCAAGGGAGAGAGCCTTCTGGATACAGCCCGCACCTATCTGGCGATGGGCTCCGATGTGCTGGTGGTGCGGCATCGCTGCGCCGGCGTCCCCGAATCCCTGGCCCGCGAGCTGGAGCAGGGCGGCGAGCGGGTGGCGGTGCTGAACGCCGGCGATGGCCTGCACAGCCACCCCAGCCAGGGCCTGCTCGACCTGTTCACCCTCGCCCGACACTTCGAACCGGACGCCCCCCATCCCGAGGCGCTGCGGGGCCGCCGCATCGTCATCGTGGGGGACATCCTGCATTCGCGGGTGGCCCGCTCCAACATCTGGGCCCTCAGCGCCTGCGGCGCGGAAGTGGTGCTGTGCGGCCCGACCACGTTGTTGCCGGAGGCGTTCGCCGAGTTTGTGGCGGCGCCACCGCCCGGGCAGGCCGCCGACCCGGTGGCCAAACGGGGGCCGCTGCGCGTCTGCCGCACATTGGAGGAGGCTCTGCCCGGCGCCGATGCGGTGATGCCGCTGCGGTTGCAGAAGGAGCGCATGCGTCAGCATCTGCTCACCACCTTGGAGGCCTATCACCGGCGTTACGGCATCAGCCAGGCGAGGCTGGAGCTTTGCGGCAAGCCGGTGCCGGTGCTGCATCCGGGTCCGGTCAACCGGGGGGTGGAGCTGGCCGGGGATCTGCTCGATGACGACTCCCGCAGCCTGGTGGAGGAGCAGGTGCGCAATGGCATCCCCGTGCGGATGGCGTTGCTGTATTTACTGGCGGCGGAGCCGCTCACAGCAGCTTGAAGCCTTCCAGCAGCAGGCCGTAAAGCATGCCGATGCGGGTTGTGTCGAGCAGCTGCAGCGGCAAGCGATCGCCTGGCCGATCGAGCAGACGCCGCCGCTGGCGAGCCGCCAGCTCCAGGGCCAGAACACAGATCAACGCCGCGATCGGGTCGGATTGATCGGCGGCACCGGTGATGGCGCTGATGCTGCTGCCGATCCAGAAGGCCGAGAGCAGCACAATCATCAGTAACGACAGGCGCCTCCAGGGATTGCCGGCCCAGTCCTGCAGCCGCAGGCGCGCTTCGAGCACGCGTCGCTGCAGTCGGGTGTCCTGAAACGGAGGTGGGGTGGGAACGGCCGTGGCGGCGAAGGGGCGGAAGGCATCCCAGAATGCCGGAACCACCAGAGAAATCGCAGTAGGGCCGGGAAATGGGAGCAGGGCCACCAATGGAGGAGGTAGCGGCTTGGCCCATCGCCAAGCCGACGACTCCGGAGGCGATCCCCATCACCCGGCCCGGAGCCCTGCGCCACCATGATTACACCATCACTAGGGTTTGTGCAGCTTTGATCCCCCACCGATAGGGGATGCCAAGAAAAAAGCCCGTGGCAGCGGCCCGGGCAGGTGATGGGAACAGCCGTAAAGGAACCAAGCGTGTCGGATGGACGCAATGGTGGGCAGCCGCTGCGGCGAGCGTCCATCGGGGGGCTTGACAATCCCGAGCTGGGAATCAGCCGTCGCCCTCCTTCTTGCGGGAGCCCTTGCCCTCGAGCAGCTCCAGCAACGCCTCCATCTGCGCCATCACGCCGCGCACCTCACCGGCTTCAGGCAGCAGGCCGTCCTCCATGACACCCTGATGCATCTCGCGGAGCTCCTGACGGATGTAGCGGAGATGGCTGACAACCTGCTCACGCTTTGACTGCGACATCGACTGGGAGATCCTTCCAAGCACTCTTAGTACCACATCGCCTGCCCAAGCCTGTGCGGGGCCACGCCGCTTCAGCCCGGTGCGACGTTTCGACCTGCCAGGTGTGGCCGCATCCCGGGCTCCGGAGGGCCGCCATGAGGGCTCAGCGCTGATCCCAGAGGCTGGATCACGCAGCCATCGAGCGGCGAGCGCCATGGACCGGGCGAGCGGCTGGTTGATGCACTTCGGATGCGGAGACGCGGCGTCAAGATGGGCGATGAGATCCGCTGAGCCGCGGCGTCCAAGCCTCAAGCAAAGCTGCCATCGCACAGATGCCTCGCGCTCCCAGGGTCGAGGCGCCAGTGCCGCGCTCGTGCTTGTGGTGTGCCCCGCATCGGGAAGAAGCCGGCAGCCCGGATGGCCTGGCGAGGCAGAAGGCATGGGCCGCGAGCGACAACGCTCAAGATCTCCAACATCGGCGAGCCCAGGGATCACGGGATCACGGCTAGGGCCCTGCATGGGAGCATCGAGACAAGGCTTTCTCTTGGGTCCGCCCATCATGATTGCGGGAGTCAACAAGCTTCCAGTATCTTATCAAACTATGCTGGCATCAAGAAAATCCCTGTGATTTCAAAACCGGTCCCAGATCGACCTCCGGCTCGGCGAGTAGGCAGCAGGAGCTGGAGAAGAGTTAGTTGAACTGATCATGGGAATCACAAATTCGGTTCATTAGAGGTAATACGGCGGCGTGATTCATCTTGAGATGCCGCACGTCGCTGTTGCAGTGGTGCCAGTGGTGAAAACCGGCTGGAGTGATCCACTGCAAGAGCCAGCTCAGCCGCCAGTTGGCATTGGCATGCACAGAACTGCCCCAGGTGATGGCGATCACCGTGGTGAGCATGGGGAGTCGATCGGGACTGGAATCAATGGGCTGAGCCAAGCCGATCAGGTTCATCGCCACCAGGGCGTCGAGAGGCCTGAGGCCATCCCCAAGGGGTGGGTGGGGCTGCAGCCGCAGGCGGTTGATGCAGCCACGATGCCCAAGGATCTTGGCAGCTCTCCTCTGCTGAGACCCAACAACGAATCAGCCCACGCAGCCTGCCGCCTCAGTGCAGGGACGTCAGGCAAAGGGAGCGATTGCCAGGCCGTTGCGGTGGGACCTGCAGGCAAAGAGCCGCTGTAGAAACCTGTAACCAATGCCAAGCAAACTGGCAGAACGGCCAAGGGTTGAATCGCGACAGCACCAGAGAGCTGCAACACCCCAGTCGTCGCCCCGCTCAGCCCAGCCGTTGCAGCGGCGGGGCCGATTCCGCCAGTGGGGAGCGCAGCCAGGCGTGGAAGCGGGCTGACGCCAGCGTGGCTACAGCGGCCTGGGCATCGCTGACGCAGAACTGGGGGCCCAGCCGTACCAGGCGTGAGTGCTCTTCGCTGCCAACCAACGCCAGAACCGGCACCCGCAGGCCCACCGCGTCCTGTTCGAGGCGATGGCGCTGCAGGCACTCGCGCAGCCGATGTTGCACGGTGATGTCCGCCGCCTGCTCGGGCTCCAGCCGCACCATCACCAGTTGCAGATCCTCGATGCTGCGACAGTCTTCCACGATCAGTTGCACGCGATCGTCGCGGCGATCCACCGATCCCCACACCAACAACCTTGCATCCACCATCAGGTGATCGGCCAGGCGCGCGTAGCTCTTGGGGAACACCACCGCCTCGCAGCTGCCGCTCAGATCTTCCAGTTGCAACACGGCCATCGCATCTCCCTTACGGGTGGTGACGCGGCGGATCTCCGGCACCATCACCACCAGGCTCACCCGCGCCTTGTCCGCCTGCTCCTCCAGATGGGCCAGGCTGATCGGGCTGAGCAGCTTGGTGCGCGAGGCGATCTGGCGCAGCGGATGGTCCGACAAGTAAAAGCCCAAGAGCTCCTTCTCCAGGCGCAGCTTTTCAGTGGGGGGATAGTCCCGCACCGGGGCCGCCTTCGGGGCGGTAGAGAGGTCCGTCGTGGCCGATCCCGTCTCGGAGGAGGCGGTCGCTGGGGCGGCAAACAGATCAAAGAGGTTGCCCTGGCCGCTGGCTCGATCCCTGGCCCTGGCGCCAGCCCAATCCAGGATCAGATCGAGATCGGCCATCAACTGAGCCCGGTTGGCCTCCGGCTCCAAGCCATCCAGCGCGCCGCAATGAATCAGCGATTCCAAGGCGCGGCGGTTGAGCAGCTGGGGGGGCAGACGATCGCACAGATCCGCCAGCGAGCGGTAGGGGCCATCCTTCTCGCGGATCTCGATCAACTGGCGAATCGCTCCCTCGCCGAGGTTGCGCACCGCCGAGAGGCCAAACAGGATGCGACCGTCGACCGGGGTGAAATCAATGCCGGAGCCATTCACATCTGGCGGCACCACCTCAATGCCCATCGCCAGGCAGTTGGCGATGTAGCGCTGCACCCGGTCCGATTGGCCGGCATTGACGGTGAGCAAGGCCGCCATATAAGCCACGGGATAGTGGGCCTTGAGGTAAGCCGTTTGATAGGTCACCGCGCCGTAGGCGGTGGAGTGGCTTTTGTTGAAGCAGTATTCAGCGAACAGCACCATCTGCTCAAACAGCTGCGTAGCCACCAAGCGGTCCACGCCACGATCCACGGCGCCGCGTACAAAAATGTCCTGGTGTTTTTCCATCTCCGACTTCTTCTTCTTACCCATCGCCCGCCGCAGCAGATCTGCCTCTCCCAAGGAATAGCCCGCTAGATCCTGGGCGATCTTCATGATCTGCTCTTGATACACCATGATCCCGTAGGTTTCGATCAGGATCGGCGTGAGGCTTGGGTGTGCGAAATCGATGGCTTCGCGGCCATGTTTGCGGTTGATGAACTTGGGAATCAGGCCCGCATCCAGTGGTCCCGGACGGTAGAGCGCCAGAATTGAGGAAATATCCTCCAGCGAGGAGGGCCGCAGATCGCGCACGATCTGGCGCATGCCACTTGATTCCAACTGGAAGATGCCCTCCAGATCTCCGCGGGCCAACAGGGCAAAGGTGGCCTCATCTTCGCTGGGGAGTTGATCGGGGTCGAGCCGTTCCTGGGTGCTCTGCTCCACCAGCGCCAAGGTTTTTTCAATCATTGTGAGATTCTTGAGGCCCAGGAAATCCATCTTCAGCAGCCCCATCGACTCCACATCTTCCATGAAGTATTGGGTGATCACCTGACCATCGTTGTTGCGTTGCAGCGGCACCACCTCATCGAGGGGATCGGCGGCGATCACCACCCCCGCCGCATGCACGCCAAAGGTTTTGTTGGTGCCCTCGATCCGCATCGCCAGATCCACCCAGTGGCGCACCTTGCTATCGGCCTCGTATTTCTCCCGGAACTCGGCCGCGGGGGAGTCGGGCCCGATCATCTCCTTGAGCTTGGCGGGCTTGCCACGCACCACTGGGATCAGCTTCGCCAGTCGGTCGGCCTCGCCATAGGGAATATCGAGCACCCGGGCCACATCCTTCAGCACCGCCTTGGAGGTCATGCGGTTGAAGGTGATGATCTGCGCCACCTTGTCTTCGCCGTAGCGGCGGGTGACATAGTCGATCACCTCTCCGCGACGATCGATGCAGAAATCGGTGTCAATATCCGGCATCGACTTGCGCTCCGGATTCAAGAACCGCTCGAACAGCAGCCCGTGGCGCACTGGGTCGATGTTGGTGATGCCGAGGGCATAGGCCACCAGCGAGCCGGCGGCGGATCCGCGACCGGGACCCACAGGAATGCCATTGTCCCGGGCGAAGCGGATGTAGTCCCACACCACCAGGAAGTAGGTGGGGAAGCCCATCTGCTCCATCACCTCCAGCTCAAAGGAGAGCCGCTCGCCATAGGTGGGCTCAAAAGCAGCCTGATCCTCGAGGCCCAACCGTGTCCGCAATCCCTGCTCGGCCACTTGTCGCAAATAGCTCACCGCCGTGTGTCCCTCGGGGATCGGGAAGCGGGGCATCTGGTATCGGCCAAGAATGTCGTAGTCCTCCACTTTCTCAGCCACCAGGGCCGTATTGCGCACAGCGCGCTGCACCACCTCCGCCTCCAGATGATCGGCGAATAGCGCCAGCATCTCGGCTTCGCTCTTGATGTATTCGGTGCCCGTGTAGCGCAGCCGCTTTTCATCGCTGATCAACTTGCCGGTCAGCACACACAGCAGGGCGTCGTGGGCTTCCACATCGCCGCTGCTGAGGTAATGGGCATCATTGGTGGCGATCAACTCAATGCCGAGCTCTGCGCCGATGCGGGCCATCTCGCCATTGACGATGCGATCCTCAATGCCGCCATGATCCTGAATCTCGAGATAGAAGTCGTCCCCAAACTGTTGCTGATACCAGGCGGCGACATCTCTGGCCACGTCCAGCCTTCCGCGCAGGATCGCCTGAGGGATCTCGCCACCCAGGCAGGCGGTGGCCACGATCAACCCCTCCTTGTGTTGGGCCAGCAGCTGCTTATCGATGCAGGCGCGGGCAAAGATGCCGCGCCCGCGCATGCCCCGCAGATGGCTGATGCTGGTGAGCTTCACCAGATTGCGATAGCCGATCGCATTGCGCGCCAGCACCACCAGGTGGTAGCGACGCTCCTTCTTCACCGGTGGATCATCGATCGAACCGTTGATCACATACATTTCATTGCCGATGATCGGCTTGATGCCGGCCTTGGAGCAGAGCTTCAGCAGCTCGATCGCTCCGTACATCACCCCGTGGTCCGTGAGGGCCAGGGCCGGCATGCCCAACTCCACGGCCCGCTCCACCATGGCCGGCAGCTGGCTGGCTCCATCCAGGAGGCTGTAGTCGCTGTGGTTGTGGAGGGGAACGAACGCCAAGAGGCCGATGGCACCTGACCTCAGGCTAGGCGATTCGGCTCAACCGGCAGTGTCGGTTCGGTCGGTTTCGCCAGCTTGCACACCAGGGATGGTGTCTGGGGGAGGGGGTGTCGCTGGCTGCGGCTGCGTTCAGGCCACCAGGGCGGCGCTGGGGCGTTGGCTCATCACCGCGGCGGCGCGCTCGTATTGATGGGCCACCTGCAACAACCGGGGCTCCTGCAGCACGCCGGTGATCAGCTGCAGGCCAATCGGCAGCCCTTCGGCATCAAAGCCACAGGGCAGGCTGATGGCCGGCAACCCCGCCAGGTTGGCGGGAATCGTGAGCAGGTCGGCCAGGTACATGGCCAGGGGATCATCCTTGTGGGCGCCGAAACGGAAGGCCGTCGTTGGTGAGGTGGGGGTGAGCAGCACGTCCACCGCGTCGAAGGCCCGATCGAAATCGCGCCGGATCAAGGTGCGCACTTGCTGGGCCTTGCGGTAGTAGGCATCCACGTAGCCGGCGGAGAGGGCGTAGGTGCCGATCAGGATGCGGCGTTGCACCTCATCGCCAAAGCCCTCCGCCCGGGAGCGGGCGGTCATCGCCGCCAGGCTCTCGGTCGCTTCAGCCCGATAGCCGTACTTCACGCCGTCGTAGCGGGCCAGGTTGGCGGAGGCCTCCGACGGGGCGATCACGTAATAGGTGGCGATGCCATCGTCGAAGCGGGGACAGCTGACGTCCACCAGTTCACAACCGAGGCCTTTCAGCGTGTCCGCCGCCGCCAGCACCGAGGCGCGCACCTCGGCCGCCAGGCCCTGCTGCTCGAAGCATTCACGAATCAAGCCCACCCGCAGGCCCTTGAGCGGCGCCTCCAGCGCCTCTCGGTAGCAGGGCACCGGCTCGCGCAAGCAGGTGGCGTCGTGGGGATCGGCGCCGGCAATCACCTCAAGAATCTCCGCCGCGTCCGCCACGCTGCGGGTGAACGGGCCCACCTGGTCGAGGGAACTGGCAAAGGCCACCAGGCCCCAGCGGCTGACGCGGCCATAGGTGGGTTTGAGCCCCACCACGCCGCAGAACGCCGCCGGCTGGCGGATCGAGCCGCCGGTGTCGGAACCGAGGGCGGCCACGCACTCTCCGGCCGCCACCGCCGCGGCGCTGCCGCCGGAGCTGCCCCCTGGCACCCGCTCTGGATCCCAGGGGTTGCGGCTGGGCCCGAACGCCGACGTCTCGGTGGAGCTGCCCATGGCGAACTCATCGAGGTTGGTCTTGCCGAGCAGCACGGCCCCAGCCCGCCAGAGCCGCTCGGTGACGGTGGATTCGTAAGGCGGCACGAAGGTCTCCAGCATGCGGCTGGAGCAGGTGGTGCGAATGCCCTTGGTGCAGAGGTTGTCCTTGATGGCGAGCGGCACCCCCGCCAGGGGCGGCAAGGTTTCCCCCGCGGCCCGGGCGGCATCGATGCGGTCGGCGTCGGCGAGGGCTCGCTCAGCGGTGACCTCAAGAAAGGCATGCACGCTCCCATCGACCGCGGTGATCCGCCGCAGATGCCGCTCGGTGAGTTCACGGGCCGAGACCTCACCCCGGGCCAGTTGTTGCCGCCACTCGGCGATCCCCATTCCGTGCTGCCTTGCCAATGGCAAGGACGCTATCAGGCGGAATCGAGGCCTCCAGCTTCTACGCGGCCGGCTGGTTGCCGCTGGCTTCCTCACCAAATTCCGTCAGCGGTTCGCCGCGGCGGGTGCGCAGCAACTGATGCTCCAGGCTCGCGGGGGATTCGGCGCGCAGATCAGCCAAGAAGGGAGGCAGGGCCTCCTCCAGGGTGCTGCGTCGCACAAACGGGCCAAACCAGTAGACGGCATCGGGCGAGTGGGTGACCACCCGCGCCCACCAGGCGAGCCCTAAGCCATTGGCGACGCTGCGGACAGGCCAAAGCAGCGAATTCATGGACGACGCCGTTTCAGCCTCCATTCTGAACCGCCTGCCCCGCGTCGGCTGCCATGCCATCAGAGGCTGACGTCCTGATCAAAGGCGGAAGCGACCTCCGGGGTTGGTCCGACGGACTCCTCCTGGCCAGCTGGACCTGGCGCGGCGCTCCGGGGAGAGGGGGCGGTACCGGTCCCGGGACTGGCCAGCGCGGCGCTGAACGGCCCGGCAATGGCCGAGGCGACGGGCGTCGCTTCGACGTCATCGAAGGGTGGCGTCGAGGCGGCAGGGACGCCGCGTTGGAGGGACGGATCGCCCGACTTCGCCGCCGCGGCTGCCGCCGGGTCCTCCAGGACCGTCAAAGAGCCTCGGCTCGACGCAGCTGGTGTCAGGACATCTGAGGCCAGTGCTTCTGAGGCAGTTGCTTCTGAGGCGGTTGCTTCGGCGGGGGTTGCGTCGGTTGGCGATGCATCGGCAGTCAGCGGGTCTCGCTGGGGGGCGTCTGAGGGCGACTCCCGGGGGGCTGCCTCGGCAAGTCGTGGCTCTTGGGCGATCCCCGCCTCCGAGGCGACAGCGTTCTCCCCCCCGCGGGGCGGCAACAGACTTGAAACGGAACCCGTGTCAGCGGCACCGGAGTCAGCGGCATTGGAGTCAGCGGCGCGGGAGTCAACGGCATCGGAGTCAGCGGCGCCGGAGTCAGCGGCATCGGACAATGCCGACGCCTCCCTCTCCAGCATGGCTTCGGGAGCGGGACTGGACGATTGGAGCCAGGGCGATGGGTGCTGGCTGGGTGATGGCTGGTTGGCTGAAGGCTGGTTTGCTGAGGACAGGTTTGCTGAAGACAGTGTCGGCGGATGGTCTGTGTCCGACAGCTCGCCCAAAGCCACTGGCTCGCCCAAAGACATTGGCTCGCTCAGCGCCGAAGACCCCGGGCTCTGGCTCTGGGCATCAGCGGCTTCTCGGCCAGCCTCCTGGACGGCATCCAGGGCGGGAGGGCCGTGCCCCTGATCCGTCCCTTGAGCAGCTGCTTCACCGCCGACGCTGGCTGCCTCGGGTTCGGCAGAAACCACATCAAGCTCCGGTTCAGCCGCCACCACCTCCGCCACCGGCTCCGGCAGGGCCGGGCGCTCCAGCCTGGGGGCCGGGGCTGTGCCACGCAGCCCGGCCATCCAGCTGCGCCTCGCCACCTCGTACAGCAGCAAGGCTGTGGCCACCGAGGCGTTGAGGCTCGGGGTGGTGCCGCGCAGCGGAATGCGCACCAGCTGGTCGCAGCTGCGGCGGGTGAGCAACGACAGCCCATCCGCCTCCGAGCCGGTGACCAGCACCAACGGGCCGCTGAGTTCCGCCTCCTCCAGCGTCACCGTTCCTTCCGCCGCCAGGCCGATCACCCGATACCCCTCCTGCTTGAGGGCGTCGAGGGAGCGGTTGAGATTCACCACCCTCGCCACGGGCAGGTGTTCCAGCGCCCCGGCCGCCACCTTCGCCACCGAACCGGTGAGGCCGGCATTGCGGCGCTGGGGCAGCACCAGGCCGTGGGCGCCGAGGGCTTCGGCGCTGCGCACGATCGCCCCCAGGTTCTGGGGATCGGTGAGGCCGTCCACGGCGATCAGCAGGGGCGATTCGCCCAGCTGGCGGCAGCCCTCGATCAGACTGTCGAGTTGCAGGGTGGCCGCCGCTGCCGGTTGCAGCACGATCCCCTGATGCACGGCGCCACCACTGATCTGGCCCAATCGGGCCCAGGTGACCTCCTCCACCAGCACGCCCGAGGCCTTGGCCTCCCGCAGCAGTTGCAGAAACTTGGGGGTGAAGCGCAGCTCCGAGGTGCACCAAATGCGGTGCAAGGGGCGTCCTGCCTCCAGAGCCGCCAAGGCGCTGTGGCGCCCCCAGATCAGGTCCGCTGGAGCGGCCGGCGCATGGCTCTCGGCCTCCGCCTCAAGTGCCGCGGCGGCCGGCGCGGCGGCTGCGGCGAACAGGCTGGGACGGCCCCCCGGTTGCAAGCGCAACGGCAGCCTTGGCCGGGCTGGGCGCTCGGGGCGGCGGGAGCCGGGGAACCGCCCGGGCGAGGCCCCGGGCCAGCGCACGCCCGAACGACCGCGTGGGCCACCCCCCTGTTCACCACTTCCCCGTTCGCCACCACCACGATCGCCACCGCGCTCCCAGCCACCACCAGGGCCGCTGCCGCGCCACTCGCCACCACGCCGTTCGGCCCCCTCCCGCTCGCCAGG
Organism: Synechococcaceae cyanobacterium; assembly: GCA_046342775.1. Classification (GTDB taxonomy): domain Bacteria; phylum Cyanobacteriota; class Cyanobacteriia; order PCC-6307; family Cyanobiaceae; genus Cyanobium. The sequence goes on from JBKDOR010000004.1 coordinate 45,803, forward strand.
TCCTCGCCCCCCGCCAGGGGAGCGCTCCGGGGCGCCGCGGTCTCGCGGGCCGTCCGGACGGTCCGCGAAGCTGCCGCGACGCTCCGCGAAGCTGCCCCGACGCGGCGAGAAGCTGCCGCGGCGCTCCGCAAAACTGCCGCCGCGTTCGCCCGCTCCGCCGAACTCTCCGCGCGACGCCCTGCGCGGGCCATCTCGAAAGATGGGGCGTCCGCCCGCTCCCGGTGCGGGGCGATCGGAGCGGGACCCATCGCGTGCGCCAGGCCCCGCCGGCCGTTGCTCACCGCTGGCTGCGCCAGGACGCCCGCGCCAGGCAGCGCTGCCCCAGCGGCTCCCTCCACCGGCTCCAAATGAACGCTCCTGGGGCCCGGCTCGGCGCCGCTCAGTGGGGCGACCTTCGCCGGGCGATCCACTCCGCCCCTCCTGGCGCCGTTGAGGCGATCGATCGGCGGAGCGATCTGGCGTCCGCTCAGCGCGGCGGTCGGCCGGCCCATCGGAGCGGCGATCAGATGGGTGGCTCATGAACAGGGGGGGGGCGGAGGGGGCTCGGTCTTCTCAAGGTGATCCAACAGCGCGGCCAGCCGTGGCGGATCCTGCAAAAAGAGCCATCCCAGCATCGTCTCAAATCCTGTGGCCTGCCCGTACCGGGCAGGATCGCCGCGGCGGGGCCCCCGGCCGGCCCGATTGCGGCCACGCCGCACCAGATCCTGTTCCCGAGGGGTGAGCAGGGGCTCAAGTCGAGTCAGAGCTTCGGCCTGGGCCTCCGCCCGCACCTGGCCCACCACGGCGCGATGCAGATCGGCCCCCCGGCCCGGTTGGCGGCACTGGCGCAACCGCTGGTGCAGTTCCCAGATGGCATCGCCGAGCCAGGCGAGCTGCAGGGGGCCAAGCTGCTCAGAACCCGGCTGGGGGACGATGCCCGCCAGCCAGCCCGTTGCCGAAGCGGCTTCAGGCGGCGTTGAGCCGGCCAAGGGCGGTGTCGAGATCGGGTTGGAGGTGAAGGAAATCCTCCAGGCGCACCAGTTTCACGGTCTGCATGACGCGGGCGTTGCCCACGATCAGAAAGGGGGCCTTGCTGGTGTTGCGGTCCTTGGCGAGTTGCACCAGGGCGCCCAGGCCAGAGGAATCAAGGAAGTCGATGCGGCTCAGATCCAGCACGATCGGCTGGTGAGCATCCGTGATCCGCTCGGCGATGAAGGAGCTGAACTGTTTGTCGGAATAGGCATCCAGCTGCCCGGTGAAGCTGAACAGCAGGCATTGCGGCCGACGCTCGCAGCCTCCGCGCAGGGATACGGTCAGTCGCTGCAGGTCGTTGATCGATCCAGCCCCCGGCATGGCACTCGGCCAGAGTGTAGGGAGGTTGGCGCAGCCTGCAGAACTCGACACAAAACCGCACCTGTGCGGCAACGGCCGCTCAGCGGCGCCGCAGCATCAAGTCCACGAAGCGGCCGAAATGGTGGTCGGCGTCGTGGGGTCCGGGACTGGCCTCCGGGTGGTACTGCACGCCGAACACGGGCTGGTCCCGCAGGGCCAGGGCCGCCACCGTGCGGTCGTTGAGGTTGAGATGGGTGATCTCCACCCGCTCCGCCGCAAGCGAATCGGGATCGAGGGCGAAGCCGTGGTTCTGGCTGGTGATCTCGACGCTGCCGTCTCGGCCGCAGGGGTGATTGAGACCGCGGTGGCCGTAACTCAGCTTGTAGGTCTTGCCACCCAAGGCCAGACCCAGGATCTGATGCCCCAGGCAGATTCCGAAGATGGGCAGGCCGGGATCACGCAACAACTCCCGGGTGAGGGCGATGCCCGATTCCACGGCGGCCGGATCGCCAGGCCCATTGGAGAGAAACACCCCTTCCGGTCGTTCCGCCAGCACCACCTCCGCCGAGACATCGGCGGGCAGAACGGTGACTTCGCAGCCGTGAGCCACCAGCCGTTCCAGAATGGCCCGCTTGATGCCGAAGTCGATCGCCACCACCCGGTAGGGGCGTTCCGGAACCGTGCGGGGGCGGGTGTCGAAACCGGCGGCGCAGAGGCTGGACCAGCGATAGGCCTCACGGGTGCTCACGCTGGCAGCCAGGTTCAGACCCTGCATCGAAGGTGCTTCGCGCACCAGCGCCAGCAGCTCGCTGGGTGTGCGGCCGTCGCTGCTGATCGCCCCATTGATGGCGCCACCCTCGCGCAGATGGCGCACCAGGGCCCGTGTGTCGACCCCGCGGATGCCCACCACGCCGTGGCGCCTCAACCACTGCTCCAGCTCCTCCTCCGCCCGCCAGTTGCTGGCGCGGGGGGCCAGCTGGCGGGCGATCACGCCCCGCACATAGGGGTGATCGGCCTCCTGGTCGGCGGGATTCACGCCCGTGTTGCCCAGCTCCGGATAGGTGAACACCACCAGTTGGCCGGCGTAACTGGGATCGGTCATCACCTCCTGATATCCGGTCATGCCGGTGTTGAACACCACCTCGCCGATGGCCAGGCCCCGGGCGCCGAACGATTCACCGCGCAGCAGGGTGCCATCGGCGAGCACCAGCTGGGCGTCTCGGGCTGGAGTGGTCAAGGCCGGAGAGCAGATGGGCTGATCATCCCGCAACAACCGGGCCGAGTTGGGCCCGCAGGGATTCAAGGCGCCGCCAGGGTTCCCCTGCAGCCAGAGCCTCCCGGACCCGGGGCAGCGCCGCGGCGATGCTGGGCACCGCCTCCGCCGCCCAGAGCACCAGGGCGGTGTTGAGGATCACCACGTCGCGCTGGGGGCGGCTGCCCCCGCCGCGCAACACCGCCTCCAGGATCGCGGCGTTGGTGGCCACATCCCCACCGCGCAGGGCCTCATTCGGCGCGACCTCCAGATCGAGGGTCGCCGGATCGAGGGATTCCGTGCGAATGCGGCCATGATCGAGCAGCCGCAAGGCATTGACCCCCGCCAGTGAGGCCTCATCAAGCCCGTCGCAGCCATGAACCACAACGGCGCGGCGCAGGCCGAGTTGGGCCAGGGCCTCGGCCATCGGGTCGAGCAACTCAGGCCGTGCCACCCCCAGCACCTGGCCCTCCGGATGGAGTGGGTTCACCAGGGGGCCGAGCAAATTGAAGAGCGTGCGCACCCCCAAGCTGCGACGCAGCCCCGCCAGGCTCACGAGGGCCGGATGCCAGGCCGGGGCGAACAGAAAGCTCACGCCCACCCGAGGCAGGGCCGCCATCACCTCCGCGGCGGGAGCGGTGAGCTGCAACCCCAGCCGCTCCAGCACATCGGCGGATCCCACCCGGCCGCTGGCGCTGCGATTGCCGTGCTTGGCCACCTTCACGCCGCAGGCCGCGGCGGTGAACGCCACGGCGGTGGAGATGTTGAAGCTGTCGGCCCCATCGCCGCCAGTGCCGCAGGTGTCAACCAAGGCCAAGGGGGGGCGTTCACAGGGCAGTGGACAGGCCTGGCGCAACAGGCGGGCCATCGCCGCCAGCTCTTCGCCGTCGAGGGGTCGCAGCCGCAGAGCGGCGAGAAACGCTCCGGTCTGGACCGGTTCCAAGCGCTGCTCCAGCCAGCCGCGCATCAGCTGTTCGGCCCCATCGGCCCCCAGGCGCCCACCCTGGAGCAGTCGCTCCAGCAGGAGGGGCCAGGGGAGTGGTTCAGCCATCGCTGCAGGGACGCTGCAAATCACCCTAAGGAAGTCCTGAGGGGCGGCGCCGAAGCTCCTTCGCGGGGCTGGGACAGGGGCTCTCGGCCTGATCGGAGCGCCCTGCACCGTGGCGGCACCGCGTTCGGCCCCGCCACGCCCCCGTTGAGCCGATGGCGAATTCGTCCGTGCCGGCAGCCAGCGGCATTGCTCAAAATCCAGTCGTCGCCTGGCTAGACAAAAAAAAGCCCGGGTGCGAAGCACGCCGGGCCGGGTGATGGGGACCTTTCCACTATCCCCCGAAGAGGCCCGATCTGGCGATCCGTCAGCGAAACAGAGAGCCCTGCACGGGAGACATGCTCAGAATCGATCCGGGGCATGGCCATTGCCGCGCCGCTGCGGTCAACGGTTGCGGCGCAGCTCCGATCTGGCGCAGCGGGGCCTTGGCCCACAACCGAGGCGCCGCTCAGGCCGAGTCATCCGCGGCCGTATCAAAACCGGAACCCACCGCTTCGGCCTGGGCGGGAGCGGGCCGGAATCCGGCCGCCCAGATCGCACGGGTGCGTTGATGCAGAGCGTCGCGATCGAGGTTCCAGAGGCGCAGCACCTTGCCGAGATCATCCCGGATGTCCTGAGCGCCCGGGAAGCCCTCAAAGCGCATCAGCAGCCGAGCCGCGTCCACCAGATGTTCATCGGCGGGGGTGACCACCGCCAGCAGCCGATCCACGGTGAGCCGGTCGCTGCTGTGCAGCGGGTGGTTTTGCTCCTGCATCGCCGGGACCGCCTCGTGACATCGGTAGGGTAAGCAGGGCCGGGCTGAAGAACTCCCCATGGCAGCCCTCAGGCTTGAACTCATTTGGCGCCACCTGCGGCCCCATCGGCGCACCGTCCTGATGGGGGTCGTGGCCCTGGTGGTCGTCAACCTGTTGGGCGTGGCGTTGCCGCTGCTGGTGCGATCGGTCATCAACCACCTGCACCGCGGCTTTTCGATGCAGGTGTTGCTGCGGGATGCCCTGCTGCTGGTGGGTCTGGCCACACTGATGGCAACGGTGCGGCTCAGCTCCCGCATGCTGGTGTTCGGCGTCGGCCGCCAGGTGGAGAGCGAGCTGAAGCTGCAGATCTTCAACCATCTGCTGCGCCAGGAGCCAGCCTGGGTGCAGGGCCTCGGCAGCGGCGAAGTGATCAGCCGCGCCACCAGTGATGTGGAAAACGTGCGGCGCCTGCTGGGATTTGCGGTGCTCAGCCTCAGCAACACCGCGTTGGCCTACGCGCTGACACTGCCGGCGATGCTGCTGATCGACCCCTGGCTCAGCTTGGCGGCCATCGCCGTGTACCCGGTCCTGTTGGTCACGGTGCGGCTGTTCGGCGGCCGCATGATGGGGCAACAACGGGCCCAGCAGCAGGCGTTGGCGGCCCTGAGCGACCTGGTGCAGGAGGACCTCAGCGGCATCGGCGCCATCAAGATCTACGGCCAGGAAAACCACGAGCAAGCATCGTTCGCCCGGTTGAATCGCGGCTATCGCGACGCGGCCCTGAATCTGGCCCGCACCCGCAGCACCCTCTTCCCGTTGTTGGAGGGGCTGTCATCCTTCAGCCTGCTGCTGCTGCTGGGTCTTGGCAGCAGCCAGCTGGCCAGCGGTCAGCTCAGCCTCGGCGACCTCGTCGCCCTGATCCTCTACGTCGAGCGGTTGGTGTTTCCCACGGCCCTGTTGGGCTTCACCCTGAGCACTTTCCAGACCGGCCAGGTGAGCTTGGAGCGCATCGAAGATCTGCTGCGGCGCCAACCGGCGATCGTCTCGCCGGCCCAGCCCACGCCGCCGCCGGCTCTGGTGCGGGGCGCCATCGAGGCTCGGAACCTGACGGTTCGCTATCAGGGACAGAACCGCCCGGCGCTGCAGAACCTCAATTTTCGGATCGCCCCCGGCGAGATGGTGGCGGTGGTGGGACCGATCGGTTGCGGCAAAACCACCTTGGCCCGTGCCCTCGGCCGCATGGTGGAGGTGTCGACAGGCCAGCTGTTCCTCGACGACCTCGACATCACCAACCTGGCGCTGAGCGCGCTGCGCCTGCAGGTGGCGATCGTGCCCCAGGAGGGCTTTTTGTTCACCGCCAGCCTCGCCGACAATGTGCGCTATGGCGATCCCGAGGCTACCCTGGAGCAGGTGAGCCAGGCCACTCACCAGGCCCGGCTGGAGGACGACATCCGCGGGTTCCCCGATGGCTTCGACACCTTGGTGGGCGAACGGGGCATCACCCTGAGCGGTGGCCAACGCCAGCGCACGGCCCTCGCCCGCGCCCTGTTGCTGCAAGCCCCTGTGCTGGTGTTGGACGATGCCCTGGCCAGCGTGGACAACAGCACCGCCGCGGCCATCCTGGCGGAGGTGCGCCGACAGCAGCGCCGCACCGTGCTGATGATCAGCCATCAGCTCTCGGCGGCAGCTGCCTGTGATCGCATCCTGGTGCTGGATCAGGGCCAACTGGTGCAGCAGGGCCACCATGCTGAGCTGCTCAACCAGGATGGGACCTACCGCCGCCTGTGGGAGCGGGAACAGGTGGAGCGGCTGCAGGTGGCCTGAGCGCGTGTGAGAGACCTCCAACGAGTTGTTGAGCCAGAGGCCAGCAACGCCGTCGGCTCGCCACTCTGGGAGTTCATCAAGGCCCCGCCATGGCTCCGACACCGCTGCCGGCCAACCAAGCTTTTGCGTTGCGCTGCACCCTGACGTTTGGAGATATCTACGGTCAGATCCTGATCTGGATGGGCGTGATCTTCGCCAGCCTGGCGGCCGGGCTGGCATTGATGGGGGCCAGCCGGCCGCTGTTCGCCTTGGTGGGGGTGGGGTTGATCCTGGTGCTGTCACTCCCGTTTCTGCTGTTCGCCTTTACCACCACGTTGCTCAACCACATCGCCCTGGTGCCGTCGCAGCCCCTGGACGGCGGTTCCTAGGCTCGCAGTGCTTCAGGATGACGCCCGTGTACGGCTTGTTCAACACAACATCCGCCGTAGCCGGCGACCAACGTCACGCGGTCCTCGGTTCGCCGATCCTGGAGCCCCCGGCGGCGGGGCAGGGGGAAGCCCAGTTCGGATGCGGTTGTTTCTGGGGAGCCGAGAAGGGCTTTTGGCGCCTGCCGGGGGTGATCACCACGGCGGTCGGCTACGCCGGCGGACATCTGGACAACCCCAGCTATGCGGCGGTCTGCGCCGGCCACACCGGCCACGCCGAAGTGGTTCGGGTCGTCTGGGACCGCGGCATGGTCCACTTCAGCGACCTGCTGCGCCTTTTCTGGGAGTGCCATGACCCCACCCAGGGCAACCGCCAAGGCAACGATCGCGGCAGCCAATACCGCTCGGTGATTTACGTGGATGACGCGGCCGATCTCCAGCTGGCCCTTGCCAGTCGCGACCATTACGCCGGGCTTCTGGGCGCCGCGGCAAGGGGAGCGATCACCACCGAAATCGCCAGCGGCCAGCGCTTTCATGCCGCCGAGCCCTACCACCAGCAATATCTCGCCAAACCGGGCAGTCGTCCCTACTGTTCCGCCCAGCCCACAGGCATGAGCCTGGGGCAGTTTCCCGGAGCCGCTTACCAACTCCCCGACAGCGTCTGGGAGCACTACGACTGGTCGATCCCCCATTGCATCCTGCGCGGCGACAACACCCCCATCCCTCTCCCTTGACGGTCTGTGTCCACAACGCTGCTGAGTCTCGGATTCGCCCTGTTCAGCCACACCCTGGTGGGCTTCAGCTCGCCATGGTGGGAGCAATACGATGCCAAAGAGAAGTATCTGTGCAGCGACCGCGCCGTCGTCACGCTCGAACGCAACGACTCCCAAGCCTCGATGTTCACTCGCGGGATGCGCACCACCCTGTTCCGCGACGCCAACATTCATTCCGGTTTGCTCTACCGCAATGACATGCTGATGGTGATGTTGAAGGGCGACGAATTGACGCTCGACCAATCGAAGCTGGATCCGTTCAACCCCAAACTCACCTGCCTGCGCACCGAAGTCGCATGAATCCACTACCCGATCGGGTTGTGATCGTCTCGTTGGCGATCACGGTGCTGTTGTGCTTCGCCGTCGCCTTGTGGACGGCTCGCCTGACGCCGTCAACAGAAGAGCCTCTGCTCTGGCGCACCAGTCCTGCTCCGGCGGTCAACCCCAGCCAGCCTGCCTCCCCCCGAGCACTGCCGCCCGACGGGGTCTGAATGGCTGACCCCGACGACGACAAAGTCGAGCGGCGAGAGAGGCCGCTGCGCCAGCTCCACCCCCTGCCCCGGGGGCTCGTGGAACTTTATGGACTCCTGGCCGTGCTGTTCGTGCTTGTGCCGGAATGGATGGCGGGGGGGGCCTGGCTTGGGTTCCGCGAGGGGCGGGAGGGATCAGAGTTGCCGGTCACGGCCCAGGCCTGGCGACGCTTGCCGGAGTTGCGGCTGGCCTCCATGCATCTGCGTGAGCTGCGACAGCTGGCACGGCAGCAGGGGATCCCCGGCTACAGCCGCCACAACCGGGAGCAACTCACGCGGCAACTGCTGCGCCGCCTCCCCGGCTCGGACCCCCGGCCGCTGTGATAACTTCATTCTGCCGGGGCGTAGCGCAGCTTGGTAGCGCACCACTTTGGGGTAGTGGGGGTCGTGGGTTCAAATCCCGCCGCTCCGATTTAATCAACCGGCCTATATCCCTACGAAGCCGCTCTGCCCGGAGCGGCTTTTTTCAATTCAGTGCACTCCAGTTCCCCAGCTGGCGGGAACTCAGATCTGGTCGGTGACGGCTCCCTGGCTGCTGCTGCTCACGAGTCGGGCGTACTTGCCCAGAACACCCGTGCGATAGCGGGGCTCAGGTCGCCGCCATGCGGCGCGCCGTTGTTCAAGCTCCGCCTCGCTCACATTCAGCGCAATCGTCAGGGCGTGGGCATCGACGCTGATGCTGTCGCCCTCCTTGACCAGGGCGATGGTGCCTCCCACCGCCGCCTCCGGCGCCACATGCCCCACCACCATGCCGTAGGTGCCTCCGGAAAAGCGCCCATCGGTGATCAGCGCCACCGAATCCCCCAACCCCTCGCCGATGATCGCCGCCGTAGGGGCCAACATCTCGCGCATGCCCGGTCCGCCAACGGGACCTTCGTAGCGAATCACCACCACATCGCCGGGGCGGATCTGCTTGGCGAGGATCGCCGCCAGCGCTTCCTCCTCGCTCTCGAACACCCGGGCGGGGCCGGTGAGCGAAGGATTCTTGACGCCGCTGATCTTGGCGACAGACCCCTCGCTGGCCAGGTTGCCCTTGAGAATCGCCAGGTGCCCCTGGGGATAGAGGGGGCGGTTCAAGGGGCGGATCACCTCCTGGTCCGTTGGCGGCTCGCTGGGCACCGCCGCCAGCACCTCCCGCAGGCTCTTGTTCTCCACGGTGCGGCAGTCACCATGCAGCAGGCCGGCATCCAGCAGCAGCTTCATCACCTGGGGGATGCCGCCTGCCTGGTGCAGATCCACCGTGACGAACCGGCCGCTGGGCTTGAGGTCGCAGATCACCGGAACCCGCTGGCGAATGGTCTCGAAGTCATCGATGCTGAGGGGTACGCCGGCGGTGCGGGCCACTGCCAACAAATGCAACACCGAGTTGGTGGACCCCCCCACCGCCATGATCACGCTGATGGCATTTTCAAAGGCCTCGCGGCTGAGCAGATCGCGGGGGCGGATGTTCTGCTCGATCGCCTGCACAAGAACCTCAGCACTGCGGGCCGCGCTCTCAGCCTTTTCCGGATCCTCAGCCGCCATCGTGGAGCTGTAGGGCAAGCTCAGGCCCATCGCCTCGAAGGCGGCACTCATGGTGTTCGCCGTAAACATGCCACCGCAGCTTCCAGCTCCAGGGCAGGCATTCTTCTCGATCGCCGTGAGTTGTTCCGCATCGATCTTGCCGCCACTGTATTGGCCGACGGCCTCAAAAGCACTGACGACTGTTAAATCGCAGGCTCCAAGTTTGCCAGGTTTGATCGTGCCACCGTAAACAAACACCGCCGGGATATTCATCCGGGCCATCGCCAGCATGGCCCCTGGCATGTTCTTGTCGCAGCCGCCAATCGCCAGCAAGCCATCCATGCTTTGAGCATTGCAGGCGGTTTCGATCGAATCGGCGATCACCTCCCGGCTCACCAGGGAATACTTCATCCCCTCCGTGCCCATCGAAATGCCATCGCTCACCGTGATCGTGCCGAACATCTGGGGCATGGCGCCAGCCGCCAGGGCTGAACTCTCAGCGCGCAGGGCCAGATCGTTGAGGCCGATGTTGCACGGGGTGATCGTGCTGTAACCATTGGCGATGCCGATGATCGGTTTGCTGAAATCGTCGTCGCCGAAGCCGACGGCACGGAGCATCGCCCGGTTGGGCGAGCGCTGGATGCCCTGGGTGATGGCGGCGGAGCGCAGCATGGTGGGTGCGAACGGACGGTGGCTGGAAACCTACCGAGACGCCCGTCACCCCGCTGACGATGCCTCGATGCTGGCGATGCTTCGATGCTGGCGATGCCTTGATGCTGGCGATGCCTTGAGGCTGGCGATGCCTCGATGCTGACTCGCCGCAGACGTCGCCCTGATGAGTTGGCCCTGGTGGGTTGACCCCGATGACGTGGGCCTGATGAGGTGCCCCTGATGAGGTCGCCCAGGTGGCGCCCGCCTGGCTGCCGGTTCAGGAGTGGGTCTGCAATGCCTCGAGCTGGCGGCGAACCTCCTCGATGGCGCGGTTCAACTGGAGCACGCGATCCCGCAGCGGCCCCTCGGCGATCGCGGTGGGATCGTGCGCCTCGCTTGGGGCCGGCTGGGCGCCGTCGAGGAGCTCCTCGCCGCTGGCCAGCCCCTGGGAGCGCGAGAGCCGCAGCAGGCGCCGCTGTTGATCGCTCTGGCGCCGGCGTTCCGCCTCGCTCAGCAGCCACCAGGCCAGCCCCGCGGCCCCGGCGACCGCTCCGACCAGGGCGCTCAGCACCAAGGCGCTGCCGGTGGACGACGGAGCAGTGGCCGACGGTGCGGTGGGCCGGATGTCTGGCATCAGCGCGGCGGTGAGGCGTTCTTTCAGCCTAGGGAGAAGCCGCGGACCGGGCAGCTCATTCGAGGTCAGGAGCCCGGTGGGCATACAGGCGGCGGGCCGCGTCGCCGAAGCCCGGCAGCACCCACCCCTCGGCATTGAGCTCTGGATCGATGCAAGCGGCATAGAGCGTGAGCTCTGGGTGGTGTTCGCCCAGGTGTTTGAGCCCGGGTGCCGAGGCCACGCTGGTGATCACCCGCAGCCGCGGGCCCCGCACGCCGAGCTGGGCAAGGCGGTCGAGCACGGCGACCAGGGTGGCGCCGCGGGCCAGAACCGGCAGGAACACCAGCACGCCCACCCGCTCGCCGATGCGACCGGGAAGATCATCGAGGTACCAATGGGGAGGCTGATCCAGCCCCGGCACCTCGAGGCCCACATGGGCCACCCGGGCCGCGGGCAGCACCCCCAGCGCCCCCTGCCAGAGCCCCAGGCCGCCGCGCAGCACCGGAATCGCCAGCACCGGCACCGTGCCGTCCACCACCCGTCCATCGCAGGCGGCCAGGGGGGTTTCGATGCGCACCGACCGTTCCGGCAGCCAGTCGCGCACGGCCTCGTAGGTGAGCCAGCGGCCCAGTTCCGCCATGGCGGTGGCAAACAGGGGCGATGGCGTCTCCCGGTCCCGCAGCAGCGTCAACCAGTGGGCGATCAAGGGGTGGGGCGGCACCACCACCCGCAGGGACATGGCCATGCCTGCCATAGCTTGGCCCCGCAGCGTAATGGTGTCGCGATGGCTCTCTTCCTCAACCGCCTCAGCGGCACCCTGCGCCGGGCGGCCCTTGCCGTGCTGCTGCCGCTGGCGCTTCTGGCGCCCTGGCCGGCGGCGGCACCGGTCGGCCCCCTGGCGATCCGGCCGGCCCAGGCGATCACGGCCCCGGAACTGCGGGCCCAACGTTCTCTCCAGGATCTCGACCCCGATCAGCACGGCCGCAACCTGCGGCAGGGGGAGTTCCTCAAGCAGACCCTGGACGACTTCAATCTCAGCGCCGCGGATCTGCGCGGCGCCGTGTTCAACGGCAGCAGCCTGCGGCGGGTGGATCTGCGCGAGGCCGATCTGGAGGATGCGGTGGCCTTCGCCAGCCGCTTCGATGACGCCGACCTGCGCGGCGCCAACCTGCGCAACGCCATGCTGATGCAAAGCCACTTCAAAGGGGCCCAGATCGCCGGGGCCGACTTCAGCGACGCCGTGCTGGACCTGCCGGAACGGCGCGCCCTCTGCGCCCGGGCCAGCGGCAGCAACGCCCGCAGCGGCGTGGACACCCGCGAGAGCCTGGGGTGTCCGAAGGCTGAGTAGATTCAGCCCCAACCGGTTCCAGGGAGGCCATCGCCCTCGGAAAAAGGGGAAAGTCCGGTGCGAATCCGGCGCTGTCCCGCAGCTGTGATGATTCCCATCAGGGAATCCAGCCAGAACGCCCACCGGACCTCACCCCACCCACCGGCGCGGACCGGTTCCAGGCATGAATACACATCCCCTCCCGGGGGTTGCCGTTGTGCGTGAACAGCGCAACGCGGCCCCCAATCGCCCATGGTTCGGGCTTGCCCCCGCCACCATCGCCTCTGTGGCGCTCGCCGGGGCCCTGCCGCTGCTGGCCATCGGCCTCAGCCTCTCCATGGCGGCTCCAGCCTCCGCTCACCACTTGATGGATCTGCTGAAGCTGCCTCCGTCACCGCTCAACGGACTGCTCAGCGGCCTGGCCCATCCGGTGCTGGGTCCCGATCACCTGCTGTTCCTGTTGGCGCTGTCGCTGGTGGGCCTGCGCCAGCGCGCCAGCTGGATGCTCAGCCTGCTGGCCACCTCCCTGATCGGCAGTTTGGTGGGCCTGGTGCTTCCTGGCCTGCCGGGAGCCGAGGGATTCGGTTCCTTCACCCTGGTGCTGCTGGCTTTGGTGATGCTGCAGCGGCTGCCGATCTGGCTGCTGGCGCCGGCCTTCGCCCTGCATGGCTATCTGTTCAGCGCCAGCGTGATCGGCTGGACCGCCGGCCCGCTGGGCTACTACCTGCTGGGGCTGCTGCTGAGCCAGGGAGCCCTGCTGCTGCTCTCGCTCACCCTGCTGCGCCGGGCCCTGGCGGGTCTGCCTTTGCCGCGTCGCCAGCTGCTGGCCGGCGCCCTGCTCGGCATCGGGGCCGCCTGGACCTGGTCCGCCCTGGTGGGCTGAGATGGGGCTGCTTCAAGAGCGGCGGCTGCCGGTCACGGTGGTGACCGGCTTCCTTGGCGCTGGCAAAACCACCCTGTTGCGGCATTTGCTGCGCCAGGGCCAGGCCCGCCTGGCCGTGGTGGTCAACGAGTTCGGCGAGGTGGGCATCGATGGCGAGCTGATCGCCAGTTGCGGCTTCTGCCCGGAGGAGGAGCTGGAGGGTCGGCTGGTGGAGCTGGCCAACGGCTGCCTGTGCTGCACCGTGCAGGAGGAGTTCCTGCCCACCATGCTGCGCCTGCTGGAGCGGGCGGATCAGCTAGACGGGATCGTGGTGGAGACCAGCGGCCTGGCCTTGCCGGAACCGCTGGTCGACGCCTTTAGCTGGCCGGAGATCCGCGGCCGCTGCCGGGTGCATGCCGTGGTGACGGTGGTGGATGGCGAAGCCCTGGCCCAAGGCCATGTGGTGGGCGATGGCGAGGCGGTGGAGGCCCAGCGCCGCGCCGATCCCAGCCTCGACCACCTGGTGGCGATTGAGGAGCTGTTTGAGGACCAGCTGGCTGCCGCTGATCTGGTGCTGGTCAGCCGGGCGGATCTGCTGGAACCGCCAGCCATTGATTCGGTTCGGCAACGCCTGACGCCCCATCTGCGTCCGGGCACTGCGGTGCTCACCATCGCCCACGGCGTGGCGCCCGTGGAGCTGCTGATCGATCAGGCGCCGCTCCAGGAGCCTCGCGATCACGAGCCTCACGATCACGAAACCCACGGCGAGGCTCCCCAGGACGACTTCCCACACGACGACGCCCCCCAGAACCACGCCGAGCACGCTCGGACCCTTCACGAGCACACGCACCACGACCACGAGCGCGACCGCGACCGCGACCATGGTGCTCATCACCACAACCATCACGACCAAGACCATCACGACCAAGACCGTGAGCCCCACGACCACCGCCATGTGGCGATGCGTTCCCTGGTGCTGCGGCGCCAGGGCACCTGGCAGCGTGAGCAGCTGGAACACCAGTTGCGGCGGCTGATCGCAACCCAGCCCGTGCTGCGCCTGAAAGGGCGGTGGCAGCAGAGCGGCAAGAAACGGCTGCTGCAGATCCAGGCGGTCGGCCCGCGCTTTGACAGCTGGTACGAAGGCGAGGTTGGCGCCGATGGCACGGATCAGCTGGAGCTGGTGCTGCTCACGGCCGAGGCCCATGCCGATCAGGTGTCCCAGGCCCTGGCGGGGCTTTAGGGGCCGGCTTCGTCTGTCCTTTCAGTCCACAGACCTTTCAGTCCGTTGATTGAGCTCAGCCGGGCTATTCAGCGAAGTCTGAACAGCGGGCCAACGCCGGCTCCAGCGGCCCTCCCGAGGGGCCCTGATCGAAGGGCTCTAATCGAGCGGAATGTCGCCGCGGGCGCACACGCCATCCCAGCAGAGGCTGGAGTCCTCGATCCAGCGGCTGTCCACCAGGCGCCAGTCGCTGCCGGGCTTGCGCATGCGCAAGGATCCGCGCTGGTCGTGCCGGAAACCGATGCGGCGACCGCCGATCACCAGCTGCCAGTCCTCGCCGATCTTGCGCACCTCCATGGCGCAGGGGAGCCAGGGCCCCTGGCCGAGGCGGCACTCCAGGGGCACGCGCAGGTTCTCGCCAGCCCGCACCGGCCCCACCAGCACCATCAGCAGCAACAGGACCGCCGTCAGCCAGGGCGGCAGCGCCAGCGGCACAAGAGGGCGAGCGATCGAGAGAGGCGCCAGCACGGGCCGCTGCGCGGCGGGACTTCTCCAAGCTGGCGCCGGCGACGAGGCCAGGGCGGGCCGGCTGCCAAGATTTAACAAATTCCCGCGACCCGGTGCCCCTCTACAACGCCCGCGTGCAGGTGTCCCTGCGCCCCTCCGTCCTTGATCCCGCCGGCGAGGCCACCCGGGCTGCCGCGGGGCGCCTGGGCGTCAGTGGCGTGCGCCGCCTGCGCATCGGCAAGGCGATCGAGGTGGATCTGGAGGCCCCGGATCGCCAGACCGCCCAGGCCCAGCTGGAGCTGCTGAGCGACCGTCTGCTGGCCAATCCCGTGATCGAGGACTGGAGCCTCGAAATCGGCGATGCCGACTGAGAACCAGACATGACGATCGGCATCGTGGTGTTTCCCGGCTCCAACTGCGACCGGGATGTGCGTTGGGCCATGGAGGGGCAGCTCGGCCATCCCTGCCGCTTTCTCTGGCATGAAGAAACGGACCTGGAGGGGATTGCCGCCGTGATCCTCCCCGGAGGCTTCAGCTACGGCGACTACCTGCGCTGCGGCGCGATCGCCCGGTTCGCGCCGGTGCTGGCGGCGGTGCAACGCTTTGCCGCCGCTGGCGGCCCGGTGCTCGGCATCTGCAATGGCTTCCAGGTGCTCACCGAGCTGGGCCTGCTGCCAGGCGCCCTCACCCGCAACCGCGACCTCCACTTCCTGTGTGAACCCACCCCGCTGGAGGTGCGTCCGGGGCCCTGCCGCTGGCTGCGGCACTACGGCGCCGGCGAACGCATCGAGCTGCCGATCGCCCACGGTGAGGGGCGTTATCAGATCGAGCCCGGCCCGTTGGCGGAGCTGGAGGCCCAGGGTTGCCTGGTGCTGCGCTATGTCCGCAACCCCAACGGTTCGGTGGCTGATGTGGCGGGCCTCTGCAACCCGGAGGGCAACGTGCTGGGGCTGATGCCCCATCCGGAGAGGGCCTGCGATCCCCTCACCGGCGGCCTGGATGGTCGGCGGTTGTTGGCCGGGGCATTGGACTGAGCCATGCGGCGGCGGGATCTGCTGCGGGCGATCCCCGCCCTGGCGAGCCTGCCGACGATCGGCCAGCTGGCCCTGGCCAATCCAGTGGCCTTGGCGAAGCAGGGGTCCCGGGGCGAAGCGGGGCCAGGCCGGGCTGATCTTGACCAGGCGGTGCTGGATCAAGCCGTGCTGGATCAGACCGTACTGGATCAGAGCGTGCTGGATCAGGCGGGGCTCGATCAGGCGATGCTCGACCCTGGGCGGCGGCTCGCCGCTCCTGAGGCGCTGGCGTTGCCGCCACCCCTGGCCAGGGGCAGCCGGGTGGCGGCGGTGGCGCCCGGAACCTGGTGGGAGGATCCAGATCCGGAAGCCTTACGCCTGGCGGAGCGGTTGAGCGGCGCCGGCTGGCAGCTGGAGCGCCGCTCCAGCCTCAGCGCCGCCCAGCGCTGGCGCTGGTTCTCCGCCCCGGATGCCCTGCGGCTGCGGGCGCTGGATCGGGCGCTGCGGGATCCAGCGATTGCGGCGGTGTTCTGTGTGGCGGGGGGATGGGGCAGTGCCCGGCTGTTGGAGAGCGGTTGGAGGCCGCCGCCACAGCCCCGCTGGCTGGTGGGCTTCTCCGATGCGAGCGCCCTGCTGCTGGCCTGGATGGCGGCAGGTCTGGGGGGCGCTGTGCACGCCAGCTGCAGCAGCGAGGGGGCCGCCTGGGAGCGGCTCCAGGCGTTGCTGCGGGGGCAGCCGCTGGAACCCCTGCAGGGCAAGGGCTGGGGCGGAGGCATCGGCACGGGCCCCCTGGTGGTGACCAACCTCACGGTGGCGACCCATCTGATCGGCACGCCGTGGTTGCCCGACCTGCGCGGCTGTGTGCTGGTGATTGAGGACACCGGGGAGGCGCCCTATCGCATCGATCGGCTGCTCACCCAGTGGCGCACCGCGGGGCTGTTGCGAGCGGTGGCGGGGGTGGGAGTGGGGCGGTTCAGCTGGAAGGAAGATGACGTGCTCCCCGGAGATCTGACCATGGAGGAGGTGCTCCAGGAGCGCTTGCTGGATCTCGGGGTGCCGGTGGTCGGGCGGCTGCCGGTGGGCCATGGCCAGCCCAACATGGCGTTGCCGTTGGGTCGCCTGGCGCAAATCGATGGTCGGCGGGGCACTCTCAGGCTGGTTTGAGTGATCGTTGGCCTGAACAATCGTTGCTCTGACAGTTCGCTCTGGTGAGGGACCTGACAAGGTTGTTTCGCCCGCTTCAACGAAAATCCGCAAACGACGGCGGACCCTCAATTGCGCTGAGTAATCCTTCCTGAGATTTGGAGAGTGTGCGTGTCTTGGGGGCGAGGGAGAGGAACCTCCCTCAACCCCCTTAGGTGCCTCAACCAATCGCCGCGAAGAAATCCTTGCTGCGGACGGGGTCGGGGTTCATGGTCTTCTCGCCGGGGGTCCAGTTGGCGGGGCAAACCTCATCGGGGTTGTTGCGGATGTGCTGGAAGGCCTGCAACACCCGCAGGGTTTCATCAACACTGCGACCCACGGGCAGGTTGTTGATCGTGCTGTGCATGATCACACCATCGGGATCGATGATGAACAGGCCGCGCAGGGCCACACCTGCCTCCTCGTCGAGCACGTTGTAGGCCCGGGCGATGTCTTTTTTCAGATCGGCAAGCAGTGGATAGGCGATGTCGCCGATGCCGCCCTGCTTGCGATCGGTTTGGATCCAGGCCAGGTGGCTGAACTGACTATCCACCGAAACCCCCAGAACTTCGGTGTTGCGGCTGGAGAAATCAGCGTAGCGATCGCTGAAAGCGGTGATCTCCGTCGGGCACACGAATGTGAAATCGAGCGGATAGAAAAACAGTACCACGTATTTACCGAGGTAGTCGGACAAGGAAATCTCCTTGAATTCCTGATCGACTACAGCGGTGGCGGTGAAACCGGGAGCCTTCAGACCGACGAGTCTTCCGTTGCTGGACATGACAGGGAGGGGATGGATGCTGAAAAACTGGTTGAAACAACAACCCGAGCCGGGCCAG
>JBKDOR010000005.1:0-16750 GCA_046342775.1 Synechococcaceae cyanobacterium
GGCGTGGGGGCCGTGCCGCAGCCGCTCCAGCATCGGCAGGGTGAAGCCGGCGGTTTTGCCAGTGCCCGTCTGGGCGGCGGCCATCACATCACGACCCTCCAACACCGCCGGGATGCACTGGCGCTGGATCGGGGAGGGGGAACGGTACCCCTTGCCGGCAACGGCCTTGAGGAGCGGTTCGGACAGGCCCAGCAAGGCAAAATCGGCCGCCAACCCCGCGACCGGAGCGGTGCTGCCGGCGGCAACCAGGGGAACCGTCTGGTCCTGGGGCACCGCCAGCCCGGACGTGGCGCGCCTCAAAGGTGGGGCGCCGTTGCCGGACTGGGCCTGGCGATGGCGTCGGATGGGCTGGGGAGCGGAAGCGTTGATCGGAACCCTGTCGACAGAACGTTCAGCCTAGGGGCGCTGCTGAACGCGGCCCAGACCCCTGGAGGCTGGACCGGGATTCAACCTCCCATTTCCCGCCGCGGCAGAAAGTGGGCACAGCGTTCGCACGGGCCTTCCGGCAACACGGCACAACGCAGCAGCGGCGTGCGGGCATTGAAGCGGCAGGAGGGATCGCCGATCACCCAGCCGCCTCGCCAAGGGCGGGCATCCCTGGGTTGGCGCTGCTGGCGCACCTGCAGCGCCACGGAGCGCAACTCATAGCGGGCTCCCAGCAGCTGATAGCGGTGCCGCCGCTGCAGCACGAGATAACTGATGCCGTCGTGCTGCAGCCAGCGGCCCGGCTGCGGCACCTCCGCCAACGAGTCGAGATCCAGTCGGGCCAGCAGCTGGTCCGTTTCGATCTGCCGCAGCTCGATCCGCAGGCTCACGGTCGCGGGCCGCCCTCGGGCAGAGGCTCCGCCAACACCGGCTGCCGGGAGGAAAAGCCCCAGGCGAACAGGGCGGCCACCAGCAGCAGCAACGACCAGTCGGGCAGCAGCAGGTTGGGGAGCAGCACCCGCAGCAACAGCCGCAGGCCCACCAGCCCCACCGCCAGATAGCCGGCTGTTTCCAGATGGCGAAAGATCTCCAGCCAGCGGATGAACAGCTCGGCGGTGAGGCGCAGGGCGATCACGCCGATCACGCCGCCAGCCATCACCAGCGGCAGGCGATCGGTGACGGCAACGGCCGCGGCGACGCTGTCAAGCGAGAAGGCCAGGTCGGTGAAGGCCAGGGTGAGGATCACCCCGGTGAGGGGCTGCATGGCTGGGTTCGTGGCGGAGCCCGAGCGGAGCGGGGAGCTGGCGGCGGTGCTCGCGCCGGGCGCGGTGGTCGCGCTGGAGGCGTCAGCGGCGCCGTCGCCGGCGCCATCCCTCGCCGCATCGCCAGCGGTCGGTTCATCCGCGCCGCCGAGATGGCGCAGGCACAGCCACAGCAGGTAGCCGGAGGCCAGCAGCTGCAGGGGCCAGAGATGCAGCACCCAGCGGGCCGCCAGGATCAACAGCAGGCGGAACACTAGGGCCAGCAGCAGGCCCACGTTCAAGGCCAGGCGCTGGCGTTCCGGGTTGTGCAGGCGCCGCGAGATGGCGGCCAGGGCGATGGCGTTGTCGGCCGATAAAACCGCCTCCAGTGCCACCAGCAGGGGCAGCAGCAGCAGCACCTCGTGCCATTGGTCCGCCGACTGCAGCAGGGGCGAGAGCGAGCTGACCGATTCCGCTTCCATCCCCGATTCCAGAGCTTCAACAATCTCCAGCCAGCGCCTTCATCCTTGGGGGATGGGGGCACCAGGGTGGAACGCCAATCAATGTAGAGATCCATCCACGGGTCGGCGGGCGAGTCATGGTCGAGCTGCGGGCGGAACTGCTGCATGCGGACGGCTCGGGCCGGGTGGTCCGGGTGTCGGCCCATCAGGGGGAGCGGCTGCTGGGCAGCTGTTTGGGCGAAGCGCCCGACGCCGAGCGGGCGGAGGATCGGGCGGCAGCCCGGCTGCGGGCCCGCCTGGGATTGAACGCCCAGGCTTTGTCCTCCCAGGCGAGCGCTGACCAGGAAGGCGATGCCGTGGTTCCCTCCTTGACGCCGCTGACGCCGCCGAACCCTGGCGAAGCAGTCCCAGTGCCGCAGAAAAGACCCGTCATGGCGTCGACAGCCGCCCACCCCGATCGAGCGTTGACGGCGGCACAACCCACCGCCACCGCCAGCAACACGGACAGCGCCACCGACACCGACCCCACCGCCGCGGCGCTCCCGGGCAGGGCCCAGATTCGCCCAGCCAGCCCGCGGAGCGGCCCGGCAGAGGCGGCCCAGCCCGCTCGGGTCGCCGCCCCTGCCCCTGCCGTCGCCCCTGCCACTGCCGCCGCAGTCGCAGCCGCGGCAGCAGCAGCCCCAGCCAAAGCCCCAGCTGCCCAGTCGCCGGCCGGCCAGCCCTCCCCCACCGCTGGCGGCGACGTGCTCACCCAGGCGAAGAGCTTGGCCGGAGCCAGTGCCCCGCTTCGCACCCCAGGCACCAGTTCATCCCCGCCCCGCACCGCCAGCAACGGTTCATCCCAAGCAGGCCCCCCCGGGACCGACCAACCTCAGGCGGCACTCCCCGTCACCAGCCCGGATCAGCTCACGCTCACCGGGACCCACGAACCCCAGGCTGGCGTTGCCGCAACCAACAAGCCTGGGGCGCCCACCGCTGGGTCCCCACGATCCCAGGCCAGTGCCGCCGAAACAAGCGAGCCTCGTGAGCACCCCGACAACGCCGCCGCCGCCAGCACGCCCGAGCAGGCCCAGCCCGCGGCTGACCTGGAACAGGCGGAGCCGCCCCAAGCCCCCCCTGCCGATCCGGACGATTGGAGCCAGGAGCTGGCCGGGCTGGAGCTGCAGTTGCGGCGGCTGGCCTGGGGACGGGAGCAGGAGGCGGTGTTTCTGGAGCGGGCCTTCGGCCACCCGAGCCGCAGCCGGCTCACCACCTATGGCGATCTGATGGCCTACCTCCGGGCCTTGGAGGGGCTGGAAACGGGCGCGGACCCGGCCAGCGCGCCAGTGCCGCTGCGGCGCCGCGACCTGGTGCGGGTGGGCGATGAGCTGCTGGTGGCGTTGGGCTGGTCGGCGGAGCAGGGGCGGCGGTTCTTGGAAGAGCACCTGGGTCAATCCAGCCGCCAGCGGCTCAGCGATACCGAGCTGCTGCAGTTCAACATGCTGCTGGAGGCGGAGCTGATCCAGCTTGAGCCCGTTGTGGCCGAGTCCACCCCAAGCCAGCCTGACGCCCAGGGCCAGCCGACATAACCTCGGCAGCAAGGACCTCGGAGAGATCCCGGCCCACGCCGCTCGATCCGCCACAGGCCAGACCCCACCCCGCTTCGACCTCGCGACCCCGCGCATGACCCTCAGGATCGGCATCAATGGATTCGGCCGCATCGGCCGCCTCGTGTTTCGCCGCGCGATCGAGCGGGGCGACATCACCGTGGTCGGCATCAACGACCTGATCGATGTCGACTACATCGCCTACATGCTCCGCTACGACTCCACCCACGGGCGCTTCGCGGGAGAGGTGAGCGTGGCCGATGGTCAACTGGTGGTGAATGGCCAGACGATCCGCATCACCAATGAGCGGGAGCCCCGCAATCTGCGCTGGAGCGAGGTTGGTGGCGACTACGTGCTGGAGTCCACCGGGTTCTTTCTCACCGAGGCCACTGCCCGGGCCCACATTGAGGCCGGCGCCCGCCGGGTGGTGATGTCGGCTCCGTCGAAGGACGACACGCCGATGTTCGTGATGGGGGTGAACCACCACGCCTACGCCGGCCAGGAGATCGTCTCCAACGCCTCCTGCACCACCAACTGCCTGGCGCCTCTGGCCAAGGTGGTGCACGAGCACTGCGGCATCGCCAGCGGCCTGATGACCACCGTGCACGCCACCACCGCCACCCAGAAGACGGTGGATGGTCCCTCGGTGAAGGACTGGCGCGGCGGCCGCGGCGCCGCCCAGAACATCATCCCCTCCTCCACCGGCGCGGCGAAGGCGGTGGGTCGGGTGATCCCCGAGCTCAACGGCAAGCTCACCGGCATGGCCTTCCGCGTGCCGACACCGGACGTGTCCGTGGTGGATCTCACCGTGAATCTGGAACGACCCAGCAGCTATGACGCCCTCAAGCAGGCGATCCGGGCGGCGTCAGAGGGGCCGCTGCGGGGCATCCTCGGCTACACGGAAGAGGAGGTGGTCTCCAGCGATTTCCTTGGCGAGGCCTGCACCTCGATCTTCGATGCTGGCGCTGGCATCGCCTTGACAGACACCTTCATGAAATTGGTGGCCTGGTACGACAACGAGTGGGGCTACTCCTGCAAGTGCCTGGATCTGATCAGCCATATGGCGGCCCACGGCTAGGGGCCTGCGGGGCCGCGCAGCGATGGCGGCCCGATCGGCCTGGGCGCTCAAGGGGCTGAGCCGCCAGGAGCGAGGCGACTCATCATCCCGGCCAGGGATCCGGGTCGCGTCGGTTGGCGGGCCGGGCAGTAACGGCGGATCAGCTCGGAGCCGAGGTCGACGCGGTGCTGGTTGGCATAGGCCTCCCGCTCCAGTTGCACCTCCCAGCTGGAGCTACTGCTGGCGATGACGTCCCCCACCGTGCGCTCCAGCTCAGGGGGCATCCGCGTCGGCAGACCCAAGGGCTTGGGGGTGGACCACAGCTGGCCGGTGCTGCAGCTCTGGGCCACATGAATGCTCTCGTGGGTGAGCAATCGCAGGAAATCCACCGTGCCCTTGCCCACACTCTCGGGTTCGATGCGAATCGTTCGCGCGGTGGGATCCCATTCGGCGGCGGCGCCTGGCTTGAGCGGATTGGTGAGGGCGATCTGCACCCCCGCCCGCTGCAGGTCGCTCAGCAGGATGCGGATCGCCTCCTGCTCGGAGGTATGGCTGGGGGGATTGGCGATCAACGCCTTGATCTCGGCGAGGCTCAGCTCCGGGTCGCCGGGACGGCGGCGGTACTCGTAGCGGGTGCCGCCATCGGGCAGGGGTTCGCTGGTGGGGATCCAGCGTTGGTCCGCCTCCCGCAGCTGGCTGAACAGCCCCTTGTGCAGCAGCGCCAGGGGGGCCAGGCGCGGGTCCGGCGCAGGCGACACGGTGGCGATCACGGAGGCGAGCGCTTCGGACCGCGCTGTCTGCTGGGCCAGCTTGTTCAGCAGCGACGGGCTGGCACTGGCCAGCAACGCGCCGGCGGTCAACAACACCGCCAGTCCGGCGAATCCGGGCATGGGGCTCGAGTGGAGGCGGCAGCCACAGAAGCGGCAGCGGCTGGAGCTGAACAACCCAGCGGAGCGCTGGCGCGATCCCTGTCGCGGGTGCGCCGACTCGGCCAGACCCAGCAGTCGTCGGCAACTCGGGCAGAGGGAATCACCCATCCCCGAAGGGTGCAACGGAGTGACCTCCAGCATGGCCGGCCGGGGACCGCGCTGGGAACGTCCGTGGCGGCAGGTTGACCCCACGTCGCGGTAGCGCGCCTGGGTTGCGAAGATCCGCAGTTTGTTTGGAGCCCTGATGCCCCTCTCCGCGCTGGTGCGCCAGTTGCAACAGGTGCCGCTCACGGCGGAGCTGCTGGCCCGCAGCCGCCGCCCGCAACGGCTGAGCCTGCGCGGTGCTGGCCGCGGCGCCCGGGCGTTGGTGGCCAGCGCCCTGGCCGCCGCGGCCGAGGCGCCGCTGCTGGTGGTGGTCCCCACCCTGGAGGAGGCGGGCCGCTGGGCGGCCTTGCTCGACCTGATGGGCTGGGGCTCCTGCCACCTCTACCCCACCAGCGAGGGATCGCCCTACGAACCGTTCGATCCCACCAGCGAGATCACCTGGGGCCAGCTGCAGGTGCTGGCCGAGCTGTTGGATCCCGCCCCGGGCAGCCGGGTGATCGTCTGCACCGAGCGGGCGTTGCAGCCCCATCTGCCCCCCGCCCGGGCCCTGGCGTCCCGCTGTCTCAGCCTGAACCGGGGCGACAGCCTCAACCTTGAGGAGTTGGGCCGGCAGTTGGCGGCCCTGGGCTACGAGCGCGGCCCCTCCGTGGAACAGGAGGGCAGCTGGGCCCGCCGCGGCGACATCGTGGATGTGTTTCCGGTGAGCTCCGAGCTGCCCGTGCGGCTGGAGTTCTTCGGCGACAGCCTGGAGAAGCTGCGCGAATTCGATCCCGCCAGCCAGCGCTCCCTCGATCCGGTGCGGCAGCTGCGGCTGACCCCCACCAGCTACGCGCCGTTGATCGCCGAGGCGCTGCGCGAGCAGTTGCCGGATGGGCTGGAACGGCTCCTCGGGGCGGAGGGGCTGGAACAGCTGCTGGCCGGAGACACGCCTGAGGGCCTGCGGCGGCTGTTGGGCCTGGCCTGGAGCCAGCCCGCCTCGCTGCTCGATTACCTGCCGGCCAGCACGCTGGTCGCGGTGGATGAACGGCGTCATGCCCTCGCCCATGGGCAGCAATGGTTCGATCACGCCAGCAGCCACCACGCCGATGTGCTGGCGGAACTGGGCCTGACGCCGCCGCAGTTGCCGCCGTTGCTGCACCAGCCGATCGCCGCCGCCCTGGCGACGTTGAATCGCTTCCCGGGCTTCGATCTGGCGGAGCTGCAGGAGAGCGACGGCGACCCCAACAGCTTCGATCTGACCAGCCGGGCACCGGCCGCTTACCCCAATCAGTTCGGGCGCCTGGCGGCGGCGATCAAGGAGCAGCAGCGGCAGCGGGCACGGGTGTGGCTGGTGTCGGCCCAGCCGTCGCGGGCGGTGGCCCTGCTGGAAGAGCACGACTGCGTGGCCCGCTTCGTTCCCAATCCGGCCGATTTCCCGGCGATTGAGCGGCTGTTGGAGCAAAACACGCCGGTGGCGCTGAAAAGCCGCGGCACGGCCGAACTCGAGGGCTTGCAGCTGCCGGCCTGGAAGCTGGTGCTGCTTACCGATCGGGAGTTTTTTGGCCAGCACAGCCTGGCGGCCACGGGCTATGTGCGGCGGCGCCGCAAGGCGGCCAGCCGCACGGTGGACCCGAACAAGATGCAGCCCGGCGACTTCGTGGTGCATCGCAACCATGGCATCGGCCGCTTCCTGAAGCTGGAAAAACTGGCGATCAGCGGCGAATCGCGCGATTACCTGGTGCTGCAGTACGCCGATGGTCTGCTGCGCGTGGCGGCGGACCAACTCGGCAGCCTGGGCCGCTACCGGGCCAGCGGCGAGACAGCGCCAGAGCTCAACCGCATGGGCGGCACGGCCTGGAGCAAGGCCAAGGAACGGGCCCGCAAGGCGGTGCGCAAGGTGGCGCTGGATCTGGTGAAGCTCTACGCCGAGCGCCATCGCACCGCCGGCTTCGCCTATCCCGCCGACGGCCCGTGGCAGCTGGAGCTGGAGGACTCCTTCCCCTATGAGCCAACCCCGGATCAGATCAAGGCGATCGCGGAGGTGAAGCGCGACATGGAGCAGCCTTCGCCGATGGATCGGCTGGTATGCGGCGATGTGGGGTTTGGCAAGACGGAGGTAGCGATCCGGGCGATCTTCAAGGCGGTGACCTCCGGCAAACAGGTGGCGATGCTGGCGCCCACCACGGTGCTGGCCCAGCAGCATTGGCGCACCTTGTCAGAGCGATTTGCGCCCTATCCGCTGAAGGTGTCGCTGCTCAACCGCTTCCGCACGGCGGCGGAGCGCAAGCAGATTTTGGATGGCCTGGCCGATGCCACCGTGGATGTGGTGGTCGGCACCCACCAGCTGTTGGGCAAAGGCACCAGTTTCAAGCAGCTGGGGCTACTAGTGGTGGATGAGGAGCAGCGTTTCGGCGTCAACCAGAAGGAAAAGATCAAGGCCCTGCGCAAGGACGTGGACGTGTTGACCTTGAGCGCCACGCCGATTCCGCGCACGCTCTACATGAGCCTCTCGGGGGTGCGGGAGATGAGTTTGATCACCACGCCGCCGCCGCTGCGGCGGCCGATCAAGACCCACCTGGCGGCCGTGGATGAGGAGGCGGTGCGCAGCGCCATCCGCCAGGAGCTGGATCGCGGCGGCCAGGTGTTTTATGTGGTGCCGCGGGTGGAAGGAATCGAGGAGGTAGCGGGCCGTTTGCGCGAGATGGTGCCGGGTCTGCGCTTGCTGGTGGCCCACGGCCAGATGCCGGAGGGAGAGCTGGAGAGCGCCATGGTGGCCTTCAATGCCGGCGAGGCTGATGTGATGCTGTGCACCACGATCATCGAAAGCGGCCTGGATATCCCCAGGGTGAACACGATCCTGGTGGAAGATGCCCACAAGTTTGGCCTGGCTCAGCTGTATCAATTGCGCGGCCGGGTGGGTCGCAGCGGCATCCAGGCCCACGCCTGGCTGTTCTATCCCGGCGATGCCTCGCTGAGTGAGGCGGCGCGGCAGCGGCTGCGGGCGATTCAGGAGTTCGCCCAGCTGGGCAGCGGCTACCAGCTGGCGATGCGCGATATGGAGATCCGTGGCGTGGGCAACCTGCTGGGTGTGGAGCAGAGCGGCCAGATGGAGGCGATCGGCTTTGATCTCTACATGGAGATGCTGCAGGAATGCCTGGCGGAGATCCAGGGGCAAGACATTCCGGCGGTGGATGACACCCAGATTGATTTGCCGGTGACGGCATTCATCCCGGCGGAGTGGATCCCCGACAACGACGAGAAGATGGCGGCCTACCGGGCCGCGGCGGTGTGCGACAGCCGCGAGGCGTTGGTGGAACTGGCGGCCGGCTGGGTGGATCGCTACGGAGCGTTGCCGGCGGCGGTGCAGAGCCTGCTGCAGCTGCTGGAGCTGAAGCTGCTGGCCAAGCGTTGCGGCTTTTCGCGCATCAAGCCGGAGAAGCCCAACATCGCCTTGGAGACGCCGATGGAGGAGCCCGCCTTCCGGCGCCTGCGCCAGGGGCTGCCCCAGCATCTGCACGGACGCCTCGTCTTCCAGGCGGGATCAGGCAGCACGGCGAAGGTGCTGGCGCGAGGTCTTGGGGTGCTCAGCGCCGCCCAGCAACTGGAGCAGCTGAAGGAGTGGCTGCAGGCGATGGCGGCCCAGCTGCCGGGGGCCGATGGCCTCAGCGAGGCGGAGCGGCTGGAGCACCAGCAACGGCGCGATGCCGAGGTGCTGGTGGTGTGAGACCGGGACACGCACCCTGCAGGAGCGCCTCGGCCCCACAGCGGCAAAAGTTTGTTACGATCATGAGAACTTCCGTTACAAAGCGCCATGGGTGAGTTCGTCGACCTCGGTTCCAGCGTTGCTTGGAACGGCATCCTGCCCGCCGCGATCAGCGCCCTAGCCCTCGGGGCCTACGCCCTCTGGAGCCAACAAGGCAGCAACGACGACGACGACTCAACCCCCGGCGGCGGTCTGATGCAGCCGGTGGCTTGAAGCAACCCATGCCTTGATGGACCACGGCAACGAGACATTCCCCACTGCAAAATGAAACGAGTGTGGCATTTCAGTCACGAGGTTTTGGATACAATATTCTTGGCCGACTTCCAAGTATTTTTTGTTTTGCAAAGATAGAGCACAGATTCTATAGATTGCGCCTAAATCATACAGGTTGCCCGCTCCCTTCGGGAATGCCAAATAGGTCTATTGGCCTCGGCTATATTCCCAACAGTCTATATTTTCAATGGATGTCAATAATTTCCCTCGAGGCCTATTTCCTTTATAGAAACAGGTCGCAATCCCTTTTACTTTGGGCCTGCACACAAGAATCAATCACTCAGCTTGCTTGAATTTAGCTTAACGCATTCTGCACAGCTGACGGCCGTTCCCTTGTTGGTGAGAGCTGCTTCAGTTCTGCGCAGGGTTGCGGTGACCGCCCTGATACAGATGGCGTCTATAGCTGGGATGGTCAATCCGCAACAGAGGAGCTGACAGCCTCCCGTCGGCCTTGTTCGGCTTGCTGGCGGACCATCTCTGTCCACTGCGCGGGCATCAACACCAGAAAGAGCCACCACCAGAAGGCGATGGCCAGGGCCACCAGGGCCGTGAGCCACCACTTCTGCAGCCACCACCAGCTGCCGAGATCCACAGCGATGCCGGTGGCCACGATCGACCAGGGTTGACACCACCAGGGCTTGAGCGCCCAGACCCGCTCCGGCAGGGGGGCGCTGGGGTCAGGGCTTGCCAAGGGCAGCGGGCAGGTTGGCGGTGCCGGGCGTATAGATCTTGTCGACCGTGGAGGCGAGGCGCAGCTGCTTCATCAGGGCCGATTCAGCAGCCCGGTACTGACCATCTTTGCGGGTGCCCAGATCTTCCAGCTTCAACTTCTGGATCTCCTGATCGGTCATCTTCACCGCGATGTCGGGATCGATGCCGTGCTTGTGGATGTCGCGGTTGCTGGGGGTGAGGTACTTGGCGATGGTCACGGTCATGCCGGAACCATCGGAAAGCCCCCGCACCGATTGCACCAACCCCTTGCCGAAGGTCTTTTGCCCCACCAGCAGCGCCCGTTTGTTGTCCTGCAACGCCCCCGAGAGGATCTCACTGGCGCTGGCCGAGCCCTCATTCACCAGCACCACCAAGGGCTTGGTGGTCAGGGCCCGGCCCGTGGCACGCTTGACATCCTGGATGCCATCGCGGGTTTTGGTGGAAACGATCACGCCCTCATTGAGCCATTGGCGGGCGATTTCGATACTGGCCATCAACAGGCCGCCGGGGTTGCTGCGCAGGTCCAGCACGTAGCCCTGCGCGCCTTTGGTCTCGAGGTCCTGCAGCGCTGCCCGCATGTCCTTGCTGGCATTGGCGTTGAACTGCTTGAGGCGGATGTAACCCACCTTGACCCCATCCGGTGTGGTGTTCAGCTGGGAGTTCACGGCATGGAGCTCAATCAGCTGGCGCGTGAGCGGCATCTCCAGCACCTGCCCCTTGCGTCGCAGGCTCAGGTTCACCGTGGTGCCGGCCTTGCCGCGGATCAGCTTCACCGCATCCTCGGTGGACATGCCCTTGGTGGACTTGCCATCGATCGCGACGATCACGTCCTTCGGCTGAACCCCCGCCTTGGAAGCGGGCGACCCCTCGATCGGAGAGACCACCACCAATTCCTTCGTTTCCTTATCGAGGCTCAGCTGGATGCCAACCCCGGAGAGCTCTCCGGAGGTGTCGATCTGCATCTCCTTGAATTCCCGTGGATCAAGGAAGCGGGTATAGGGATCATCCAGGGAGCCCAGCATGCCGCGGATGGCCTCGTAGGCATCCTTGGGGGTGCCATAGCTCTTGGCGAGCAGATCGCGGCGCAGCTTGCGCCATTTATCGGTGTTGTATTTGCCGCTGGTATCCAGGTAGTCGCGGAAGACGATCTGCCAGGCCTGATCCATCACCTCCTTGGGGCTGTCGGCGATCGCCACACCCCCCGTCGGTGAAATCACCATGTCGCGCGCCATCACCGCCGTGGCGGCGCAAGCCCCGAGCCCAACCAACACCACCAACGTGGTGCGACTCCTGGCCATCCGCTAAGCCCTCGTCTCGAAAGGAAGAACACTCTCAAGCTAGCGCTGCAACACGGCGCCAGAACCATGCTGGGGAGGGATCCCCACCGGTTCGGCGGGCGTCCTCACCGCCGTTGCTCATCCCCATCGTTGCTGCCGTGCGCACCGCCAACGCTTGTCGATGCGGCGGAATCAGCACCATGGCGCCGCAGGGCTCAGGGATCAAACCAGCGGCCATCCTCCTTGATCAGGGCGATCAGGGCCTCCACGCCCTCGGCCTCCGGCACCCGCCGGATCTCGTCGCGGCCGCGATACAGGGAGATGGTGCCGGGGGTCTTGCCCACGTAGCCGTAATCGGCGTCGGCCATCTCACCGGGACCGTTGACGATGCAGCCCATCACGGCGATGTCGAGGCCGGTGAGGTGGGCGGTGGCGTTGCGCACCTTGTGCAGCACCTCCTCGAGGTTGAACAGGGTGCGGCCGCAGCTGGGGCAGGCCACGTACTCCACCATCGTTTTGCGCAGGCCCAGGGCCTGCAGGATCGCGTAGCAGACCGGGATCTCCTTCTCCGGCGCCTCGGTGAGCGAGACGCGGATCGTGTCGCCGATGCCTTCGGCGAGCAATGGCGCGATGCCAGCGGTGCTCTTGATGCGGCCGTAGTCGCCATCGCCCGCCTCGGTGACGCCCAGGTGCAGGGGGTAATGGAATCCTTCGGCATCCATGCGGGCGGCCATCAGCCGGTAGGCGGCGAGCATCACCGGCGCGCGCGAGGCCTTCATCGACACCACGATGTTGTGGAAGTCGAGGCGGTCGCAGATGTGGATGAACTCCATGGCGCTCTCCACCATCCCCAGCGGCGTATCGCCGTAGGTGAAGAGCATGCGCTCGGCCAGGGAGCCGTGGTTCACTCCGATGCGCAGGCCCTTGTCCTGCTCCTTGAGCAGGCTCACCAGCGGTTCGAGGGTCTGCTGGATGCGCGCGCCGATGGCGGCGAATTCCTCGGGGGTGAACTCGGCGCGGTTGGGATCGGGCTTGTCGAACACATAGAGGCCCGGGTTGATGCGCACCTTGTCCACGTGCTGGGCCACCTCCAGGGCGATCTTCATGCCGTTGTGGTGCACATCGGCCACGAGCGGCACCGGCTTGTAGCTGTCTTCCAGACGCTTGCGGATCTCGCCCATCGCCTTGGCGTGGGCCAAAGACGGCACAGTGACGCGCACGATTTCGCAGCCGGCCTCGTGCAGGCGGCGGATGCCGGCGGTGGCACCCGCGATGTCGAGCGTGTCCTCATTGATCATCGACTGCACCACCACCGGGTGGTTGCTGCCGATCCAGATGTCGCCGACGCGCACCGAACGGGTGGGCCTGCGGCGGATGACGGTGTCGAAGCGGGGGTCGGCGGCCAGCGCGGCGGCGTCGCCGGTCCCGGTGTCGCCGGTCCCGGTGTCGCCGGTCCCGGTGTCGCCGGTCCCGGTGTCGCCGGTCCCGGCGGCGGCGGCGACATCAGCTGCGGCGTCGGAGCGGGACGGGGCGGCGGTCATCGCGGGGCGCGGGGCAGGGGAGAGGAGCAGGCGCGACCCAAGCCTGTCACAGCGGACGGGGGACTGACGAGCGCCAGAGGCGGCACGGGAGCTGAATCGTCGGCTGCGGCATGCCCATCTCTCCGTCCTAACTTGATGGTGTGCCTGCCCTTCTCCCCACCGACCGGCATCCGAGCTCCCTCGGACCGGGGCTGGAGGCCCCAGCCATCCAGGCGGTGCTACTGCGTCTGGCTAAGGATTCGGAGGTGGAGCGCCTCACGCTGTTCGGATCCCGTGCCCGGGGCGAGGCTCGCCCCGATTCGGATCTCGACCTGCTTGTGATCCTGCAAGGCAACCTCACTCCCGAACGCGAAAAGCAGTGGCGCCGGCGGGTCCGCGACCTGCTGCTGCCCGTCCTGCCGGTGGATCTCGACCTGCTGATCAGCGATGCCGCCACCGCCGCCCACTGGGGCGGCTCCCGCTGGCATGTGTTGGCCACATCCACCGCGAGGGAGTGCCGCTCCATGCCTCCTGAGGAGGATGCCCGCGCCATCCTGCGGCTGGCGCTGCGCCACGAGCTGTCGCTGGCGGCGAGCCTCGATCCGGCCTTCGCCCAGGAGAACTGGGGCTTTCTCGCCCAGCAGTGCGTGGAGAACCTGCTCAAGGGGCTGATCGTGCTGGCGGATCGGCAACCGCCCCTCAGCCACGACCTGGCTCGCCTGCAGCTCCTGGCCGGCGCGAAGTTGCCGGACGAGCTCCTGGAGCTTCAGGATTTCGCCGTCAAGGCCCGTTATTCGCCCACGGAAACGCCCCTGCCAGCCAGCAGGGAGTGCTTGCTCGCCCTGATCCAGCAGCTGCGCGCCGAGCTGGAGGCCCGCCTGGAGAAGCATCGGCCTGGCCATCAGAACGCCGCAGCCGTTGTCAACCCCTAGCTTGAGAACGATGGCATCCGATCGTCTCAGCCCGCTTGAACGCTTGCGCCAGCGACGGCACGATCGCTGGCTGGAAGCGTTGCGGGACCAATTGGCCGAGGTCTTGGTCGCGTTTCCCTGCCGGGTCTGGCTGTTCGGATCCCGGGCCCGGGGCGATTGGGATGGCTGGTCGGACACCGATCTGCTGGTGGTGGCCGAGAGCGCTGAACGGGCGGAGCGGGCCGCCGATCGGCTGCGCAGCGCCGGGGTGGGCGACGACGTGTTGAGCCTGGATGAGCGCAGTTGGCAGGCCATGGTCGATTCGCCCTCGCCCCACTGGCGTGCTGTGCGTGCCCAGGCCCATTGCATCCACCCGAAGCCATGAGTCAGGCCCGCACGGGGGCCTGGTGGCGCCAGGCCCACAACGACCTGGAGCTCTCCGAGCTGGCGCGCGGCAACGGCTTCCATGCCCAGGCCTGCTTCTTTGCCACGCAGGCGGCGGAGAAAGCCCTCAAGGGCGCCATCCTGGAGCTCGGCAGCGAACCGCCCCACACCCACGTGTTGGGACAGTTGGTCAAGCTGCTCGCGGCCGAGGGGCTCGATGTGGCGGCCCTCGCCCCACTGCCGCTGCCGGCCCTGAGCCGGATGTCTGTGACCAGCCGTTACCCCCTGGATGACACGCCGCCGAGCGAGCTCTTCGATGACCGCGACTCCGAGCAGGCCATCACCACGGCGAAGGCCGTGCTGGCCTGGGTGGAGCAGCTGGATCAGCCCTCCGGCTGAAACGGGTCACAGACCTTTTCAAACGGTACCGCCTGGATCCCCTGACGCAGTCCGCCAGGAGAGGGGCTGGCCGGTGGCGAAGGAGGGCCCGCACCCTGCCCGCTTCTCGGTGGCGGGATTTCATCGCCTCTGTGAGCTGCTGCCGGAGCGGCGGCTGGAGCTGATCAACGGGAAGGGGTTGGAGCGGTGGTGACGGCCCGGGCCGATGCCTGGCTCCAGGCCCATCCCATCGCCGCCGATACGCTGCTGGTGGTGGAGGTTGCGGACGCCGGCCTGGCGTACGACCTCGACACCAAGATGCGCCTCTACCGCCAATGCGGCATCGCCAACGACTGGGTGGTGCATGTGCGGGAGCCGATGGCCTTCTTCCTGCTGCAGGGCAAGAGCGATGCTTCCCTGCTGGCGGCGTTGCGCGAGCCGGTGGAGGCCCTGGTGGCCGAGTTGCGGGCTCAGCCTTTGGCGTAGGGCAACATCACCTCCGCCCGCATGGGGACATGGCGGTGCGTTCAGAGTCAGCCTCGGCTGAAGCCCCCAGTGACGCCGTCGCTGCCACACCAGTGTCTGAGGCCAGTTGGCTGTGTTGATGAATCCCTTCGCTCTGCTGGGGAGGGTTTTTCTTTGCTCCGCAGCGCGCGCGGGCTACTATTGCTCGCTGCAGCCCAAAGGCCACAGAGTTCACCGCCTCGCCGTCATCTATCCATCGGCGATCGGCGCTGCTCCGGCCTCGCGGCCCACAGATGAGGCGGCCGATGGTGTTGAGGCGAGGGGGGCACGGGAAGCGGCAGCGATACTTCCGCCAGCACGCTGCCTCATTCGAGGAGCATGGCACCGGCGTGGCGGGCAACGTCTCCATCGGCGGCGCGCCCGCGGGTCAGCCGGCGCGCCGCAGCGCGGTCACGATCGCAGCGGCGCGCTGGTTGGCCTGCGTCAGGTTGCTGCGCTCGCTCGTCGACAGGCCGCTGGCGAGGTCGGCCCCGCGCGCTCCGGCGCGCTGCGCCCGAAGCACGGTGGCGGCGATCGCCGGGCCGATGTCGGTTGCCGACTGCATCGCTCGTGTGAGTGCCGCGTCGTCCAGGCCGCGCCGGTGAGCGGCCACCAGCGCGTCGAAGATGCGCGGATCGAGCCGGTACTCGTGCCCGGCGGGCAGGGCCACCGCCGCGGCGCGGTCCTCCGGCCGCACGCCGGTCGCAGCCTCGCCGCCGCGCGCCGGCCCTGAGGTGCCGCTGACCGCGGCGTCGGCGCGGTAGGTCGAGTGGATCGTCGCGGTGATGCGGTTCTGCGGCGTGCGCCGGTCCGGCGGCTGGGTGGCGTCGATGACATAGGCCTCGCAGGCGAAGTCGGCGTTGACCTTGTTATTGCGCGGCAGGCGGCGCGGGTTGACGTCGACGACGATGTTGGTCACGCGCACGCGGTAGTAAACCCATTTGCGCTCAGTGTTCACCCAGGTCTTGATGCGGCTCTCGATCTGGCTCTCGTGCGCGTCGTTGGCCGACGCGGTGATCGGGAACAGGTTCTGTGCCGCGCCGCTGCCGCCGACCTGGTGGTTCAGCAGGTGGCCGCGGATGAACTTGCGGTCGTTCGTCTCGCCCGGGTCAGTGGCCAGCAGTGACGACCAGGCGTTCGCGCCCGCAGGCTCCTGGCCGGCCGGGTGGTCGGGGCCGAGCGGATCGGCCGTCATCGCGGTGCCGACCGCGTTGCCGGTGCCTGCGAGCGTGCCGCTCTGATACTGGATGCGTGTGGTCAGCCCGGCGATGCCAGCGCCGGCGGCGATGTCCACGCGCGCCGAGCTCGGCTCGATCACCTCGGGGCTCGCCGCCGCGACCACGCCCCAGACATCGCGCACCGGCACCACGTCGAGCCGCGTCAGCCGGTGGCGCAGCCGCAGCGGCGCGAGCAG
Source organism: Synechococcaceae cyanobacterium (assembly GCA_046342775.1). Classification (GTDB taxonomy): domain Bacteria; phylum Cyanobacteriota; class Cyanobacteriia; order PCC-6307; family Cyanobiaceae; genus Cyanobium. The sequence goes on from JBKDOR010000005.1 coordinate 16,419, forward strand.
TGGGCGCAGCACCAGCGCGCCCACTGGCCGGCCGGCGAAACGGTTGACCAGCGGCAGTGCCTCGCGCAGCGCGTTGCGCACCCGCTCGCCGGAAGGCGCGTTGGGATCGCCTCCCAGCGCCCGGCTCGCCAGATTCCGCGCCTGGTTCCGTATCCAGTCCACCGCCCGATCCAGCATGCGGTCCACCGCCCCCTGCAGGTTGCGGATCGTCGTCTGCACCTGGCCGCCCACGTCGCCCAGGCCGATGAAGCGGGCCAGGAAGTCCAGGATCACGGGGATGGTGCGCGCCATCGTGCGTTCGACGAAGTTGGCGGCGGCGCCGATCGCCCCCG
>JBKDOR010000006.1:0-6468 GCA_046342775.1 Synechococcaceae cyanobacterium
ACCCGGCCCGGGGCATCTGCCGAGGATCGCGGGCGCGGGCCATGGGGGCGCGAAGCAAGGGCAACTCTGATCCTGGAACAACTTCGCCGCAAACACCAGAGGCCAGCCGGGGCGTGTGGCGCAGCCCGGCGAACGCCGCAACGCCGTGGCGGAGACACCGTCCAGGCTTGGGCCTCGACGGACACGGCGCACAGCCAAGCGGCCCAGAGCACCGGTCCAGCGAGAAGGTCCAGCGACGCGGTCCAGCAAAAGGTCCAGTGACGCGGTCCAGCGAAAGGTCCAGCGAAAGGTCCAGCGACGCGACACCGCTGCTGGACGCTTCAGACCGCGTCGCCGTGCCGGGGGCGACCCAGCAACGCCAGCACTTCGTGATCGTGCAACTGCTCGAAGTGCGTGTAGTACTGCCCCACGGAACGCAGGCCCTCGACCGCGGCGAGGGCCTCAAGCTGATCCACCATCGGGCGAAGTTGATCTTGCACACGCTGATCCAGCACCGGCACAGCCAGCCAGAGCGAGGCGGGCTGCAACTGGCGCAGCGACTGCAAGGCGGCCCGAGCGGTCAAGCCGGTGGCGATGCCATCGTCCACCAGGATCAGATGGCGATCACGCAGTGCGGCGGGATCGGGATCGCCAAACAATCGCTGACGCCGCTCCAGCTCCTCGCCCTGGCGCCGCAGGATCCGCTGACGCTGCTCCGGGGAGGGCCAGGACGCTCCGGCCGGCAACACCCACAGCACCACTCCGCCGGGGGCGATGGCGCCGATGGCCAATTCCGGCTGGGCTGGATCCGCCAGCTTGCGGGCCGACCAGGTGGCCAGGGGCAGCGACAGGCGCGACGCCATGGCCGCCGCCACCGGCACACCGCCGCGGGGCAGGGCCAGCAGCACGGCATCGCGCGGAAGCTCCGGTCGGCGTCGCAGCTGCTCGGCCAACGCTTCACCGGCAGCCGTACGATCCAGCCAGAGCGGACCGCGATCCTCGTTGCGTTGGGCCACGAAATTCCTCCCTGACGGTGGCATGGCGGATTCCAGCGGCGGCGGCGGCTGGAGCGGCCAGGCCTGGATGCCCTGCAGGGGGCGCAGCCATCAGCCGCTGGGCTCAGGCGCGCTGACGCAGGCGCACTGGTTCAGGGGCACTGGCTTAGGCGCACTGGCACAGGCGCACCGGCACAAGGGCACTGACTCAAGCGGAGCCCGAACGATCGCTCCAAGCGAGGGCCGACAGCCGGCGGGATCCGGCGAGGCGGGCTGGACTCGCCCCAACGCGAGGGGGGTGAAGGGCCTCAGGCGAGATCGCGCCGGAGCACCACGCAGAGGTAATCGGGCGACTTGTAACGGGTGGGCAGGCAGGTGTGCAGTTGGGCGAGGCGACTCCAGCAGAGGGTGCGTTGGATCGCCTCCAGGCTGCGACCCTCCTTCAGCAGGCGGCGCATCGCTTCGCAATACAGCGAATACTTGGCTTCCAATTCACCGATCGTGGGAGCGCTGGTGGCGGCAGCGGAGTTGTCCGGCCGGGCGACGCTGGTGGCGTCGGACGGACCTTCGGCCTTCGGCATGGGAAAGCGTGGCGCCCGGGAGTTACGGGGGCGCAGTGCCAGCCTACGAGCTGGCCGGTTCCAGCATCTGGGCCTGGCTGGCACTGAGCCGGCCAGCGCCGCGCAACACCGCGGTGATGCGGGCAATGTCGACCACCGCATGGCAGCGATAACCCGCCAGCTCCAGGCGGCGACGGCCGCCGCGATCCTCCACCTGCACCTTGTCTCCGCCGTGGTCGAGGAAGACCACCACATCGCGCACCACCAGGCCTGAGCTCTCCAACTTGGCGATGCCTTCCAACACGCTGCCGCCGCTGATCAGGATGTCGTCCACCACCGCCACCCGGTCGCCCTCCTCGAAATCCCCTTCGATCAAGCGGCGGGCGCCATGGGCCTTGACCTCCTTGCGGGGGTAGATCAGAGGCTTATGCAATTGCAGCGACAAGCCAGTGGCCGTGGGGAGAGAGCCGTAGGGGATGCCGGCGATCCGTTCGAATTCCAGACCCTCGAGCTTCTCAGCATAGGTATGCAAGACCCGATGAAAGAGATTCGGATCGGAGATGATCTGGCGCAGATCGATATAGTATTTGAACACCGCCCCAGACGCCTGAACGTATTCGCCGAACAACAAGCAGCCGATATCAAACAGGTCGATGATCAGAGCGGCCAAGGGATCGCTGGCTGGCTCGGACCTGGAGCTGGCGGTTGGGGTGGATCCTGAACCGGGCGCCATACCGGCCGCTGAACCGGGTTCTCCGCCGCTTGGGCTCGAGGCAGCGAGTTCCACCGCCGTTCCGCCCAGGGAACTGGCCGCTGCGGCAGTTTCCTGGTCTGGCAGCCACAGCGAGCAGCTGGCCTGGCGGGTGAGCTGGCTGGCCTCCAGCCACCGCTCGCGGCGATCGCTGATGCGCCGCTTGAGCCGATCCGCCCGTTCGGCGATGTCGTCCTCCACCAGCAGGTTTTGGGGCAGGGGCAGCAGCAGGCCGTCGGCGTCGGGGGTCAGACCCGCCTCCAACAGGGCATCGAGGCGATCCTCCTCGGCCCAGAGACTGCGCAGGATCAAAAACCGCTCCGGGGCCTCCCGCCGCACCCGCTCCAGGATCGCCGGATCGCTGGTGCCAACCTCCAGCAGCAACTGCTCGGGGGTGGCCCAGAGCTGGGCTTCGCGCACGATGCGCAGGTAAAAGGGGTTGTCTTCGCTGGGGAAGTGCTGCAGCACCCGCGAGGCTGGATTGGAGCTGTGGCAGGTCACCACCACCGCCTTTTCCGGGTACAGCAGGAAGGGGGCGGCGATGTCCTGGCCCGCCAGGGGCGAGAGGGTGACCGCATCGGCGCCGAGGTTGCGGAACAGGTAGGCGGCCAGGGCCGAGGAACTATTGAGGTCACCGTGCTTGGCATCGATGATCAAGGGGATGTCCAACGGCACCAGCTCGCGCACCTCCCGCAGCAGCTCCAGGCCGGTGGAGCCGAGGGCTTGGTAGAAGCCCAGGCTGGGCTTGTAGGCGCAAACGTGGGGAGCGGTGGCCTCGATCACCGTCTTGATCCAGTGGCGGGCCTGGGAAAGGAAGGAGCGTCCCCCCATGCCGCGCCGATACGCCCAGGCCTGCAGCATCTCCGGGTTCGGATCCAGCCCGGTGACCAGGAGTGACTGACGGGAGGCGATAGCTTCGGTGAGCCGGACGAAGAAACCCAATGGCGCCCTCAACGTTGGCTCGGTGTTAGGGCGAACCGGGGTGCCGGCGCGAGCCGACGAAACAGGTCTTATTGACCCATCCGTTCAGCGGAGGTGGGGTTCTATGAAAGATGGCCGCTCCTGAGGGCTGCGTCCAGCGTCGCGGCTTGGCAGCTGATCCCCGAGCTGGTCTGACCCGCACGCTGAGCGGAGGCCGATTGCAGCGTCTCTCCACAATCCCGGGCGAAGCAACCCAAACAGTCAAGCAGTAGGCTTCTTGAGAGCTTGATAAGCTTTCCATGCTATATTTTTCGGGAAAAAGAGTATTCTCTGCCGCGTACTAAGTGGAGAATGAGGGTGCTTCTTGCGGTGATAAAGTAGATTGCCTTCCTGCGCGTCAGTATTTGACAAGCTCATCAGTGTAATCGAGCCAGCCTGCAGCGATTTCTTCAGCAGCAGCGAAAACACGCTTTGATCATAGCGGTTGCACTGAAAACTGGGGTGATTTGGACGCGCGTTGACACTGTTGGGTTGATCCTGAAAAAGCTCTTTGTGGGCAAGCATGAATTCAAGCCAACTATTGACAAACAGGCGGGTTTTTTGATTAACGCGCCAGGCGTGATAGGTCGCAGAATACTGACCCGATTCAATGATTGGCACGTTATCGGACACACCCATGGCATGGATGATGTCCTGCGTGGTCCAGTGCTGCTCAACAAAGTCCATTTGCCATGTTGTTAAATCGAAAGACTGATTCGCCATGAACACGTCAAGCCAGGGCACTGGCTTATGCTCATCCAACAGACCGGAGCGAGCATCGACGTACAGACAAACGTCATTGTCGGCCAGAGCGTCTAACGACGTCTTGATGAGGTAGGGCTTCCACAGCCAGTGCCCATATCCACGAGGCTGAGCTTTGGCATAATCATTATAGGAGTCAGGCAGATGCTGAGATGTGTACACCTTGTAATAAGCTTCCGGATAACCCAGCGAAAGCTGCCGCAACACGTCGTACGCCAGATTCTCGTAGTAGGGATTGCTACCAAAGCTCACGAAGAAAAGCATAACTTCTCCAAGATAGGATTGGTCGAAATAACGATCAATCAATGGGCTTGACGATCAAATTATACTTTAGCACCAAGCGTTGCCGCGCCGATCAAGTCGTCAAGAAAACTGGCCCATCGCGGCGATCCATGCCTTCCAGGCCTGGGTCTGAGTCGAACCGAAACCTGCAATCCGTGGCGCAATCCCCTGGCCCGTCCACTTGGCCGCAACTGTTTGCCGACGCTGACCATGGCCTGGTCCAATACGGGATGGTCGCGGCGGCTTGGTTCACCGAGCTGACGCGCTTCGTTCACAATCATGGTGATGGACGGTGAAGGCCTGGCCGATCAGAGAGGACTGGCTCGATCGGTCCGTGCTGAGTGTAAACGGCGTATCCGTGAACAAGCACTTCAGATCGGAAATGACAGCCCTTGATACCACCCTTCTCCCCTCAGATCAGGGCAGTTGAGACTCATTCTTTCATCTCAATCCGCCACGACATCGACGTATTCGGCATGCCAGCGGCGTTGCTCCAGGCAGGCGCGCACAGCCTCGGCACTCGCAGCCCGGGTCGCCAGGCCTTCCGCAAAGGCCGTCAACGCCACGGCCTCCGCCACCGCCTGCGACACGGCCTGCACCTGGCGCAACGGCGGCATCAGCGGCGCTTCCGGATCCAACGCCGCCGGGATCACGGCCGCCAGCGCTTCGAGGCTGGCATCGATCATCGCTTCACTCACCTCTCGGGCCCCCACCGCCAGGGCGCCGAAGCCCAGGCCCGGGAACACGAAGCAGTTGTTGCATTGGCCGATCACCCGCTCGCGACCGTCCACCAACACCGGCGCAAACGGGCTGCCGGTGGCCACCAGGGCGCGGCCGCCGCTCCAGCGCAGCAGGTTCTCCGGGGTGATTTCGGCCAGGGCGGTGGGATTGGAGAGCGGCAGCACGATCGGCCGCTCGCAGCCACGGCAAAGGGCTTCGATCAGGGGCTGGTCAAAGGCTCCAGCCACGGTGGAGGTGCCCACCAGCACGGCGGGTTGGATGGCCTCCACCAGGGTCTGCAGGCCGATCTGGCCTTGCCCGTCCGGCTGGGCGCCGGCCGCCTCCAGCTCGGCCAGGCGATCGGCATCCACCGCCCAGGGGAGCGCCAGCTCGCGCATCTGGGGGCGGCCGGCATAGACGAGGCCGCGGCGATCCAGCAGCCAGAGGCGGGAGCGGGCCTGCTGGGGCGTCAGGCCCTCGCGGATCAGCAGCCGCTCCAGCCGTTCGGCGATGCCGCAGCCGGCGGTGCCGGCGCCGAAGATCACGATCGGACCCTCGGCCAACTGTTTGCCGAGTCCCTTGAGGCCGGCCAGGATCGCTGCACAGGCGACACCGCTGGTGCCCTGGATGTCGTCGTTGAAGCTGGCGATCTGGTGGCGGTGGGCCTCCAGCACCCTCCGGGCATTGTCGGCGCCAAAGTCCTCCCACTGCAGCAGGGCGCCCGGGCAAAGGGCCGCCGCCGCGGCGACGAATTCCGCCACGATGGCGTCATAGCGCTCGCCGCGCAGGCGCCGCTGGCGCACACCGGGATAGGCGGGGTCGTCGAGCAGCTCCTGGCGGTCGGTGCCCACATCCAGCATCACCGGCAGGGTGGTGGCGGGATCGACGCCGGCGCAAAGGGTGTACACAGCGAGCTTGCCCTGGCAGATGTGGATGCCGCCAGCCCCCTGGTCACCGATGCCGAGGATGCCTTCGGCATCGGTGACCAGCAGCAGCTCCGGCCGCCAAGCCGGGCCCGAGGGGCTCCAGCCGCAGATCGCCGCCTCCAGCACCTGGCGCAGCCGCCCCTGCTGCGGCGCTGAGAGAAACACCCCCTCGATCGGAGTGCGATAGGTGCGGGAGAAGGTCTGAATGGCCAGGCCCACGGTGGGGGTGTACACCAGCGGCATGACGCGCTCCACCTGCTCCGCCAGCAGGCGGTGGAACAGTGTGAGGTTGCGTTCGCGCAGGCCCTGCAGCCAGCCGTAGCGCTCCAGATCGCTGCCGAGCGCGTCCAAGGCCAGGCGGCAGCGCTCCAGCTGTTGCTCAATCGTTTCCAGCTCCCAGGGCAGCAAGCCCTCCAACCCCAGGGCCTGCCGTTCCTCGCGGCTGAAGGCGGTGCCCTTGTTGAGGCCTGGATCCGCCAGCAGGGCGGCGCCGCGGAGGCGGGTAGGCACCCGGCGAAGTGATTGGGCGGACA
>JBKDOR010000007.1:0-6076 GCA_046342775.1 Synechococcaceae cyanobacterium
CCAGGCCGCAGCAGCACCCTGGTTCCGGAACGCCGTTTCGCTCAGAAAGGTGCGCCAGGGAGGCGGCGGATCGCTAGGTGGAGGGCTTGGGTGGTCGCTCAGGGCATAGGAAATCTTGCCCTCTGACGCCGATCCGGTCGAGGCGGTGAAGAAGGGCCGGCACCCCTCCCGGGTGGTGGCAAAGCGCTGCCAGGTGGTGGTGGAGGTCATCGAAAGGGGGTGCTCATAGGGGCTGAAGTTCGTGTGATCGGTGGTAGGTAGCGATGATCCTCCCAGAAAATGGTGCTACTGCGGAGGTAATCCTGGATTGCAGGATCCAAGGAATCAACAGGTTTGGTCCTGTAGCTGCGAAGGCGGTGAAAGATCGCCAGGAACTCTGGGCCTTCCCAATCAAGGATGAGGTCCATCGGATGGGTCGAAGTCTGCTCGAGAGATCTGGCTACGGCATTGGCTATCGAACTGCCTGCTTCCCACCAGATCAACGGTTTGGCGAGGGATAGCAAATGACCAAGCCGCAGCCCATCGACGCGGTCGACCGCAGCGGAATCCGGTTGCCAGCGCAGCAGAATGGCATCGCGGTCCTGAAACGCCGCATCATGCTCAGCTTGGTCTTTGGCATCGCCTGCTCCAGCGGCGATGCGATCGATGGTTTGGCCAGAGAGGGATTTGGCGATCCGAACCGGTGCGTTTGGCGCGGCATCCAGCTGCGGATCAGAACTTCCGTCGGCCTGCATATTTGCAATGCTCAGCCAAGACAGTTCAGCAAGCTTGGCGGGTGGTTCAGAAAAAATACTTTCCGCCACCGCTCTCGATGCATCCTTGAGGAAACGCAGCGTGTCGTTGAGACGGTGCCGATATCCATGGACGGGCCATCGGGACGAGCAAGCCAGGAAGAAGGGCATGCCAATGATGCCGAACTGAGCAAGCCGCCGACAAACCACCTCATCGAACTCGGCTAAAAGAGTGCCAAGCCTTGGCTGGGTAAGCAGCTCCTCAGGTAGAAAAACAACGGGCAGAAGGCTGGTGTTATCCATCTGGTCGAACTCTGGGGCACCATTCCATTCATCAACGTAGGCGCCAGCAATTGCTTCAGCAAGCTGATCAAAGCTCAAATTATCGGGGTCGATGTCACAGTCATTCGATTGGGCGGGAATTGTCTCTCTAGGCTTCTCTGAAGCGCCTTTCCTGAACCAACAACGGAGGGAATACCGCGAATCATTCGAACTTTTACTCCCCTCACGATGCGCAGGTACTGGTGCAATAAAGAGCAGCAAACGGCTGGGTTCAGCAGGTGCGATTGGTTGCACTTGCTGGCGTTGGAGACGTGGCGGAAGCGCTGCAACAGGCTCCTGGAGAGCCGATCGCTCCCGTGCAATCCGGCACACGTCAGCTCGAATGCTGGCATAAGGCTCTTGATCTTTGCCAGAGGGCTTGGCAATCGCATTGTGACTGCGATCAATGCTGACAGCACGACTAAATCCGACTGGCCGAGCCGAATCTGCACCAACAACACGAATGGGAGCCTGGCGAGTTTGATAGAAGATTAACCACTCGATGTTTAGGTTTTTAGCTTGCTCGCGGAACCAATCTGTCACCTGGCGCAATTGATCACTGCCTCTTTTCAGCTCTGCGGCCCGCCTCGAGACAGGAATCCAGCCCAACACATTTGCCAGGCGCGTGCCGAGATGCGGAGTATCTATAAAATAAACGCTTTGAGTAGCACGAATAATCCAGTCCGCCGTTTTGTCTTGGGGAGATTTGCCAGACCTAACTTGCTGGCAGATATTCAACAATACTTTTACCACATTGCCGCCATCACTATGGGCAATCCAGATTAATGATGGTGGTGCCTGTGGGGTTGCGGGTCGGATCCCGTTGTGATTCGTCAGCAGTTGAATCACATTCTCAGCGAGTTCTGTTCGCGTGATCGAGCCTTGCTGGCCAAATATAGTTTTATCCGATTCATGCTGCAGCGACCAGACACCAATGTCCTTGAGCTCCGGATCATCCAGCAACCAATACAGCATCGAATCCTGCTCACCACCCTGCAGCTCACGCCGCAGACCCCAGCTATTCAAATAATGGCCTCCTGCCCCATGCACAAACACCACATCCAGCAGCCGGTCTCGGCGCTCCAGGGTGTCTCCGATGGCGTGCAGCTGGGTCATGCCGAGGTGATATCGCAGCGTGCTCAGGCCACCCCGGCACGCCAGCTCGTGGCGCCCATTCTGCAGGCTTTGGCCTTCAAGGGCGCCTCCGGCCTGGTGGCCCTGGGAAGGATGGGGCGGCTGGGCGCAACGCCTGGCCGGCGGCAGGTTTTTTCGCTACCCCTTGGGGATGTCATCCCCTGCCGCCCCGGGCCATGCCTGAGTCCCCCACCACGCCAGTGCCCAGGGGCAGCGCGGAAGAACAGCAACTGATTCAGCAGCTGAGCCGGTACTGCCGCCGCCTCCACTGGGGGGCCACAATCCTGCAGGTGCTCACGGTGGTCACGGCGTTGGCCGCGATCGTGCTCTCGCTGCTGGTCGCCACCTACACCGGCTCCGGCGGACTCCCTCCCAGCTTGCTGAAACTGCTCGCCTTTCTGTCTGCCATCTGCACCGCCCTGTTCAGCGGCTTCCGCCTGCGCAGCAAAGCCGCCGATCTACGCACGGCCTTCCGGATCTTGAATGCCGATCTGATGCGCTACCGCATAGGGGAATGCAGCGCCCTACAGCTGATCGAGAGCTACAGCAAGGTCGAAGAGCGCATCGGCCAGGTGGAGGTGGATGGCCTCGGTGATGCGAAAGCCAAGGAGCCCGCGGCGTGATGAGACCCCCCGCTCGTGGCTGACCCCGCCATCGCGAGCGCCACCGTCGCCAGCCTCACGCTGCTGGCGCTGCTCGTGCTGCTGCGCCCCAGCCTGTTGGTGCGGCACCTGCTGGCGCCCCTGTTGCCGCAGGTGATCTTCCGCGGCGACAGCCGCCGCCGGGAGCTGGCCCTGACGATCGACGACGGGCCCAGCCCCCCCTCCACAAGCGGATCGCTCGGCCCGAGCCAGACCGGCAGCATGGCCCTGCTGGCGCTGCTGCGAGAGCTGGAGGTGCCAGCCACCCTGTTCGTGATCAGCGGCCACTTGGATCAGGGCGACCCGGCCTACCTGGAGCAGGCCCTCGCTGACGGCCATGGCATCGGTCACCACATGCAGGAAGACAGCGTTTCCGCCCGCCTCAGCCCCGCCGAATTCCGCCAGGCGTTCGATCAGGCCGCCGCCCAGATCCAGAACGCCGCGACACCGCACGCGCTGCAGCTGCATTGGTTCCGGCCCGGCGGTGGCTGGTTTCGCCCCTCGATGCTCCGCAGCGTCGCCGCAAGGGGCTACCGGCTGGTGCTGGGGTCGATCTTTCCGTGGGATACCTTCCAGCCACCGCTGGGCTGGATGCGCTGGTTCGTGCTGATCAACGCCCATCCCGGCGCCATCCTGGTGTTACACGATCGGCCCGATACCTTGCCCGCCACGATGGAGCTGTTGCGCCAAGTGGTGCCCGCCCTGCGGCGGCGTGGCTACCGCTTTGTCTCGCTGGATCGCCTGCTGAATACCGGTAACCACCCCCAACACCCCCCAGCTTGAATGGCGCTCAGATTCCTAAACTCCCGGCTTCAAGGATTGCATTCACAGGCCTGCAACCCCAGCCTTTGTTGGCCTGCAAACCGACACCCTGCTCCCCCAGCCAGCAGCCCCCCAGCCCCCCAGCCGGCAGCCCCCAGCCCCCTGCACCCCATAGCCGTTCGGCTCGCTCTAGCCGAACCAAGATGCCCGTGGCCCCCCAATCCCCAGCATGACCGCCAGCGACAAGCTCTTCCACTGGCTGTTCCAAACCCAACCCAATCGCATCCTGCAGCTGCTACCTGATCTGGCGGCGACCGGAACGGGCGGCTACCGCTTCCTGGCGCCGGTGTTCAAGGCCTTGGAGCATCGGCCCGATGGGGTGTTTCTGGCTGAGCAGGAGGCCAGCAACCTGCCGGCCTTGGTGCTGGAAAACCAGATGGGGGCCGATCCGGAGTTTTTGCGGCGCCTCTACGCCGAATCCGGACGCTTTCTGCAGGAGCACAAATCGGTACGCCGCTGGCAGGTGGTGGTGATCTGCCCGAGGCGCTCCCTGGCCTTTGGCGATCCGGAGCCGGTGGCCGAGTTTCTGGAGCACCGGGTGCGCTGGCTGGAGCTGCAGCCCGCCCTGGCTGATCCCAACGCCCCTCCTCTGCTGCGCACCCTGGCGTTGCTGCTGGAGAAGGAGGAGCGGTTGCCCCTCACCACCGCCCAGATCCGTTCCACCGTGGCCGGTACCGGCTTGGAGAGCCAGATCGCCGATGCCACCGCCGCTATCCTGTTGGCACGCTTCACGTCACGCCCCATCCCGGAGATCTGCGCCATGGGCGGCATCACCGTGGAGGATTTCACCCAGAGCGTGGCCTACACGGAGATCTTTGGGCTCGGCGAGCAGCGTGGGCGGGAGCAGGGGCTGAAAACCGGCGAACTGGAAATCACCCTGCGCCAGTTGCGCCGCCGCTGCGGTGGCCTCACCCCCAGCCAGGACGCTCGGATCCGCGCCCTGCCGCTGCCTCAGCTGGAGGCCTTGGCCGAAGCGTTGCTGGATTTCAAGGGGGCAGACGATCTGGAGGCCTGGCTGGCAAGCCGCTGAGGCCCAGTGCAGTAATGGAAGCGGCCAACGCGATCCGCTGCAGGTCGCTTCAACACAGCACCGCTGGCTGGTTTCCTTGGCGTGGTTCTGGGCCTCTCGCCTCCCCATCGCTTCCGGGATGGCTGCGGCCATTCCGGTTGCCCAGGTCCGCCTGTTCGGATCACGCGCCAGAGCACAGCCCGGCCAGATTCCGACGTGGATCTACTGATGACCGTGTCGGATCATTGACTGGCCGGCCGCGTGCGCGTGCGCGTGTTGGGAGCCCTGTGGCGCGAATACTCCAGCCATCGGCTGCCCAGGCTGATCTTGCGGAGGCCCGGCGCTATCGCCCCGTTCGAGCTGAGTGCCGATCTCACCTTCTTTGCGGTTCAGATTCGGTATGACGACAGTTTGGAGATCGACTCTGGCGGTAGTTGCTTTGGCCAGGCAATCGCGAGCGTTCGGCACAGGCCTGCCTCCTCAGACCAGCCACTCCATGGCCCAGGAGCCGGAGCCAGGGCTGCCACCCCGCTGGAGCCGGTCAGGAAACATCGGTGTGATGCGGGGCCACGGATCAAGACGCACGCACACAGGGAGGCGGAAGCCCCAAGCATTGGTCATGATGGGCCAAGAAGAACGATCGAGCCATGGCCTTCACCCGCCCCGCCGGTCGTTTGCACTGGCTGCTGATTGGGCCTTTGCTCCTGCAGTCGGCCCTGCCGGTAGTGGCGTTGGAAGCAGCCGGCAAGGAGTCTGATTGTACCCCTGAAACCTTTCTGGCCCAGGCGCCAGGCACTGCTGCCGCTGGGATCCCGAAGAAGGTGCACGAGTGGTTTGATGCCGCTAAGGCAGCAGCCGCCAAGTGTGATTCGGCAGAAGCCCTGCGGTTGCAAAAGCAGGTGGTGGGCTGGCTGGAAGCCCATCCACAGGCGCCGAAGCTTTTCCGTGCGCAAGCACTGCTGAATTTGGGCTCGTTCATCAGTGACGTTCCGAAGCTATCGGCGGCCCTACCGCCCACAGAGCAGGCAGTGACAATCCTCCGGCAAGTGGAGGCAAGTCGGTCGGAAGCAAAGTCGATTCTGGCACTAGCGCTGTCCAACCTGGGAGTGCTCTCCCGCCAATTGGCCCGCCCCCAGGAGGCCCTGGCTCTCACGGAAGAAGCGGTGAAGATCCTCCGCGACGTGGCGAAGACCAAACCGGCAAACCAGGGCGACCTGGCCAGATCCCTGATAAACCTGAGCAAGGCCTTGAGCGAACTTGACCGCCACCAGGAGGCCCTGGCCACCATGGAAGAGGCAGTTAAGATCTTCCGCGAGCTCTCGAAGGCTAACAAGGTCTGGCTTGGCTACCTGCGTCAATGGCTGTCGATCCTGAGCGAAAAGTACAGCAATCTGGGCCGCTACCAGGAGGCTCTGGCT
>JBKDOR010000008.1:0-30352 GCA_046342775.1 Synechococcaceae cyanobacterium
GTGAGCCGATCTGGTTCACCTTGATCAGGATCGAGTTGGCCACGCCCCGCTCGATGCCCTGGCGCAGACGGCTGGTGTTGGTCACAAACAGGTCATCTCCCACCAGCTGCACGCTGGAACCCAGCCGCTCGGTCAGCAGCCGCCAGCCCTCCCAGTCGTCCTCGGCGACACCATCCTCGATCGAGACGATCGGATAGCGGCTGACCAAGCCCGCCAGCTGCTCCACCATCTCGGCACTGCTGTAGCTGCCGCCGCCAAAGCTGTAGCGGCCATCCTTGAAGAACTCGGTGCTGGCTACATCCAGCGCCAGGGAGATCTGATCGCCAGGGCGATAGCCAGCCTTCTCGATCGCTTGCATCAGCAGATCGCCAGCCGCGTCATTGCCGGCCAGGTCGGGGGCGAAGCCGCCCTCGTCACCCACAGCGGTGGAGAGGCCTTGCTGCTTCAGCAATCCCTTGAGGGTGTGGAACACCTCCGCCCCCATGCGCAGGGCCTCGCGAAAGCTGTCGGCACCGTGGGGCACGAGCATGAACTCCTGGAAATCCAGGTTGTTGGAGGCGTGGGCGCCGCCGTTGATCACGTTCATCAACGGCACCGGCAGCAGGTTGGCCAACGGACCGCCCAGATAGCGGTAAAGCGGCAGATTCAGGGCCCGGGCGGCAGCATGGGCCGTGGCCAGGCTCACCGCCAGCACCGCATTGGCGCCCAGGGCTGATTTGTTGTCGCTGCCGTCGAGTTCGATCATGGCGGCATCCACCGCAGCCTGATCCAAGGCGCTCAGGCCCAGGATCGCTGGCGCAATCCGCTCCTCAATATTGTCTTTGGCCTTGAGCACGCCCTTGCCGGCGTAGCGGTGGTCGCCATCGCGCAGTTCGTGGGCCTCATGGGCGCCGGTGCTGGCCCCGCTGGGCACGATCGCCCGGCCGTAGGCGCCGCCCTCAAGGGTCACTTCGGCCTCAATGGTGGGGGTGCCGCGGGAGTCGAGCACCTCCCGGGCGCCGATCGAGTCGATGATCAGGTCGAGCGTGTCGTACACGGCGAGAAGCGGCGTGGCTTCGCCGGATCCTATGGGTCACCCCCGCCCGCACCAGTGTGACCGTTCCTACCGGCGGCCCCGCTGTGGTTGGCCGTGCCGCGAGGCTGCAGGCGAGTCTCCGCTGTGGCCGTGAGCGGCGGCTGGAGAGTCGCCGCCGGCGTCGTCAGCCCGCCCGCCTCCGGGGCCTGGGCAGGCCAGCACAATGGAGTGGCGAGCTGGATTTGGTCGTGCCGAAGTCCCGCGCACCAGCTCCGCCGCTGCTCCTCCCCCTCTGCCGATGATGCGATTCCTGCACACCATGCTGCGCGTGGGCGATCTGGAGGCCTCCCTGGCCTTCTACACCGGTGTCATGGGCATGCGGCTGTTGCGCCGCCGTGACAGCCCCGCAGGCCGCTACACCCTGGCCTTCGTGGGTTACGGCGAGGAGAGCGACAGCACCGTGCTGGAGCTCACCCACAACTGGGACACCGATCGCTACGACCTGGGCAGCGGTTACGGGCACATCGCCATCGGCGTGGACGACATCGTCGCCACCTGTGACGCCATCGCCGCCGCCGGCGGCCGGGTGGTGCGACCTCCCGGTCCGGTGAAGCACGGCACCACCGTGATCGCCTTCGTGGAGGATCCCGATGGCTACCGCATCGAACTGATCGAGATCTCCTCCCGCGCCCAAGCCCATGCCGGCTGATTCCTCGCCGCGCGTCAGCGGCAGCCTCACCGCCGATCCCGAGCGCTTCAGCGAATCCGCCTGGGACCTGCTGCTCGCCAGTCAGGACCAGGCCCGACGCTGGCGCCACGGCGTGATGGATGTGGAGCATCTGCTGCTGGCCCTGCTCCAGGATCGCCGCTTCGCCGCCTGGATCGAGCCGCTGCCCCTCGATGCCGATCGCTTGTTGGATCAGCTGGAGGATTTCTGTGCCGACCAGCCCCAGGCCCGCGACGACAGGCTTTACATCGGCGATGCCCTGGAGGATCTGCTGGAGGCGGCCGACCGGTGCCGGGCCGCCTGGGGATCGCGCTTGCTGGATGGGCCCCATCTGCTGCTTGCCCTGCTGGAGGAACCCCGCATCGGCGCCTCGCTGCTGGCCTCGGCGGGCCTGGACGCGGAAACCCTGCGCCGCCAGTGGCGCCCGCAGGAGCCGCCGCCGAGCCGGCCTGGTGCCACCAGCCACGAGGGCGACGATTGGATCGATGGCCAGCCCACGGCCTTCAACCGCCCGGGAGCCACCGCCACCGCGACTTCCGAGCGGGCTTCGGCCGCGGCCCCCAGCCTGGTCGGCACCAATGGGGGGGGCGCGACGCTCCCTCCGCCCCAGGCCGCCCGCCGACTCGCCCCAGGCGCCGACCCACCGGCGGGAGAGGGGGAGGGGCTGCGGCTGGAGCGGCTGGACGACCCGGAGGCCTCGGCGCTGGAACGCTTTGGCCGGGATCTCACCGCCGCCGCCCGGGCTGGCGAGCTCGACCCCGTCGTGGGCCGCGATGCGGAGATCCGGCGCCTGATTCAGGTGTTGTCCCGTCGTGGCAAAAACAACCCCGTCCTGATCGGCGAACCCGGCGTCGGCAAAACCGCCGTGGCCGAACTGCTGGCCCAGCGCATTGTTGCCGGCGATGTGCCCGAAGCGCTGCGGGGCCTGAGGCTTGTGGCCCTGGATGTCGGTGCTCTGATCGCCGGCGCCAAGTTCCGCGGGCAGTTTGAGGAGCGCTTGCGCAGCGTGTTGGCTGAGGTCCGCGCCCGCGAAGCCGGCGTGGTGCTGTTCATCGATGAGTTGCACACCGTGGTGAGCAGCGACCGATCCAGCGCCGACGCCGGCAGCATCCTCAAGCCGCTGCTCGCCCGTGGCGATCTCCGCTGCATCGGCGCCACCACCCCCGAGGATTACCGCCGCAGCATCGAGAAGGATCCGGCCCTGGAACGGCGCTTTCAACAGGTGCTGATCCGCGAACCCGATCAGGACACCTGCGTGGAGATCCTGCGCGGCCTCAAAGAGCGCTACGAACTGCACCATGGCGTCACCATCAGCGACAGGGCCCTGGTGGCCGCCGCCCGTCTTGCCAGCCGCTATATCAGCGATCGCTGCCTGCCCGATTCCGCCATCGATCTGATCGATGAGGCCGCCGCCCAGCTGCGCATGGAGGCCACCTCCAAGCCGCAGGTGGTGGAGGCCGCCGAGAGCGAGCTGCGGCGGGTGGAGCTCGCCTTGCTGGCGGCCGAGCAGGCGCCGCTGGAGGAGCGCCTGCAGCTGCAGGAGCGGCGCCGCCAGGCCCAGGACGCCCTGGAGACCCTGCAGCGGCGCTGGGCCCAGGAGCGGGATCTGTTGGCCGAGTTGCGGCAGCTGCTCCAGCAGGATGAGGACCTGCGCCATACCCTGGCCGAGGCCGAGCGGGATGGCGACTACGAAGCCACGGCCCGATTGCTGCACGACCAGCTCCAGCCCCTGCAGAGCCGCCGCCTGGAGCTGGAGGCGGCGCTGCGGATTGACCCGATGCTCAGGGAGCAGGTGGAGGAGCGCGACATCGCGGATGTCGTGGCCCGCGCCACCGGCATCCCGGTGCAGCGGCTGATGGCCGGGGAGCGCCAGAAGCTGCTGGAGCTGGAGCAGCGGCTTGGTGAGCGGGTGATCGGCCAGCCCGAAGCGGTGGCGGCGGTCGCGGCGGCGATCCGCAGGGCCCGCGCCGGCATGCAGGCCCCCACCCGGCCCGTGGGGTCATTTCTGTTTCTCGGGCCCACCGGCGTGGGCAAGACGGAACTGGCGAAGGCCTTGGCCGCCAGCCTGTTCGATGAGGAAGAAGCGCTGGTGCGGCTCGACATGAGCGAGTTCATGGAGCGCAATGCCGTCGCCCGGCTGGTGGGGGCGCCCCCGGGTTATGTGGGCTACGAGGAGGGCGGCCAGCTCACGGAGGCGGTGCGACGCCGCCCCTATGCGGTGCTGTTGCTTGATGAGGTGGAGAAAGCGCACCCCGAGGTGTTCAACCTGTTGCTGCAGGTGCTGGACGACGGACGCCTCACCGACTCCCAGGGGCGGACGGTGGATTTCCGGCACACGATCGTGATCATGACCAGCAACCTGGCCAGCCGGGCGATCCTGGAGCACGCCCGCGCCGCCCCGCAGCAGCAGTCGCCTGGGGCCGGCCTGGCCGGCGGTGATCCCGCATTGGAGGCGGTGGCGGACCCGGATGCCGCGGATCACGCTCGGGCTGCCGCGGACGACGACCGCCGCCAGAGCCAGCTGGACGCGGCGGTGGAGCAGGCCCTCGCCCGCCAGTTCCGGCCGGAGTTTCTCAACCGCATCGACGAGGTGATCCGCTTCCGCCCCCTGGGCCGGGCCGAGCTGCGCCGCATCGTGCGGCTGCAGCTGGCCGAGCTGGCTGACTTGCTGGCCGAGCAGCAGCTGCGCCTCCAGCTCGATGACGCGGCCGTGGAGCTGCTGGTGGAGCAGGGCTATGAGCCCGAATACGGCGCCCGGCCGCTGCGGCGCGTGCTGCGCCGCCGCATCGAGAACCCCCTGGCCACGGAGCTCCTGGCCGACCGCTTCCAGGGGGCCTGGGGTGTGGCGATCGAGGCGGCGGGGCAGGAGCTCCGTTTTCTGCCGCTACGACCCGAGGTGGTGGATGTCCGGTAGGGTGTTGGTTTGCTGTGGTCAAGGTTGGTCGTCGCCAGCCCATCACCACAACCCCGGCTCCGCCCTCTGGTGACCGCCGGATCTGTTCTGTTTCTCCCCGCGATCAGCCCTGGATCCCACCACTTCCTCTACCCAGGATCTCCCCAGCGCCTCTGATACAGGCGCTGCAGCCTCCGGATTGCCGGGCCTTGAGCCGCTTGCGGACGAGGACACCCCGGCCCAGGGATTCGTGGCGGCCACCCTGGCGGAGCTTGGCAAGGTCGTCTGGCCGAGCCGCCAGCAGTTGTTCAGTGAATCGCTGGCCGTCATCTTGATGGTGAGCCTGTCGGCCGCGGTCATCTCCGCCGTTGGTCGCTTTTACGGCTGGCTGTCTGGCTTGGTGTTCCGCTGATGTTCTCCTCCGCCCCCCCCGTGTCCGAAAGCCTGAGCGATCTGCCTCCCGTCGTGGGCGACACCCTTGTTCCACCCAACGATCAGGAGAGCCTTCAGGGCGAACGGGAGATCCTTCAGGGAGAACCTCTCGCAACCGGCGCCGATGCCGCCGAACCTCCCCAGGTTGCCCGTTGGTATGCGGTTCAGGTGGCCTCCAGCTGCGAGAAGAAGGTGAAAGCCACGCTGGAGCAGCGGGCGGTCACGCTTGGAGTCGACAACCGCATTCTTGAGATCGAGATTCCCCAGACTCCCGGAGTCAAGCTGAAGAAGGACGGCAGTCGTCAGTCGATCGAGGAGAAGGTCTTTCCAGGCTATGTGCTGGTGCGGATGATCCTCGATGAGGACACGATGATGGCGGTGCGCAGCACCCCGAATGTGATCAATTTTGTGGGGCAGGAAGAGCGGCGCACCACCGGGAGGGCACGGGGCCACATCAAGCCCCGCCCGCTCAGTCGCCAGGAGGTGGAGCGCATCTTCCGGCGCGCCACCGAGAAGAAGCCGGTGGTCAAGGTCGATCTCAGCGAAGGCGATCAGATCCTCGTCACCGCTGGTCCCTTCAAGGATTTCCAGGGCGAGGTGATCGAGGTCTCCGCTGAGCGCAGCAAGCTCAAGGCCCTGCTCTCGATCTTCGGTCGGGAGACGCCGGTGGAACTCGAGTTCTCCCAGATCAGCAAGCAAAACTGAAGCGGATCTTGAACAAGGCTCGATCCTCGAGCCTGAGACGCGTGGTATTTTTGCCTACCCAAATCTGCTTCAATTCGGAAACCTTCACAACCCTGACGGGTGAAAGTGTTCACGCCCTGTTGGGCTCTACGCCACTGCGATTGGTGGGTCTACAGCTCTGGGAGTAGAAGCCCATTTCGTTGAAACCCGTTTCCGGCGGCACGACGACGTCGTCGCCGCAGCCTGCGGCAGGCACCCCGGTTGGGGCTCTCAATTCGGGATGCACCGGATCAGCCACGCCAACGGCCTGGCCTCCACCACAGATCCCAGAGGCTGAACCCAAGGGATTTTGGACGTGCCATTGACCCGAGACTCCTTAGTAATCCACCCCGCGCTTAAGGTCCACGCCGCGCTCGGCATAGTGCTTATGGCACACCATTTCCGAGTGAACAGAGGCGAGATCGAAGTAAGCGGGCCGGGATTTGCAGCGCCCCGTGATGATCACCTCGGTCTCTGCCGGTTTGCGCAACAGGGTCTGCACGATTGGCTCCACGGGCAACAGTTCCAGATCCACGGTGGGGTTGAGCTCATCGAGGATCACCGTTTTGTAGAGGCCGCTGGAGATGGCGGCGCGGGCGATCTCCCAGGCCCGTTCCGCTTCCACGTAGTCGATCGGCTGCTGCTGCCCCCGCCAGACGATCGCATCCCGTCCGGATCGCAGGTGATCCACCAGATGGGGATAGCTTTCACGCAACGCGGCGATCGCCGCGTCTTCGGTGTAGCCGCTGCCGCCCTTCAACCATTGCAGGATCAGCACCCGGTGGCTCTTGTCCTGGCTGATGCCGCGGCCGATCGCCTGCAACGCCTTGCCGAGGGCGCTGGTGCTCTTGCCCTTGCCCTCACCGGTGTAAATCTCAATCCCGTCGAGGCCATTTCGTTGCGGGTCGGCCTCGTTTGGCTCCAGGCCCTGAGCGGGTCCGTCGGCGCTGGGCAGGCGCCGGTGGGCCCGCATCTCCGAATGCAGATCGGCCAGCTGCACCAACTCCGCCGGAGCGCCGCGGCCAGTGCAGATCACCTCCATGCCAGCGGGCTTGGTGGCCAGCACCCGCACCACCTCCTGGCGATCCAGCAGCCCCAGATCCAGCACCGGATTCAGTTCGTCGAGCACCACCACCGAATAGAGCTGGCTGGCGATCGCGCCGCGGGCGATATCCCAGCCGCGTTGGGCTTCCTGGCGATCGAAGCGGGTGGCCTCGGAGGCGTTGAAGAACTCGCCGCGGCCGGTGCGCACCTGATCGATCAGATGGGGGAAGCCCTGCTGCAGCGCCTCGATCGCCGCATCTTCGTCGTAAGCGCGGCCGGGACCCTTGAGAAAACGCAGCAGCAGCACCCGGGTGCCCTTGCGCTCGCAGATGCCCAGGCCAATGGTGCGCAACACCACCCCGAGAGCGGCCTGACTCTTGCCCTTGCCATCACCGTCATAGACATGCACCTGACCGCGCAGCCGCTCGTCGCTGCGGGCCGCGGTACGGATGCCGATGCCGCGACCCGTTTGGGGCGTTTGGCTGGAGCGGGCTGCCATCAGGCGGACCTCGGGGGCGGCGGGACGGCCAAGGTCCCGGATCCGGATGCTACCCAGCTCTGCCAGGATCACCGCCATGGACACCGACTGGTCGCCCCGGCCACCCCTGACGCTGCTGGAGCCTTTGCCCCAGGCTTTGGCCCATGGTCTGGAGAGCGTGCAGGCCCAACTGGCGCGTCCGCACAACGTGGTGGTGGCCTATTCCGGAGGAGTGGACAGCGCACTGGTGGCGGCCCTGGCGGTGGAACTACTCGGACCTCGGGCCTTGGCGGTCACGGCCGTGTCCCCGGCGCTGGCACCCCATCTGCGCCAGGAGGCCAGGGACCAGGCTCGCTGGCTCGGCCTGCGCCACCGCGAGATCAGCACAGCCGAGTTGGCCGATCCGGCCTACAGCACCAATCCCGAAGACCGCTGCTATGCCTGCAAGCGGGAGTTGCACAGCCGTCTGGCGCCGATCGCCGCCGCCGCCGGCGACGCCGTCGTGCTGGATGGCGTCAACCACGACGACCTCAGCGACCACCGGCCGGGCCTGCGGGCGGCGCGGGAATGGGGGGTGCGCTCACCCCTGGCTGAGGCCGGCCTGGATAAGGCCGCCGTCCGACAGCTCTCGCGGGCCCTTGGCTTGCCCTGGTGGGACAAGCCCGCCCAACCCTGCCTGGCCTCCCGCTTCCCCTACGGCGAACCGATCACGGCGGTGCGGCTGCAGCGCCTGGCCGCGGCCGAGGATTGGCTGCGTCAACGGGGCTTCATCGAGTTGAGAGTGCGCTGCCAGGGCCAGACCGCCCGGATTGAACTGCCCGAACCTGCTTTGCAGGACGTCTTGCCGCGCCTCGCCAGCGGGGAGCTGCGCCAGCAGCTGGTGCGGGCGTTTCGCCAGCTGGGCTTCAGTGCGGTGAGCCTCGATCTGGAAGGGCTGGTCAGCGGAAAGCTGAATCGCGACCTTGGCCAGGCCGGCTGCCCAGGGTCGCATGCCCGCGAGTTGGTTGAGTCGCCGATGGGCCTGAACTGCTTGGGTCCGGCTAGCGACGCTCGGCTAAGCCAAGGTGCGGCGAGACCGTTGGAGAGGAACACCTGAAAAGCCCCCTGTCCATGCAAACAGGAAGAGGTTTGCTGAAGCTGTGATCCAGGCCTCCCGCTCTGGAGGCCTGGGGCAAGCCAAAGCTTCAGTGCCACAGGTGGAGGGAACGAGACCCAGAACCGACGCCAGGACGTCGCTGTCGGCCATGGCGTCGGCTTAGAGCCGCTCAGGCCACGGCGAACTGGGGGTCTCGTTCACTCTCCAGGAGCGCCACAGGCGTTTCGCGGCGGAAACTAGTGAGCTTGTGGCGACCGGCGCCCAGTTCGTCGCGCAGGACGTGGCAGGCCCGCTCCGGCATGGTGTGGTCACCACAGGTGAACACATCCACGGCGGCATAACCCGCTTCCGGCCAGGTGTGGATCGAAATGTGCGATTCGGCCAGCAGGGCAAGCCCGGTAACGCCCTGGGGTTCGAACCGGTGGGTGATCAAGTTGAGCAGGGTGGCACCAGCGCGTTTCGCTGCGTCTGTGATGGTGTCCCGCAAGAAGGATTCGTCGTTGAGCTTCGAACTGTCGCAGTCATACAGCTCGAGGATGCAGTGTTTTCCCACCATGTCGGTGGTGGAGGCGGCAGCGTTGAGCAGCTGGTGCGCACGTCCGTCCCATCCCGGGTTGGGATGGAGGCATGACAGGCTCTGGTTCATCGAATCCAGGAGAACAGCTTCCCACCATAGGGGCTGCTGATCAATCCGGCCACGTTGCGTTGCCACAGGCGCTGGTCAGGGATTTTGCAGGCATCCCGCTCGCATCGTCACCACCTGGGCACGGCTGCGCCAGCCCCCTTCAAAGGCCCCCAGGTGGGTGGCGCTCACCAGGCACTGGTGCCCTTCCCCCACGGCCTCCAGCAGCAGCCCCTGCCGGCGTGGATCCAGCTCGGACAGCACGTCGTCGAGCAGCAACAGGGGCGGCTGGCCCACCACCGGGCCCACCAGCTCCAGCTCGGCCAACTTCAGGGCCAGCACCAGGGTGCGCTGTTGCCCAGCCGAGCCATAGCGCCGAGCCGGCTGCTGCGCCAGCCGCAGCTCCACCTCATCCCGCTGGGGTCCCACCTGGCAGGCTCCCAACCGCGCCTCCTCCGGCCGTTGCAGTCGCAACTGCTCCTCCAGCAGGGCCCGCCAGACCTCCTCCTGATCAGCCACCCCGCCTTCGGGCAGCGGCGTGCCGCTGCGATAGGCCAGCTCCAGAGACTCCTGGCCGCCCCCAAGCCGTTGCTGCCAGGCGCTGGCGAGAGGCTCCAGCCGTCCCAGCGCCCGCAAGCGACGTCGGTGCAACCTGGCGCCCACCAGGGCCATCTGCGCGTCAAAGCTGGAGAGCAGCGCCGGCTGTTCGCTACCCCCCAGGCCGCGGCGCAGCAACTGGCTGCGCTGGCGCAGCAGCCGCCCGTAGCGACTCAGCAACGCCCCGTAGACCGGCTCCAGCTGCTGCACCACCCGGTCCAGCCAGGTGCGACGTCCGGCGGGTTCCCCGCGTACCAGCTCGAGATCCAGGGCGCTGAAGCCCACGCAGCGCAGATCGCCGGGCAGATCCAGCTGGCGCTCCAAGGTCCGGCCATTGCGACGCGCCTGGCGACCGCCAGTGCGTTGCAGCAACAGCTGCAACATGTCGCCCTCCATCAGCGTGGCCTCCAGCAAGCCGGTCGGTTGGCCGTGGCGGATCAGGTCCCGGTCGCTGGCGCTGCGATGGGAGCGCAGGCTGGCGAGCAGCTCCACCGCCTCCAGAAGGTTGGACTTGCCCTCGCCATTGGCGCCGATCACCAGCAGGCGCGGAGCCGTGAGCTCAAGACGCAGCTCCGCGATGTTGCGGAACTGGCGCAGCGCCAGGCGTTGCAGGCGGATGGGTCTGGGGCGATCTGCCGCTAAGGTAAGAGAGTCAGGAGTTGATCCTGACCCTTGGACGCCTCACCTCAGTCCCCTGCGGGCGTGCTGTCGTGGAGATGACCATGGGCATGTAGCTCAGTTGGATAGAGCGTCAGATTCCGGTTCTGAATGTCGGGGGTTCGAGTCCCTCCATGCTCGTTGCAGGTGCATCAACTCCTTCATCCTTGTATACGGTCACCTCGAACGATTGCGTTCCGGGTCCAGTTGGTCTGGATCGCTGTCGCCAGGCAACGAGTCTCACTCGCCGCATTCGGCGGAAATCAGACATTCTCGAGCTGTCCAGCCATTGTTTGAATTCCTGATCGATCGGTAATCCGCTCATCATCTTCAACGCCCGGCACTTGAAAGTTGCTGTTGCAGAAACTGCTTATCTCTGCCAACTGTGCTGCCGACGCAGCGCAGTTGGCAGCAGCTCACGTTGTCGCTCTTCATGCTGAGCTTTGACGCTGCTCAACAAGCACCGCTCATTCGATCGTGCTTGGTTGGGGGGATGGGCACACCGGCAACGGACTCGCCCGCTGGGGCTCTGGCAACGGTCCCACCCTGAAGCCCACCCATGAAGGCTGGATCGGTCGCAGGGGAGTTCCCGCGGCGACTGGGCCGGGTCAACGGCTTTCACCCTGGTTCAGCCAGGGGTTGCCAGTCCCATGCTCGGCAGCTGGCTAGAACGATCCCCGTGGCTCAGGGCTTCCCCAGACTCAGCCCCATGGCGCGGATGCCGCCCGGGTCCACCACGAATCCGGCCCGGGTGAGGGCGTTGATCGCAGCCGGTGGGGCGGCGAGCGAAACGCTGCAACCCGCCATGTCCCGCTTCAGCCGCGCCAGGGCCGTCTGCACCAGCGCTGTCATCACCTCCTCCCAGGCAGGATCGTCAAGATCCACCAGCAGATCCCAGATATTGGCATTCAGAGCCAGATCGCTGGTGACCCGCACAAAGCCGACGAGCACCCCATCCTCCCGGCAAATGCCGAGGTGCCAGCAACTGCGTTCCAGGGCCAGGCGCCAGCGCTCCTCGGGCCGAGCACGATCGCCGTTGCGCACAAGCAGCTGATTCAGCCGATCCCAGTGCAGTTCTGGCTGCATCTGCAACCCGTAGCCAGGCCGCAGCCGTGGCGTTGAGGTTGAGGATCGAAACGGCATCAGCAGGGAGGAGAAAGGTGGCACCGGTTCAGCCCGTGTTGCGCATGCCGGCCGCGATCCCATTGATCGTGAGCAAGGCGCCACGCAGCAGTTCGCTGCGGCTGTAGGTGCGGCCATCGCCGCCGCGCCCCTCGCTCATCGGCGGCTGACGGTTCTGATCCCGCAGGCGTCGCAACAAGGCCACCTGCAGAAATCCCAGCGGGATGATCGTGCGGTTGCGCAGATCCACCGAGAGCTGCAGGGCAGGGTCGCCATCCAGCAGCCGGGTGTGGCCGGTGATGCGCAGCACCAGATCACAGGTGAGGGCAAACTCCTTGGCGATGGCGTTGTAAATCGCGCTGAACGAATCGCGGTTCTCCGGCCGGCCCAGGGAGGTCACGTAGTGGCGGGCCAGCTCCAGATCGACCTTGGAGAGGGTCATCTCCACTTTGGAGATCAACATGCGGAAGAACGGCCAACGCTGGTAGAGCAGCTGAAGCAGCTCCATCTGATCCGGGTCTTGGTCGAGCTCCTCCTGCAGCGCTGCTCCAACGCCGTACCAGCTCGGCAGCAGGAAGCGGCTCTGGGTCCAGCCGAACACCCAGGGGATCGCCCTCAAGCCGGAGAGATCGCGGCTGCCGCTGCGACGCCGGGCCGGTCGGCTGGAGATCTGCAGCTTGCTGATCTCCTCACTCGGCGTGCATTGCTGGAAGAAGGCCACCAAGTCGGGATTTTCATGCACCAGGGCGCGGTAGTGCTCCCGCGAGCGACTGGCCAGCCGCGCCATCAGCTCGTTCCAGCTCGGGATGCTGTCCAGCGGCGCGGTGACCATGCTGTTCTGGAGCACTGCGGTGGTGACGGTTTCGAGGTTGTAAAGGGCCAGCTCGGGCAGGGAATACTTCGAGGCCAGCACCTCTCCCTGTTCGGTGATCTTGATGCGGCCCTTCAAGGTGCCGCTGGGCTGGGCCAGGATTGCCTGATAGGCAGGCCCGCCACCACGACCCACCGATCCGCCGCGTCCGTGGAAGATGCGCAGCGCCACGCCGTGCTGCTCGGCCAGCCGCTGCAGAGCGATTTGGGCCCGATGAATCTCCCAGTTGCTGGAGAGAAACCCCGAATCCTTGTTGCTGTCCGAGTAGCCGAGCATGACCTCTTGCAGAGGCTCAGTTGAATCGCTGGAGCTCTGCAGCAATTGGCGGTAAGTGCCGTCGGCAAACAATCGGTCCATCACGGCGGGGGCCCGCTGCAGGTCTTCCACCGTCTCGAACAAGGGGATCACCAGCAGCGCCGATCGCTGCGCCAGGGGATCCACCAAGCCCGCCTCTTTGGCCAACAGCATCACCTCCAGCAGGTCGGAAACCGTATGGCTCATCGAGATCACATAGGTGCGGCAAACCTTTTCGCCGAACTCGCCGTGCAGCCTCTGCAGCATGCGAAAGACGGCAAAGGTCTCAGCTGTGGCATCGCTCCAACGGGCCGCTGGCGGCAGCAGTGGTCGGCGGGTCTGGAGTTCGGCCAGCAGCCAGCTGACGCGCTGATCTTCGTCCATCTCGCCATAAGGCACCGGTAGAAGCAAGTAGCGGCTGAGTTCGTCGAGGGCGTCGCTGTGTCGGGTGCTCTCTTGGCGAATGTCCAGGCTGGCTAGAGTAAATCCGAAGATCTGGACTTGGCACAGCAGATCATTCAGAGGCTCACAACTCAACCCAGTTGCTTGAAGACTCGAGTTAATCAGCTCAAGATCCGCTCGAAACTCATCCTCGGAGGCGTAGTACAGATCGGGGCTGGCATTGGCGGGCACTGGCACCAAACCGCCGCGGGTTTCCAGTGGCACTGGAGTGTTGTCGCCGGGGGCTTCCCAGCCGCCATCGGCAAGCTGCTGGTTGCGTTCGTGGGTGAGCCGCAGCCGCTCGTGCACATAACTGAGCTTGAGCCGATAGGGCTCCAACCGATAGCGGGCCGCCCGTTCATCGTAGATATCGGGAAAGCGCAGACGATCCATCTCCAGCGACTCAAGTAGCTCCGGCCCCACTTGGCTCCACTGCATCGAAATGCTCAGCTGATCGCGCAGGGCAGCCACCGAGCGGAGGTAGCGCTCCAGCATCAGTTGGCGTTGGTAGCAGGCGGTGCGCCAGGTGATCTCCGGCGTCACCGAGGGGTTGCCATCGCGATCCGCTCCCACCCAGGAGCCGAAGGTGCAGAACGCTGCCGCTGGCGGAATCACGTCGGGATAGCTGGCACGCAGGGCCGAACGCAATCGCTGCTGCAGCTGCGGCATGGCATCGAAGAGCACCTGCTGGAAGTAGTGCAGGGCGTAATCCACTTCGTCCAGTACCGAAGGCTTGAATTGATGCAGCTCATCGGTGCGCCACCAGAGCCGAATCTCTTCCTCCAGCTGCTGCCGCAGCCTGGCGCGGTCATCTGGATTGATGTTGCTGACTTGCAGTTTTTGGATCAGGTTGGCGACGCGGCGTTGTTTGTGGCGCACGGTGTGGCGCACGATCTCCGTGGGGTGAGCCGTGAACACCAGCCGCAGATCGAGATCCTGTAACAGCTGCTCCAGGTGGGCTGGAGGCACGTTGAGATTGCGGAGGCGCTCAAACAGCTGGCGGAAGGTGGCCGGTTCGCTTTGGCTGGCGAGGGCGGGCATGAAGGGGTCGCTAGCCGCGGGGGCCGAGCTGTACTTCAGGCTTTCGATATAGCTGTCCTCCTCAATGTGTTGCTCCAGGATATTCACCAACTGGAAATAGAGGGAGAAGGCGCGCGCGGCGGCGATGCCTTCCGCCAGATCCATCTCGCCGATCAGGCGTGCGATCTCGCCACTGACCTGGCCATCGAGGCTGAAGGGTTCCTGGCCATCGCTCAGACCACTCGGATCGAGCGGGCCGCTCAGCTGTTTGAGGCGCAGCAACCGGACCACCTGATCGGCGGGGCACTCCTCGCGCAGCACCGTATGCCAGAGATCTTCCACCAGCTCCAGCCTTTCGCTCAGCAGACGGATCACCCCTGGTGGCGTCTCTGGCGTGGCCGGAGCGACTGAAAACCGGCGCATGGAGACCGAGAGAGCTGGAGAGGAGGCCATGATCATCCCAAAGGTGTGGCGATGTCTGTTGCAAGCCCTGCCGCCAGGGCATGTTCGCGGGCGGCCAGCGCCCTGATGTCCTCCGTCAGGATGGCAGTGATGCTCTCCCCCGCCCGGTATCGGCTGAGCCAACGCATCGCCTGATTGCCGCCGTTGGGTCCTGGGGCCAGCAGCGGCTCCAGCGGCGCCAGCCAAGGCGCCAGGCCCGTTTGCGACGCCAGGGGCGCCATCGCCTCCAGGCTGTCGTCCAGCCAGCGGCGCGCGGCGATCGGTTCGCCATCGCGCCAATGCAGCAACTCCGCATCCAAGCTGGAGCGGGCCGCCCTCTGATCGTTGGCATCGGCCAGGGCAGCCAAGCGCCCGGCGTCGAGTCGGCTGGCCAGCAACGGGTCATGGCGCTCCGGAGCCAGCAGCAGTTGCCCCAGCCGCAGTTCGGTCCAGGCCGTGATCGCCAGCAGCAGTTCCGGATCCGCCACCAGGTCGCAGATGCGGATCTCCAGGCGATTGAGATCGTGGGGCCGGTCCTCGCCGTTCGGGCGCACCGAGGTCCACAGATGGCGCACGTTGTGCATCGCTCCCGCCTTCAGCTGCTCCTCCATCCAGGCGATGTAGTGGCCATGGTTGCGGAACAGAGGCACCTCGGTTGGCGTCAGCGGAAACTGCAGCCAGCGTTGCGAGTGGGCCCCGGTGGCCCGGCCGTCCAGGAATGGGGAGCTGGCGCTCAGGGCCAGCAGCAGCGCCGCCTCGCAACGCAGCAGCCGCAGCCCGGCGAACAGGGGCTCCATGGCGTCGAGGCCGAGATTGATGTGCACGCTGGCCGTGACCACCCGGCTGCCGTAGGTGCGTTCGATGTAGGCGTGATAGGGATTGGCGGGGTTGGAGCGCTCGAAACGGGAGCTATCGCCGAGGCTGAGGGTGCTGCCGGGGATCAGGGTCAAGCCCCGGGGCGCCAGCCAGCGCCGCAATCGCTGGCGCGGCTCCAGCAGCAGGGCGAGCTGGCGACGGTAATCCGCTTCCGGGGGGGTGATGTACTCGAGATTGCGGTGGTCGGGTTCGGTGACGAAATCGGGCAGGTCCTCCGCCACTGCCGCGGCGCAACCCACCACCGTGCCATCCGGACGGCCGGTGTACATCTCCACCTCAAAGCCCTTGAGCAGCGGTGTCGTCATCGTTCCTCCAGCTGAGGGGCAGCGAACGCGTTGGTCCCGGCCGATCGGGGCGTTTGCAGACAGGCCAGCGCCCTCAGCATGCCTCGGGCCTTGTTGAGGGTTTCCTGGTACTCGGCCTCGGGCCGGGAATCGGCCACCACGCCCGCGCCGGCCTGAACCTGCACCCGCCAGCTTCCGGGTTCATCGGCGGCGGGCAGCACCACCATCGTGCGGATCGTGATCGCCGTGTTCAGCGCTCCATTCAAGTCCACGCTGCCGTACACCCCCGCATAGGGACCGCGGGACTGGGGTTCGAGGGCGTGGATCAACTGCATGGCCCGAATCTTCGGGGCGCCGCTCACGGTGCCGGCGGGGAAGCTGGCCATCAGCAGATCCCATACATCACGCCGCGGATCCAGCCGCCCCTCCACCTGGCTGACGATGTGCATCACATGGGAGTAGCGCTCGATCACCATCAGCTCCTCCACCCGCACACTGCCGGGCAAACAGACCCGTCCCAGGTCGTTGCGGCCCAGATCCACCAGCATCACGTGTTCGGCCCGCTCTTTGGGATCGGCCAGCAGGTCCGCCTCCAGGTCCCGGTCGCTGGCGTCATCGGCGCCTCGCGGGCGGGTGCCGGCGATCGGTCGCAGCGAGGCGCGGATGCCGCCGTCGTCGAGCGGATCGGCCTTCACCATCACTTCGGGGCTGGAGCCGATCAGATACCAGTCGCCGAAGTTGAAAAAGGCCATGTAGGGCGAGGGATTGACCATCCGCAGGCTGCGGTAGAGGTCGAGGGGATCCCGCCTGACCCGGGTTTCCAGCCGCTGGCTCAGCACCAGCTGGAAAATGTCGCCGGCGGCGATGTGCTCGCGGGCCTGCTCTACGGCCGCCTCGAACGCCGGCTGGCTGAAGCTGCTCGTCACCGGCAGTTCGGTCGGCGCCACCTCGCACCAGTCCAGCGGCACGGCGCTGGCGGGCAATGGTGCGTGCAGCCGTGCCTCCAGGCTCGCCAAGCGGGCTGCCGCCTGGCACCAGGCGTGATCCGGGTCTCCCCCCTGGCTGAGGTCGGCGTAGGCCACCAGGGTGATCTGCCGTTTCACCTGGTCGAACACCAGCTGGCTATCGGCGAGCATCCAGCAGCCATCGGGCGGCGCCTCCGGCTCGCGGGCGTGGACCGGCACGCTGGGCTCGATCCAGCGGATCAGTTCGTAGCCCCACATGCCGAACAGCTGCCCCATCGGAGGCAACTCCGGCACGGGAGCCGGCTGCAAGGGCGCCAGGCATTGACGCAACAGCTGAAAGGGATTGCCGTAGAGGTCATCGTGGCGTCCATCACGCCAACCTCGTTCCGCCCGCTCGCCGCGGCAGGTCAGGGTCCAGAGGGGATCGCTGACGACAATGCTCCAGCGACCGACCCGCTCGCCCCCCTCCACCGACTCCAGCAGCACGCCGCGGTGGTGTCCCGCGCCGACCTTCAACCAGGCGGTCAGCGGCGTTTCCAGATCGGCGGGGCAGCGGCGCCAGAGGGGGATGAAATTGGCACCACCGAAGGCCTCGCCACCCCGGGCGGCTTCGGCCAGGAAGGCGGAGCGATCAAGTCCCGGCATCGCGGCCACAGGCGGAACGGCAGGGGAAAGACAAAAAAGCGGGGCTTCAGCCCCGCCTTTCTAAGCCTTGGCCGTGCCCGGCTCAGGCATCGAATGTGTTGCGACCGCTGAACTTGAGGCCGGCGGGATTGGGATTGGCGCCAATGCTGCGGGGGTTGTGGCCCACCATGGCCCGGCCTTCGTTCACTTTCTCAGGGAACACGCCATCCTTGGGATGCAGATACTCGACATCACCACCGGGGTAGATGCGATAGATCTTGTAATCCTCGATCCGGGGCTTGAACTTGGTGCGCAGTTGGGTGCCGAGCGCCAGGCACTGCTCCTTGCGGGCGAAATACATGATGTTTTCACCCTCATTCATTTCCGCGGCACCGCCGGTGGGGAGCTCGAAGGCCTGGGCCTTGGAACTGGTCCAGGTGATGGCGTACTTCTCTTCGGTTTCAGCCGAATTCAGCAGGCCGCCTGTGCTGCCGATGTACTTCGGAAGTTGACCGTTCAGGGCCGTCGCTGGCATGGCTCAAGGACCGTTGTCAGCCGGAAACTAGCACCGTGATTTTGGGCCTTCCCCGGGGCACGGCCGATCTCTTCACACCCGTCAACAAACCAGCGCCAGCAGCTCGACCCTGCCGGAGCTCAATCCTGCTCGCTGGCCACCGGGAAGAACACGGTCAGGCTGGTATCCCCCCGGCCGGTGAGGCGCCCCCCCAGGCGCTGAAACAGCTGCTGGGTGGCGCGGCGGCTGAGCTGCAGGCTGCCGGTGGCGGGGTTCCAGCTGAGCACAGGCCCCACCCGCTCGCTGCGGCGTTGCTCGGCGGATTCCCCGCTGGCCGGATGGGCGTTGTGGCTGATCAGCCGGAGCTTCAGCCGCGGTCCCGCCGGCGCGAGGCTCAGCTGCACATGGCTGCCGCTGGGCAGGCCGCGGCTGAAGCGGTCCACCAGGCCGCCGAGCATGGTCTCCAGGCGGGAGGGATCGCTGAGCACCGGCGGCAGATCGGCGGCGATCGCCAACTCCAGCTCCAGTCCCCGCCGGGCCAGCTGGCGCCGCCAGAGCTCCTCGAACTGAGCCAGCAGCGCCGCCAGATCGGTGCGAGCCAACAGGCCGCCGCTGGGCGCCTGGCCGCTGTCGGACTGCCGCTGGTGTTCGGCCGCCAGGAAGATCAGCCCGAAGCGATCGATCTGCTCGCTGCACTCGCCATCGATCTGCTCCAACCGCTGGCGCACCAGGGGTGTGAGGTCGCGACGGCGCAGCAGGGAGCGGATCAGGGTGCGGATCGTGGCCAGGGGGGTGCGCACTTCGTGGGTGATCGCCTCCAGCAAGGCCAGTTCATCGCTCAGGGGGCGGGCGGTTGGTTCGCGAGTCGCGGCGCCATCCGCCGAGCTGGCAGGCCCGGTGGCGGACCCCCCAACGCCGCTGGTGGCGGTATCCCGCGCTGGCCGCTGGGGGGGTGCCGCACAGCCACCAGCGGCTGCAGCGTGACACTGGCGGCCATGCTGGCCAAGCGCTGCGCCAGCAAGGGCCAGAAGCGCAGCGCCAGCCCGGGGTCGTTGTGGAGCGGCCCCAGCTCCTGCAGGATCCGCCGCAAGCGGCCGGCCGCAGCTGGATCATCCCGCTGCAGCCGGCGATCCAGCAGGTCGAAGGCGGAGGAGAGCACGTCCGCGTCGAAACGCACCAGCAGGCGGCGGCCCTCGGCGGGGCCATCGAGGGCCAGGGCCACCTGCAGCCGCGACGTGATCACCACCAGCAGCGGATCGGTGCCGTCGTCCGGGTGGAGCGGCAGTTGCTGGAGGCTGTCGGCCGCGTTGGCCTCCGCGCGCCCCTCAGCCAGCGGGGCTGGAGTGGCCCCCTGCGGCAGCCGCGGCGCCAGGCTCGGCCGCAGGCCCTCCAGGCGCGGCGGCGTCCAGACCCAGCCCCGCAGGCCCCGCAGCAGGGAGGGTTCGAACAGCGCCGGCAGCGGCGCCGCCAGCCAGACGCCACGCGGCTCGGCGTCCGTCAGCAGGTCCTCCTGCAGGGTGGCCAGGGCGGCCCACCACTGCCGTCGCACGCTGTCCTCATCGCCCCGACCTGGGGGCACGCCCTTGCCCAGCTGGGCCCTGAGCTCGGCCAGGGTTACCACCAGCGGCTACCGGAGCGTCCGCGGCGCCCGACGGCGGCACAAAGCCCCAGGGAGACGAAGTTCACGAGCATCGCCGAACGTCCGTAGCTCACCCAGGGCAAGGGGATGCCGGTCACCGGGCCAAGGCCGATGGTCATGCAAATGTTGACCACCACCTGAAACATCAGCATCGCACCGATCCCCACCACCAGCAGCGACTCGAAGTCGCTGCGGGCATTGGCGGCGATGCGCAGCAACCGCTGGCAGAGCAGCACGTAGGCCAGCACCACCAGCAGCGAACCGAGAAAGCCCGTTTCCTCGCCCAGGGCGCTGAAGATGAAATCGGTGTGCTGCTCGGGGATGAAGCGCAGCTTGGTGAGATGGCCCTGCATCAGTCCGGTTCCCCAGAGACCCCCGGAGCCGATGCCCACCTGGCTTTGCAGCAGGTGGTAGCCGCCGCCGAGAGGGTCCTTGGAGGGGTCGAGGAACAGCACCAGCCGATCCTTTTGGTAGTCCCTGAGGCCGTGGAGCCAGAGGTAGGGGGTGAGCAGCGCAAACAAGCCTTGGACCGCCATCACCACCGCCAGCCCCAGCCGCTTCCAGGGCAGGGAGCGCCAGGCCAGCCAGCCCACCAGCGGCAACCAAGCCAGCAGCAACCAGGGAAAGGCGCCGGCGCCGATGGCCGTGATCAGCGGCGACAGCAACAGCACCAGCCAGGCGAACGGCATCCCCGCCCAGAACAGCATCACCAGCAGCACGGCGCCGAACACCAGGGAGGTGCCCAGGTCCGGCTGGATGAACACCAACGCCCAGGGAAGGCCGATCAGGCCGATCGGCCGCCACAGATCCACCGGCCTCTCCACGGGATAGCGCGACAACATCCCCGCCAGCAGCAGGATCGCCGCCAGCTTGGCGAACTCCGAGGGCTGCACATGGAAGCCGGCGATGCTGATCCAGCGTTGGGCGCCGAGGGCCGAGGTGCCCACCACCCGAACGGCGATCAGGCTGATGATGGTGAGGCCATAGATCGGCCACTGCAACTGCCGCAATCGGTCCACGGGCGAGCGGGCTACGAGCAGCGCCAGGGCCATGCCGATCGCGGCGGTGATCCAGTGCTGGTACCAATCGGCGTAGTCGGCCTGGCGCTGGGTGCTGGCGATCAGGATGCCGGCCAGGCCGGTGAGGGCCAGGGGCACGCCCCAGAGCACGCGGTCTGGCCCGGAATGGCGGCGGCGCAGGTTGGTGTCGCCGCGGCGCGGCAGGGCATAGGTCACCGGGCCAGGGCTGGAGTCAAATCAGGGCGGCCTCCAGGCCGCAGCGCTGGCGCACCTGCTGAGCCAGGGCGGCAAAGGCCTGGGCCGTGGCCGAGGCCGGCGCCGACAGCACCGCCGGCTCGCCGCTGTCGCCACCCTGCTGGACCGCCTGCTCCAGCGGCAACTGGGCCAGCAGCGGCACGCCGGCCTCATCGGCCAGCAGCTGGCCGCCACCGCTGCCAAAAATCGGGTAGCGGCGATCCGGCAGGTCGGGGGGGATGAAGGCGGTCATGTTCTCCACCACGCCGAGCACGGTGATGCCCATCTGCAGGAACATCGCCAGGCCGCGGCGGGCATCCTGCAAGGCCACCTTTTGCGGGGTGGTGACGATGATCACGCCCGCCATCGGCACCGCCTGGGCCAGGCTGAGCTGGGCGTCGCCGGTGCCGGGAGGCAGGTCGACGACCAGCACATCGCGTTCGCCCCAATCCACCTGGTAGAGAAACTGGCGAATGATGCCGTTGAGCATCGGCCCCCGCCAGATCACCGGCTGGTTCTCCTGAATCAGCAGCCCCATCGACACCATCGCCAGGCCGCAGCAGTCGATCGGCACCAGGATTTGTTCATTGCCGCCGCCGCGCACGTCCGGCGTGCGGTCGGCCACGCCGAGCATGGTGGGGGCATTCGGGCCGTAGATGTCGGCGTCGAGCAGCCCCACCCGCAGACCGGACGCGGCCAGGGCACAGGCCAGGTTCACCGCCACGGTGCTCTTGCCCACGCCGCCCTTGCCGCTGCTCACGGCAATCACCGTGCCCACACCGGGGATGGGCTGTCGCTCCGGCAGCTGGCCGTGGCCACCGCTGCCGTGCCCGGCGCCACCAATCGGGCCGGACGATGGCGGGGCAGGCTGGCTCAGTTCAAACTGCACGTCATCGATGGCGTCGAGGGCCAGCAGGGCCTGGCGGGCGGCCGTGGCGATGCGATCCCGTTGGCTGTTGGCGAAGCCGGGCAGGGCCAGCTGCAGCACCACCCGCCGGTCCTGAACCCGCACCTGGCGCAGCCACCCGAGCTCCAGCAGGGAGCGGCCACTGCCCGCGTCGACCAGGGGGGCGAGGGCGTCGAGGGCCTGTTCGGCTGTGGCCATCCGCGCGAAAGCTTTGCTGGGATCGGGATCCTAGGCAAGGCGGGCGGTTGTGCCGGCTGCCCCACCCGGTCGGCTCGGAGCCGCAGCCCCGGCAGTGGCGATCCGGCGCTCCATGCCGACGATTCCGCCAAGGCCCCATCGCCGGGTAGGACTAGGACGTCCTGACGCCTGCAGTCCCCCGTCCCGCCATGCCAGTGCCACCCGCCGAGTCCCGCAGCCGTGCCCGGGAGCTGCTGCGGGGCCTTCAGGATTCGATCTGTGCCGGCCTGGAGCGCCTCGATGGCGAAGCGGCCTTCCAGGAGGAGAGCTGGGAGCGGGCGGAGGGGGGTGGTGGCCGCTCGCGGGTGATGAAGGAGGGCCGGGTGTTCGAGCAGGGCGGCGTGAACTTCTCTGAGGTGGAGGGCGACCATCTGCCCCCTTCGATCCTCAGCCAGCGGCCCGAGGCGGAGGGGCAACGCTGGTTCGCCACGGGAACCTCGATGGTGCTGCACCCCCGCAACCCCTGGGTGCCGACCGTGCATCTCAACTATCGCTACTTCGAGGCCGGGCCGGTTTGGTGGTTCGGCGGGGGAGCCGATCTCACCCCTTACTACCCCTTCCTGGAAGACGCCCGCCATTTTCATCGCACCCTCAAAGACGCTTGCGACAGCGTTGACCCCGCCTATTTCCAGGTGTTCAAACCCTGGTGCGATGAATACTTCTTCCTGAAGCACCGCGGCGAGACCCGCGGCGTCGGTGGCATCTTCTACGACTATCAGGATCCGGGCGGGGTGCTCTACAAGGGGCAGGATCCCCAGGGGTCGGCCGCCGCCGCCTCCGCTGCGTTGGGGCCGGTTCAGCAGGATTGGGAGAAGCTGTTTGCGCTGGCCACCGCCTGCGGCAATGCGTTCCTGCCGAGTTATGTGCCGATCGTCGAGCGGCGTCAAGATACCCCCTGGGGAGATCGGGAGCGGCAATTTCAGCTGTATCGGCGCGGCCGCTATGTGGAGTTCAACCTGGTGTTTGATCGCGGCACGATATTCGGCCTTCAGACCAATGGCCGCACTGAATCGATCCTGATGTCGCTGCCGCCATTGGTGCGCTGGGAATACGCCTACACCCCCGAGGCCGGCAGCCGCGAGGCGCTGCTCACCGACCTGTTCACTCGCCCCCAGAACTGGCTTGAGGACCCGGAGCTGGAAACGCGTTGCCAACCCTTTCAGGCAGTGGCTTGAGGCCCTGCTGGAGCGCGTCGACGACGCGGTTGGCGATTGCCTCCAGGGTTTGATCACGGCTGGCCGGATCCCGCAGCCCTTGCTCCAGCCGCCCCTCCAGCTTGCCGATCTCCAGCAGGGTGATGCCGCGTCGCGGGCCGCCGAGCCCGCCGCGATAGGCCCAGGGGTAGCCGCCGAACTCCCGGGCCAAGCTTTCGTCGATGGTGTTGAACGGGCGCGTCAGGGCGGGGATGACGCCGGAGCCGCGCCCATCGGGCCCGTAGGCGTCGTAGTGGATTTCCAGGGCATAGCCCCCCTGGATGCCGTGGCGCTGGCCCACGCTCCAGTTGGTGCGGGGATCGCCGCCATCGGCGATCGAGAAGAAGGGAGGCTCGTAATACCGAATCGCCAGGCCCCGCCTCCTTCCCACTTCCACGATGGTGCGGGCGGTGAGGAGGTTCCAATACAGCTCATCGGTGATGCCGGCCCGCATCGGCGGGGCACCCATCCGACCCACCGCCTCCCCCGGGGTGCCCGAACCCTTCAGGCCTTGAGAATCGGCATGGCCAGCCATGACCAGGATCTCGGTTTCTGGAGCGATGCTGCGCAGGCCCACCCAGTCCTTCGGTAGAGGCGTGCGCGGGCCGGTGAGGGGCTCGCCGGCCATCGGGTTCCAGGGCTCATCAAGGGCGTGGGCCATGCCGGGCGTGAACAGCAAGGGAACCAAGAGGGACAGACCGAGGCGGCGCAGCATGGCGTTTCAGATGGGGGAGCTGAGCAGGGAGCCATCGCTGGCCAGCTGAAGGCTGGGTCCCAGTTCCTGTTCGATGGCGATGAGTTCGTCGCGGTGGGCGCGCAAGCGCAGGTTGCTGCCAGCCGCCGACGTGCTGTTGGGCAGCAAGCGCAACTCCAGGCATTCGCTGCGGTTGGCGCGGCGGCGATAGATCAGGCCGGCTACCGGACCGAGCAACGCCAGGGCCACCGGCCAGGGGGCCAGGTCGGGCAGCAGCTGGCAGAGCACCAGCCCGAGGCTGGCCGCGCCGACTCCGCCCAGCAGCGAGAGCAGCAGCGCCAGGGGCCAGCTGGCGCTCACCTGCCCGCGGAAGCGCAGCACCTGGCGATCGGCATCGCCGGCCTCGGTGCTCCAGCCCCGGGCCGTGAGCCAGTCGCTCAGCCCCTCCAGCACCTCCAGCGGCGGCCGGGGAGAGTGCACATCCACCACGGTGGTGCGGTCCTTGCTGGCGGCGCGCAGGAAGAACACCAGGCCGATCCCCAGCAGCAGGGTCAGCACCAAGGTTGAGATCAGGGACGGCATCGACGTCGCATCCAGGCGGACCCATCCTGAACGCCCGGATTCTGACCGGCGAGGCGCCGGACCGCCAGAGACGCCTGGGACCGGGCTGTGGGTTTCAGACGGATCGGAGGTGCCGCTGGGCGGGAGACCCCTGCTGGCCAAGGGCTGTTGGGGGCACGATCCGTGGCGACGCCTCCGTCGGGCACAGTGTCGGCAGCCGCGTCACATCGCCCGATGGCCCATGCCGATCCCGCCAGTGCCGGCGAGTCGCGCAGCTCCTCGCTGCCGCCCCCGGCCCGCTTTGCGGTGTTCGACCAGGATCTCGACGCCGAGTGGCAGGCGCTCTACGGCTCGGTTCGGGCCCTGGCGATCGACACCGAGGCGATGGGGCTGGTGCACGGCCGCGATCGTCTCTGCCTGGTGCAGATCTGCGATGACCACGACCACGTGGCCTGCATTCGCCTGCAGCCCGGCCAGCAGGGAGCCCCAAGGCTCAAGGAGCTCCTGGAGGATCCGGGCATCGAAAAGGTGTTTCACTTCGCCCGCTTCGATGTGGCGGCGCTGGCCGAAAACCTGGGGATCGCCGTCAAGCCCCTGTTCTGCACCAAGATCGGCAGCCGCCTGGCCCGCACCTACGCCCCGCGCCATGGGCTCAAGGAGGTGGTGAACGAACTGGTGGGGGTGGAACTCGACAAGCAGGCCCAGAGCTCCGATTGGGGACGGGTGGAGGAGCTGAGCGAGGCCCAGCTGGCCTATGCGGCCGGCGATGTGCGTTGGCTGCTGCCCGCCCGAGATCGCCTCGAGACCATGCTGCGGCGCGAGGGGCGCTGGGAGTTGGCCCAGCACTGCTTTGGCTGTGTGCCCGTGTTCGCCACGCTCGACCGCCAGCGCTTCGGTTCGGTGTTCGAGCACTGACGGGCAACCGCGAGGCTTGGCCAGCTGGCCGACGGCGGCGCCCGCGGGCGTGCCGATCAGATCAGTCCTCCGCCATGAAGTTGGCGTCTTCGGGGGCCACTTCGAGCAAGGCCGAAAACAAGGCATCGCGATCGGTGCTGTCGGCCTCCGACTCCTGCAGCATCCGCTCGGCCAGGGCGATGCGATCAGCCACTTCTCGCAGACCCTCCTGGGCGGCCTTGACATCCACCCTGCGGCGGGCCGCCGCCAGGCTGACGCCGAGCCGGCTGGCCAGGCGCCCGCAGGCCGCGTTGTAGGCGCGATCGGGGATGGCAACCATCGGGCCTTGATGAACTGCCGCCATCATCCCTGGCCGTCAGCGTCTTCCGCCTGTGGCCGCCCCACCTCCCCCAGCAGCTGGGAGCTGATCAACGCCGCCAGGCGGGCGCTGCCGCCGGCCGGCCCCATGCGCAACCGGCCGCGCCGGCCGCGCCGCTGCCGTTCCCGCGGATCAGCCAGCAGCTCCAGCAGCCGCTGCCCCAGCTCCGCCGAGGTGTGACAGGGTTCCACGGCGCCCCCCAGCAGGCGGCTCTGGCGGCGTGCAAAGCCGGCTTTGAACTGGGGGCCGGGCCCCGGCAGCGAAAGGGCCGGCACGCCGAGTCCCACCAGCTGTTCTGTGGCGGTACCGGCGGTGGCCAGCCCCAGCTCGGCCCATCCTGCCCAGGTGGCGAAACGTCCCGGACCCAGCTGCAGCTCCAGCGCGCCGCGGCGCCAGGCGGCGGCGGCCTGCAGGGAGGGGTTCGGGGGGCAGGGTTGGAAGCCGGCGGCCGCCAGCACGGGCCCCAGCTCCTGAACGTCGGGATGGGATCCGGTGGCCAGCAGCAGGGTCCAGGGAGCTGAGCCGGAGGGCAGGGAGGCTGGCAAGGCGTCCAGCAAGCGCCGCAGATTGGAAAGGGCCTCCGGAAGCCGGCTGCCCGGCAACAGCAGCAGGCGGCGCCTGCCCCGCAGGAGCTCTGGCGGCATCTCCAGTGCAAGACCATCCATCATCGGGTTGCCGGGGGCCAGGGCGGG
Organism: Synechococcaceae cyanobacterium; assembly: GCA_046342775.1. GTDB lineage: Bacteria > Cyanobacteriota > Cyanobacteriia > PCC-6307 > Cyanobiaceae > Cyanobium. The sequence continues at coordinate 26,186 of JBKDOR010000008.1, forward strand.
CAGGCCAAGGCGCCGCAGCCCCCGGGCGGTCAGGCGGTCGCGCACGGCCAGCAGCCGGCAGCGTTGCGATCCCATCAGGGCCCGCTCCCAGGGATCCCACTCGCTGCCCTTGCAGCGGTGATAGCCATCGGCCAGGGCGCTGGAGCCCCAGCTCTCGGGCGCAGCTGAACACCAGGTGAAGTCGCTCTTGGGGGTTCCAAGGAAGCCGAAGCAGCCGCCGCCGGCCCAGGCCAACAGCAAGGGCAGCAGGTCTCCCACCGCAAGCACCGGAGCACCGCTGCGGCCCCAGCGCCGCACCAGCCCCAGCTGCCGCGCCGTGAGCAGCGGCAGGCCGGCGGCCAGGTCGCGCAGCAGACCCCCCAGGCTCTGGTTGCTGAAGCCGCCGCTCGGCAGGGGCTGCCGCCGCCCCACCCTCCGCAGCCAGCCCTCGGTCTCAGCGGCGACAAAGGCTCCGCCCAGCCCCACCAGGGGCAGCACCGAGACCTGCAGCTCGGGCCTCAGGGGATGCAGGGCCTCGAGAACCCGCAAGGCGATCAGGTCTTCGCCGTGGCCGTTGCTCAGCACCAGCAGGCGGGGAGCGGTCATGCGGCGACTGATACGCTATGTCGCGAGGAGTCTGCTCCTCAGCGTGGCGGCATGGCCAAGTGGTAAGGCAGAGGATTGCAAATCCTTTACCCCCAGTTCGAATCTGGGTGCCGCCTCTGATTTGACGAGTTCCGAGCGCTCCATATGTGGCGCGATTGTGGTTGATGCGACCCTGTCAGACATAGCTTGTGGGGTTTTATCTTGTTCGATGATCAGTATTTAAACCCTGTTCAAGATGGTGAATGGAATCTGCAGAGCAGGTCTGTCTGGGATGGAATGACCTCACAGCAGTTCCCAGGATTCACCTTCCAAACGTTTGATGCAGGTTGCTTCTGTCGTAGCTTCACCATTCACCTCCCGCCCGGTTGTCCTGAGATAGCTCAACCTGTTCTAACCATCCTCTCTGCGCCTCCAAGATCCTGCCGCCCCTCCTTTTGGCGCAGGGCATCCCCACTGCCTACCTTGATGTCACTACGACCTTGATGCTTAACGGTTCCTTGATCTTGCCGCCCTTCCTTACGAGGAGTCAGCTCATGCAGGGCATTTTCCTGGTATACGATGGTGGGCATCTCCATCGGGCTGGGAGACCTGCTGATGGGCATTGAGTCGGTGACTCAAAAATCCTATGGATGCTGGTGCATTGAACGGTCTTTGGATTGCCGCTGGACGTGTTCGCGGGTTAGTGACCCTCGCAGCAGGTCCATACTCTTCAGGCCTGCTGCTTCTTGCCAATAATCCTGTGATCACCTTCGTTTGCTAAAAAGTTGTTTTGACCATACCCCTGCCCGTGTAATCTGTTTTCCAAACTAGAGGGAAGATGTTGGCAGAACCAGAGAAAAACTCATCGAATGCTCTTCTTTATCCCTGCCAGTGTCCATAGTCATCTATCAGAAGCACGCCGTTGGCACTTAAAAGTGGATAAAGAATGTCAAGTTCCTTTTTCGTGCTTTCGAACCAGTCGGTGTCCAGCCTCAAAAGTGAAATATGCGAAGGTAAGTTGCCAGGATCATCAAGGGTTGCAAGAACATCCCCCTTAACAAAGTTTGCCATATGAAGGCAGTCTGCTTCGGCAAAATTTGCTTTTACATCCTCAATGGAGGCATAGGCCCAGTCGTTGTGATTCGCACGTGCATTCTTGAGAAATTTATTCAAGGCGGGCATCTGGGAGTGTGCCTCAACATCTAGCTCTGTAGGTTTTGTTATGCCTGCAAAAGTATTATAAAGATAAACCTTTTTGGATGACCCAAGTTCTTTTATTGTCATTGCCATCGCAAGCGAGCATCCGCCCCTCATGACACCACATTCGACGACATCTCCCTCAATGCCAGCATTAATTACATACTTGATAGAATTAATAGTCGCCCATAATCTGTCTGCAGAAACAAGCGTAAGACTTTTGCTCAAAACATATTCCATTATGTCCTTGTCAGTTTGAGATGCCTCTACTGGGAACTCGTATCCCTTGTTTGATAATCGAGAAGTTCTCCTAATCTGTAATCCCAAAGGGGAGAGCATCTCATTAATCAATCGTGAAATCATTGGGGGACTGCCTGAGTTGGTTACATGAATTGTACAGTACTTGCAGGGGGCTTGAGATGAATGCGAGGGTTGCAAGGCCGAATGGAGCTGGCGCCCCCGCGAGTGGTGTAACCCCCCCCGGCAGCCCTACCACGTATGCCGGGAGGGGTGCTCACCTCAGACGGCGGGTCCTACAGCCGGCATTGCAAGGGGTGGGGACCAGGGCTGATTGAAAGTCTGGTCAAGTCGCCCATCCCGGCCTGATCCCCGCCATGGCGAGCAGCGTGGCGATGTCGTGGGCCACGGCGGCCAGCCCAGCTCTCACCGACTGGTGAACGTGGAGCCTAAGCAGGTTCAGGGCCAGGGTGCGCAGCGTGGCCAGCACCGCTGCACCGGGACCGCCATAGCGGTGGTCATCCTCATGGAGCTGGGTGTCGCGGAGCCGGTGCCAGCTTTCAATGCACCAGCTGTCCCTCACCAGTTGCAGCAGCGCTTTTGGCGTGGTGCGCAGGCTGGTGAGGAAGAGGTGCCGCTGGAGGGAAGGCTTGCCAGCACGCTTGCCGCTGACGACCAGTTCGACGATCCAACTGCTGCCGGGCCAGGCCTCGGTGATGAAGTCAGGAGCCTGTTTGGCCCCGAGGCTCCAGGTGGTGTCGCGTCCGTGTCCGTGCTCTGAAACTGTTGCAGTGAAAGGGATCTTGCGGGAGTAGAGGAACTGCTCGCTGATCTGGCGGTGCAGGGTCCGCTGGTTCGCTTTCACCGTCGAGAGGAAGTCGGCCCCCTGCTCCGTGAGCTGCCGAAAAAAGGTTTCTGAGTGTGGAGCGCGTCGGACTGGATCAAGATGCCCTCCAGATTCATGGTGGAGAGCAGCTCCCGCAGAACCGCGCGCTCGTGGTTCTCGCAGGTGTCATCGGTGGCCTGGGCAATCGCCGCTCCGAGTGCCTTGGAGTAGAGCGTCACCCGGGATATGTAGACGAAGTCGGCCGGAGGCCTTAGGCCCGGCCACCGTCCTCGGTTGCGACGATCGAGCCCCGCAGGGTCTTGCCAACCGCTATGCGGAAGCTCAAGGGCTACGCACACCAGCTGATCAAGACCTGCAGCGCCATCAGGGAATTGGGCCAGCATCCCAGGGCCGTCGAAAAGTCTGTCTGCATAGCCCTTGGCAGGTCTGTCGGCATTGGGTTGGTTCAGCGGGATTTCTCCATGCCAATGGCCGAAACCCGCTATGCTGCAATCGATCAAACTGTTCCGGATGACCTGATCAGCTTCCTCAACGCCATCCCCGAAGGCGTCAGCCCTCTCCGAAGGAATTGGCCGCTTCCGGCGTGGAGTTCGCTACCCGCAGTGGTTCCTGCTGCTGGTGGCAGTCCTGGGGATCCTGAGGGGCTGCCGCAGCTCCCGTGATCTGGAGGCTTTTGCCCGCCGGTACCGGGAGACTCTCAACCAGGCGCTGGACCTGGATTTCAAGCGCTGGCCAGCGGATGCCACCTTCCTGTACCTGTTCAATAAGGCCCATCTGCAGGGATACTGCTTCGCAGAAGCCGTAGGCTACGGCCAGGTGCTGCAGGCCTGGATGGTCAGCCAGATACCAGACGGGGCAGAGGGTTTGGATCAGCTGGTGTGCGACGGCAAGACGCTCAGAGGTTCAGCAGTGGCGGCTGAGGACGGCAGTCACCGCTATGGCCTCCGGCCGACTGCGTCTATGTCGCCCAGGTGACGGTCGATCCCCGCGCCCTTGGTGTGGCCCTGGCCCAGACGACCGCGGATGCCCTGCACACCACCCGCCCGTTTTTCAGTGGTGCCTGGAGCAGGGGGCCGATGTGCATCTGACCGTGAAATCGAACCCGAAGACCCTCGACCGGCAGATCCAGAGCCAGTTCCAGGCGAAGCGCCACATCCCTTTCACTGCAAGCGATCACGAGAAACGCCACGGCCGTGACACGCACTGGGAGCTATCGGCCAAGGAGGCGCCGGAGTACATCAAGGAGAACTGGCCGGGCAGTGCCTGGATCGTGGAAGTGAGCACTGAGACCCTGACGGCAGGCGGCCAGCGCACCGTGAGAC
>JBKDOR010000009.1:0-3474 GCA_046342775.1 Synechococcaceae cyanobacterium
TGGCAGCGGATGAGGTGAGCAGTTACCCGCTCGAGGCGGATGACAAGGGCGACCCGCTGGAGAATGCCGAGGCCAGGACGTCCACGTTCCCGATGGGCAAGGTGCTGATCACCAGCACGCCCGGCACGCGGGGCATGTGCCGCATCACTGCGGAGTTCGAGACCAGAAGCGACCGGCGACAGCTGGCGATGCTGATGCCGTGCTGCGGATCGCTGGAGGTGCTGCGGTGGCGTGAGCACATGCGATGGGATCGGCCGGATGGTGAGGTGTGGTGCCAGTGTCCGGCGTGCGGCGAACGTGTGGGGCAGCGGCACAAGACATCGATGTTGGCGGGTGCGGTGTGGGGTGCAACGGCGCCGGGCGATGGGATGACGGCGGGATTCCATCTGCCGGGGTGGTATGCGCCGGCGGGGTGGAAGAGCTGGGAGGAGATCCGGGATGAGTTCCTGCGGGCGAAGAGCGACCCGCTGCTGCTCAAGGGCTGGGTCAACAAGCGGGCAGCGGAAGCCTGGGAGGATGAAGCGGTGGCGGCGATCAACGCTGATGGCCTGATGGGCCGGGCCGCGGCCGACCCGTACCCGACTGGCCAGTGCCCTGATGGTGTGCTGGTGCTGCTGATGGCGGTGGATGTGCAGGACACCTGGCTAGAGGTGAGCGTGTGGGGCATCGGCCGGGGGGAAGAGATGTGGCTGGTGTGGCATCAGAAGGTTGAGGGCAGCCCGGCGGATGGCGAGGTGTGGGAGCAGGCGGATTCGATCCGCCGGACGGAATGGCCCCGGGCTGGGGGTGGGGTGATGACGGTGCGTCATTGCGGGGTGGACACGGGCGGCCACTTCACGCAGGAGGCCTACGAGTTCTGCCGGCAGCGGGTGCGTGAGGGCGTGGTCGCATTGAAGGGCAGCAGCACAAAGGCGGCGCCGGCGTTGAGCAAGGGCAGCAAGGTGGATGTGAACTGGCGCGGCCGGGTGATCAAGGGCGGCGTCGTGCTGTACATGGTGGGCGGCGACACATTGAAGCGGACGATCTACGCGAGGCTGCGGAAGGAGGGCACAGGCCCCGGCGCCGTGCACTTCGGGCAGAACGCAACCGAGGATTACCTCCAGGGCCTGACGTGTGAGCGGCTGGTGCCGAAGACGGTGAAGGGATTCCAGGTGCTGTCGTGGCAGAAACCGGCGGGTGCGCGAAATGAACCGCTCGACCTGGTGGTCTACTGCCTGGCGGTGCTGGAGCTGGTGAAGCGGCGCTACAACCGGGCGACGATGTGGGATCAGCTGGCGGCAGCAGTTGCGACTGAGAAGGCACCACCGGCCGCGGCTGGTGGTGGTGGCGCACGGCGGCGGCGGCCGGCGAGGACCGGGCCGAGTTTCGTCTCCGGCTGGTAGATTCACTGCGTGGTGTGTCATGAGCCCCCCGGTTGTGCGTGCGGCCGGGGGGTTTCTTGTGCCCTATGCTGTGCATGGAGGTGATCCCCGTGCCGGTTCCCGCTGAGATCAAGGCTGGCGATACGGTGCAGTGGATCGAACCGGCACAGGTTGATCTGTTGGGTGCTGCTGCGACATCGGCCACCTGGACATTCACGACGTACCTCAGAACCAACACGGCCAGCGAGGGCGCGACGGTTGCCGGCACCGCGCGATCAGACGGCGGATGGGACATGGCGATCAGTGCCACCACCACCGAGGCATTCGATGCGGGCGACTGGTTCTGGCAGTCGGTGATCAGCAGCGGCACGACGAAGATCACGGTCGGGAGTGGAATGCTGCTGGTGCAGCCATCCTTGATCTATGCCGGCTCGCCAGGTGCATTCAACGGCCAGAGCCAGGCTGAGCAGGATCTGGCGGCAGTGCAGGCGGCGATCCGCGCGATCATCTCTGGCGGAGCCAAGCAGTACACGATCGGTAGCCGGTCCTTCACGAAGCTGGAGCTATCGCAGCTGATGCAACGTGAGGCGCAGCTGAAGGCGATTGTTGCGCGCGAGCGCGCAGCTGAGAAGGTTGCACAGGGCCTGGGCAATCCCGGCAATCTGTTTGTGAGGTTCAGCTGATGGCGAAGCGGAAGCGGTCGAAGCCGGCACCGCCCACGGTGGCACCAGGCGCCCGCCGCGGCCGGCGGGCCTACGAGGGCGCGCTGATGTCGCGGCTGACCTCGGACTGGGTGACCAGCGGGACCAGCGCCGATGCCGAGATTGACGGCAGCCTGGTGCGGCTGCGCAACCGCTCGCGGCAGCTGGTGCGGGACAACCCCTACGCACGCCAGGCGCTGCGGGCGATCGGCGCGAACGTGGTCGGCCGGGGCATTCGGATGCAGGGCCGGGTGATGATGCAGCGCGGCAGCGGCCAGCTGGATCAACGGATCAATAGCATGATCGAAGCCGAGTGGACCCGCTGGTGCCGGCCGACGACGTGCCACGCTGCGGGCCGGCTGTCGTTCGTGGAGATCTGCCGGTTGGCGATTCAGGCGATGGCCGAATCGGGTGAGGTGTTTATCAGGATCGTGCCGGAGGCATTCGGCGGCGGCAGGGTGCCCCTCGGCCTGGAGATCATCGAGAGCGACTACTGCGACGAGGGAAAGAGCCTTGGGCCCTTGCCTGATGGAAGCGAGTGGCGGATGGGGGTCAGGGTGAACCGCTGGGGCCGGCCAGTGTCCTATGCGTTCCGCACCCGCCACCCGGGCGACATGGTGAACGGGGTAGGGTATCAGACGCGGGAGGTGCCGGCATCGGAGATCATCCACCTGTATGTGACCGAACGGCCGGGGCAGACCCGCGGTGTGCCGTGGTTCAGCTCAGCGGTGAAGCGGTTGCATCACCTGGCGGGGTACGAAGAGGCGGAGGTTGTGCGGGCGCGGGCGAGCTCCAGCCTGATGGGATTCATCACAAGCCCTGAGGGTGAGCTCCACGCTGATGAGGTGTTCGACGATGAGCGGGTGAGCAACTTCGAGCCGGGGGTTTTCAAGTATCTGGCGCCGGGCGAATCGGTGAACGTGCCGCAGCTCGACGCACCGGATGGGCAGTTCGAGCCGTTCATGCGTGGGATGCTGCGGGCGGTTGCGGCGGCGATCGGCTGCAGCTACGAAACGATCTCGCGGGACTTCAGCCAAAGCAATTACAGCAGCAGTCGGCTCAGCCTGCTGGAAGATCGGGAGAATTGGAAGACCCTGCAGGACTACCTAATCGAGCACCTGCTGCGCCCGGTGTTCGAGCGGTGGCTGGCAGCAGCGGTCGGCAGCGGCGCCATGCCCCTGCCTGGATACGACGTGATGCCGGAGCGGTACGAGTCGGTGCGGTGGTTCCCGCGCGGGTGGGAGTGGGTCGATCCTGCCAGGGAGGTGGCCGCCTACAAGGAGGCTGTGAGGTGCGGATTCAAGACTCAGGCGGACGTCGTGGCCGCCGGTGGCGGAGACCTTGAGGATCTGCTGGTGGCGCTGGCGGCTGAGCGTGAGCGTGCGCAGGAGCTGGGCCTCACGCTCGACATC
>JBKDOR010000010.1:0-3300 GCA_046342775.1 Synechococcaceae cyanobacterium
TCGGCAGCCCAAGGCCGGCACCCCGGTGCAGCGAGACAGGGGCGGGGAGGCTGCTTCAGGCAACAACGGCTGGTCAGCCCAGCTCAGGGACGTTCCATGCGGTGAGGCGCCTACGGCGCCAAGGGGGGAACAGCCCAAAGCCAGAAACCACAAACCGCAAACCGCAAACCAACAGCCAAAGGCCAAACAGCCAAGGGTAAAGATGTAGAGGGCTTAAGGGTAAAGAATTAGTCCTGGGGGAGGCAACAGACACGGAAACCAACGTTGTTGAGGCGGTAGTCCGGGAGGTTCCTGTAGCGGTAAGCCGAGCGGCAGTACCTGGGGTAGATGATCCAAGAGCCACCGCGCAGCAGCCTCGGATCGTGGTCTTGATTCACATTCACATCATCCTTGAGCCAGGCACTTCCATCCCCTGGTGCTCCCCTATAGCTGTTGTGCCAATGATCGAGGCACCATTCCCACACGTTGCCGTGCATGTCCTGCAGACCCCAAGCGTTGGCCGGGAACACCCCCACCGGCGTTGCCTGCTTGCGGTAGTGACCCTCAGGGCCGTTGGCATAGGAGAAATCACCATCGTAATTGGCCAGCTCCGTGGTGAGTGTGGCTCCAAACGAAAACGGCGTGCTCGTACCCGCCCGGCAAGCGTATTCCCACTGGGCTTCGCTGGGCAGGCTGTACCTTCGGCCCGTGCGTTGGCTGAGGCGGTTGCAGTACTCCACCGCATGCTCCCAACTCACATTCTCCACCGGCCGCAGATCGCTGCTGGCTTCTCCCGGAAGCAGGGAAAAGCGTCCGACGCTGTAACCCCTGGCTTCGGGATTGGGGCTGGGCTGAAAATACGAGGGCTCCGGGTCCAGCTCCCGCACCCAGCGCTCCGCCGGCAACGGCTGCCACCGGGCCACCTCACGCCACTGGGCTTGAGTGACCGGCGTCTGCCCCAGCCAGAACTCCCCCAGCCGCACCCGGTGCTGCGGGCCTTCAACCTGCGATCGCTCCCTTTCACCGGTTGAGGAACCCATGTCAAACGCCCCCGCCGGGATCCGCAGCAGCCGCAGGCTCACCCCATCCCCCAGGGCCTCCAGCACTCCCTCCAGCTGCAGCGGCTGGCGCCGCACCTCCCAGCCATTACCGAGCCGCAGGAGCTGAGCTGTCTCCACCTGAAAGGTGTGGGGTGCCAACCGGGTTAGCGCCGGGGCTGGCGGCGCGGCGGAAGGCAGCGGCTTGCTGGGCAGTCCAGGGAGGCTGGCCTGGGTCGGTGGCCCAGCCTGCAGGGGAGGCGCATCCTGGGGAGGCACCCCCGCAGGCGGCGGTTGCTGGGTCTGGGGCGAAACCGGCACGGCCGGTTGGGATGGGGTTAGGGCCGGATTGGCCGCTTGGGTCTTTGCCTCTTGCAGCCTTCCCTCCTGCGGATCGGCCTCTTTCTGTCTTCGCTCCTGAAGCTCGGCCTCCTGGGGCTCCCCCTCCGGAGCTTTGGCCGCCTGGGGCTTGGCCTTGCGGGGTTCTTTCGCCTGGGGCTCAGGCCCCTCGGCCCGCGGCGCCGCAGCGGGCTGATTGGCGGCGGGACCTGGGTTGCCAGGGGCTGGCTGGCGCTGTGGCTCGGCCGGACCCTTCAGAAATGCCGGCCGCCCCAGCGGAGGCTTGCGGAAGCGGGGCTGGTCATGGAGCTCCCGCAGCAAGTCCTCCAGTCGCTCGTCGTAGAGATGGTCGTCGCGGAAGTCGAGCCAGAAGCGAGGGCCGAGGAAATCGGGCAGCAGCGTGTCCCTGGCGTTGTCGCGCACCAAGGGGATGAACTTCACCGTGTCGGTGGAGCGGGCGACATGGCTGGTGACGATCATGCCCTCATAGCCCGCGCCTCCCTTGCGTTGCTCCGCCTTGCGCACATAGTTGCTGGTGCACACCAGCAACACCCGCTCCGCCTTGCGGATGCCGGCCTCCATAAAGGCCACCAGATCAGCTCCGGCCTTCAGATCCCACTGATCCAGCGTCGCGTCCACACCGCCGTGGCGCAGATCCTCCGCCAGCTTGCGCACCCAGGCCTTGTGGGCGGCGGAGTCGTGGGAATAGGAGAAGAACACCGACGGGTTGGTCATGGCCGCTGGTCCTGCGCCTCCCGCTGCTGAAGGTACCAGCGGAGACCCGGGCCGTTACCCTCTTGCCTGGCCATGGGCCCCGTCGCCGGGATCCAGACCGCTGGCGGTTCCAACCTGTGGAGTTTGGCCCTCCCCAATGGTCAGAATCCCACGGCGGCGAAATCGCCACCGGCATCGGCCAGGGGCAGCTGCTCCCGCTCGGCCAGCGCCGCCGCGAAACAATCCCCGAAATTCAGTTGGGCGGCATGGCCCAGGCCCTTACCGAAGCGCTGATACAGGGCGAGGGCGCGGCGGGCGAGGTCGGCATCCACCGCCACCACATCGGGATCGAGCAGCTCCAGAAGGGCCTCCACAGGCTCTAAGACCGCGCGGCAGTGGGCCACCAGCAGCAGCTCTTGCAGCGTGCCGGCGGAGATGCGCAACAGCGGTGCCTCCTCCAGCCGCCGCTGCTGGCCCTCCCAGCCGGGCTCGCGCTGGATGATCGCCAGCAGCACGGAGGTGTCGAGGATCATCCCGGCAGGCCATCGCGGTCGTAAAGGCTCTCCGCCGCGAACGGCCTCGCCTGGGCACAGGCCTGCTCCTGCAGGGCGGGCAGCTCCTGGCGCAGCCGCTCGATGCGCCGCAGCCGCCGCTGCCGCTGCAGCTCCACCTCCAGGGCCTCTCGCACGATCTCGGTGGCGCCGCGGCCGGTGAGCTGTCGCAGCTGGGCGATCAGCTCATCCACCCGCGGACTCTTGATGTTGACCGCCATTCCACCCCGTGGGTATGGAGCTGAAATCTACCGAGGAGCGACTCCCTTGCTGGACAGACGCCGCCTCCTCCCGCCCTGACAACCGTCCCAACGCCTTCAGCGCCGTCCAACGCTGCGAGAAGCAGGCACAATCAAGCCATGGCCACCGCCTCCAGCACGCCATTTCAGCCTCCGGCAATTCCCTGGCAGCGGCCCCAGTCGTTGCCGCACGAGCTGGATCTCGGCCCGGGGCTTGACCCGGTGGTTTGCGGCCAGGCGCTCAGGAGGCTGTGCGCCGAACCGGATGTGCAGGCCGTGCTGGCCTTCGGGTCCAGGGCGCGGGGTGAGGCGCGGCTGGATTCCGATCTCGATCTGGCCGTGATCATGCGCCAGGCCCAACTCACGCCGGCGCAGAAACTGATCTGTTGGCGCCGCTTCCGCCAGCTGCTGGGCCCCCTGGGCGTAGGGCTGGATCTGGTG
>JBKDOR010000011.1:0-30163 GCA_046342775.1 Synechococcaceae cyanobacterium
TGCAGGGCCTTGGCCATTTCCGGGCTGTTCATGTGGTACTCACCGCCCGTGCGGTATTGCACGAAGCCCATGAACTCCAACTTGCTGCGGTCGAGTTCGGGGAATGCCTTGCTGTGGAAGGTGAGGGTTTCGCTGGCCAGATCGGCCAGGCCGAGGCCGGCGATGCGGCTTGTGGTGCCCCGGAAGGCCAGCTCAATCAGGTCAGCACCGATGCCGATCGCCTCAAAGATCTGGGCACCGTGGTAACTGGCCAGCATCGAGATGCCGATCTTGGAGAGAATTTTGCGCAATCCATCCTCAAGGGCCTTGCGCACATTGGCCTGGGCGGTGTCGGGGTTGAGGGCGGGGAGTTTGCCGCGTTCAATCATCGACTGGGTTTTGGGATGGGCCAGCCAGTGGCGCGTGGTCTCCCAAGCCAGCCAGGGGCAGACCGCGCTGGCCCCGTAGCCGATCAAGCAGCCCAGGTGGTGGGTGGTCCAGCACTGGGCCGTGTCCACCACCAGGGAACAGCGCAACCGCAAACCCTGGCGCAGCAGGTGGTGATGGACGGCGCCGATGGCCAGCAGCGGCGGCAGCGCGGCGATGGTGGCACTGATGCCGCCGGCCTCGCCATCCGCATGGCGGCGATCGGACAGCACCAGGATGGCGCAACCATCGGCCACGGCCGCATCGGCCTGGCGGCAGAGCCGCTCAATCGCCTGGCTCAAGGCGGAGGGCCCATCGGTGATGGAGAACAACAACGACAGGGTTGCCAACGGCAGCCCTTGGTCGCCCAGGGAGACGAGTTCGGCCTCGTTCAACACCGGTGTCGGCAGGTGCAGCACCGCCGCGGCCCCGGGCTCAGGCCGGAGCGCCGAACCGCGCTGGCCGAGATGCATCTCCAGGCTCATCACCAGCTTTTCACGCAGCGGGTCGATCGGCGGATTGGTGACCTGGGCGAAACGCTGCTTGAAGTAGTCGTAGAGAAGGTGTGGCTTGGAGGACAACACCGCCAGGGGGATGTCGTCCCCCATGCAGTAGGTGGGTTCCTTACCGCTGCCCGCCATCTCCTCAATCACCAGATCGAGATCTTCGGCGGTGAAGCCCGTGGCGGTTTGCTGTCGCAGCAGCTCGAGGTCGCTGAGCTGGGATTGCTGCTGCCAGGCCGCGGCACCCAGGCTGCGGCGGTGCTCCGCCAGCCAGGCGGCATAGGGATGGCGATCGGCCGCCTCTTGCTTCACCTCCCAGTTATGCAACAAACGGCCGGATTCAAGATCCACCGCCAGCATCTGGCCGGGCCCAAGCCGACCTTTCTCAATAATGCGGCTTTCGTCGAGCTCCACTACCCCGGTTTCCGAACCCATCACCACATAGCCGTCGCTTGTGATGCAATAGCGGGCTGGCCTCAGACCATTGCGATCCAGGGTGGCGCCCACCATGCGGCCATCGCTGAAAACCAAAAGGGCCGGGCCGTCCCAGGGTTCCTGGAGGCAGGCATTGTATTCGTAGAAGGCGCGAATCGCTGGTCGATCGTCCAGTTCCGGTTGGTCGTGGAACGCCTCCGGCACCAAGGTGAGCAGGGCATCGGTGATCGGCCGGCCACTGCGCACCATCAGCTCCAATGTGGCGTCGAGATTGGCCGAATCGCTGAACGCCGCGTTCACCAACGGGCGCAGCTCGCCCGCGGCTTCACCCCAAACCGACTCCAGGCTGGCTTCGGCGGCGCTGGCCCAGTTGATGTTTCCCAATAAGGTGTTGATTTCGCCGTTGTGCCCGAGCAACCGCATCGGCTGGGCCAGGGGCCAGCGGGGCAAGGTGTTGGTGCTGAAGCGACGGTGGTACACCGCAAACGGCACCGCGAAGCGGGAATCGCGCAGGTCCGCGTAGTAGCGGTCGAGCACTTCCGAACGCACCATTCCCTTGTAGACCACGGTGCGGGCGCTGATCGATGCGAAGTAGAGATCGTTGGCGGCGGCGCCCCACACCTCCCGCACCCGATCCACAGCCCGACGCCGCAGCCGGAACAACAGGGACTCCAAGGCATTGGCCGCTTGGGCATTCCCGGGATCGGCCGCTGGATCCTGAAGCAGCCACTGCTCGATGCGCGGAGCGTTCTGGCGGGCCAAGGGGCCGAGCACGGACTCATCCACCGGCACGGGCCGCCAACCGAGGCTGCGCAGGCCCAACCGCTCTGCCTCCTGGTCACAAAAACCGCGCACCGTGGCGGCTCGCTCGGGATCGGTGGGCAGGAACACCATGCCCAGGCCCCTGAGAGTGCCGCTGGAGTCAGCGGCGGCGGACCAGATCGCCGCCAAGAGGTTCCAGGGGATGGCCGTGAGGATGCCGGCGCCATCACCGGAGTCGCTGTCGCCGCCGCAGCCGCCCCGGTGCTCCATGCACCGCAGACCTCGCAGGGCCTGCTGCAGCACCCAGGCGCTGCTCTCGCCACCCAGATGGGCCAGAAAACCCACCCCGCAAGCATCCTTCTCGCCGGCAATGCAGGCGGGTGCGGGACTATCGCAGGCGGGCTGGTGAAGAGCGTTGGGAGGAGGAAGCATGAACCAGGATCTGCGTCAGAGGTGGGGCTTCGGCATGCCGGCAGAAGCCTTGGCTGGAAAGCGTTCCGCTGGCTCCAAAATGGACGCCGCTCTGGCGAGGCGCGGCCGAAAGCGAACCGTTGCGACGATCGTAGGCATCAGCAGGCACAAGTTCTGCAACACAGCTAGCTTTCACATTCGTCCGACTCGCAGCAGACGATGGCGTCCTGGACGGTGCTGGGTGCGGCGCTGTTGGCGGCAACCCCGTTTGGGCTGGGCAGTTCACCCCTGCCGCCACCACCCCCTGTGCAACCGGACATGCCGGTGCGACCCGAACGCAACGGGTCGACGCTCAGGCCCCAGGCCGGCGACGGGGGCCATCTGCGGGCCGGTGCGCGACTGAGCGTCAACGGGCGCGAACAGCGTGCTGGCTGGCGCTGGGGAGGCGGCCGCGGCCCCTTCGGCCAGGAGCTGTGGCTGCCATTGGAGGTCTTGCAGGGTCAGTTGGGCTTCAGTAGCCGCACGGGTGAGGGCGGCAGCCTGGAGATTGAGTGGTACGGCCAGGGCCGGCTCGTGAGCGGCGCCGAACAACGGGCGATCGACGACGAGGTGGCGGTCGAGGTGGGGGGGATCCTGGCCGCGGCGGGAGTTCGGGTCAGCGCCGAGAACGACCGTTTGCGTCTGGAACTGCCGCCATCCCAAGTCGTCCAGGTGCGCAGCGCTGACCAGCCGGGGCGGCGGCGCGTTGTTCTCGATCTGGCCGGCCCGGCCAGCCTCGACAACAGCGATGGCCGTCTGCGGCTGGACGTGGAGTCCCTGCCGCCGGACCTCTCGTCTCGGCTGGCCAGCTTGGGGCTGCCTCCCCGTCGCGAGGCGGCGGGTCTCAGCTTTGACGGGGCCTCGATCCGCTCCGCCTTCACCCTGGGCGCTCCGGCCCGGGTGGTGATCGACCTGCCGGCGACGACAGCCACGACCCAGCCAGCCCCTGAGCGACCGGTGCCGATCGACCCGCGGCTGCAGGCGCTCCTAGGTGGTGCAGTGCAGTGGAATCGCCAGGTGCTGGCGATCGGCAGCCGACGGCTCAGGCTCAATAGCGTCGGTTTCGATCCCCGCGGCGGGGCGCTCAGCCTCAGGCCCCTGAGCCGTCCGGATGGCATGCAGGGGCTCACACCGCTGTCACTGCTGGCGCGCCACCATGACGCCCTGGTGGCCGTGAACGGCGGCTATTTCAACCGCGTCCTGCGACTGCCCCTGGGGGCTTTGCGCACGGACGGACGCTGGCAGTCGGGGCCGATCCTCAACCGCGGCGTGGTGGCCTGGGAGCCCCGATCTCTGCCGCGATTCGGGCGACTGCAACTGGAGGAATGGCTGACGGACGCATCCGGCCGCCGCCACCCCCTGCTCACGCTTAACAGCGGTTGGGTGCAACGGGGCCTCAGCCGGTACACCGCCGACTGGGGACCCGTGTACCGAGCCCTGAGTGGCAACGAAACCGCCGTGTTGCTGCGGGGCGGCACGGTGGCGCAGCGGCTGGAGGCCGAGCAACTGCAGCAGGGCATTCCCCTGGCCGAGGGCGACACGCTGCTGGTCGGCCGCGGCGGTCAACCGCTGCCCTGGGCCGAGGGCGAAAACCTGAGCCTGACGACCCGGCCCAGCAATGAACTGGGCATGGCGACCAACGTCGTCGGCGGAGGACCGCTGTTGTTATTGGATGGACGGGTGGTGCTCGACGGCGCGGCGGAACGGTTCGGCAGCGCCTTTCTCAGCCATGGAGCTCCTCGCACCGTGATCGGCAGCGACGGCCAGCGGCTCTGGCTGGTGACGCTGCAAGGGGTTGAGGATGAAGGTCCCACTCTGGCGGAAACCGCGGTGTTGCTGCAGCGCCTGGGGCTTCGCGACGCCCTCAATCTCGACGGCGGCAGTTCGACAGGACTGGTGATGGGGGGAAACCACACGGTGAAGGGGAGGGGCGTGGCGGGCGTGGTCCACAACGGCCTTGGTCTGGTTCAGCTCGGCGGTCTCCTTCCCCGCAGCGATTCCTGACCCTGCGGGGTAGCCCGCTGGCGGCCTGCCATCCGGAGCTGTCAGATTGAATGTTGCCGTTGTGTCAACCGTGCCCAAGGGCCACAGCCTCCGCATCACCCCCAGCGCCGCCTGCGAGCTCTGCCGCCAAGCTGCCGTGGCAGGCACGCCTGGGATGATGCACATTGACCTGCTGCCCGGCGGCTGCGAAGCCTGGTCGATCCGGTTGCGGCCCGGCCACCTGGCCGGAACACCGATCGCCCGCGCCGATGGCGTCACCCTGCACGCTCCAGCCGAGCAGTTGGACCTGCTGACCGGGGTGCTGCTGGATTTCAAGGGTGACCTGGGCGGCGGCGGTTTCCTCGTGCGTTCGGGCCCGGGCACCCGCCATTGCGCCTGCGGGGCAGCGTTCAGCCGTGAATCTGAGCGCGGAACCCCTGGGCAGTAAGGTGGGTGATTGTCGTCAGCGGGCGGACGTCCGATCCGACAGTTCGACCTGCCCAAAGGCCTTCGATGCCCACCATTCAGCAGCTGATCCGCAGTGAGCGGCAGCGTTTGACCCGCAAGACCAAGTCGCCGGCCCTGAAGGCCTGCCCTGAGCGGCGCGGAGTCTGCACCCGCGTGTACACCTCCACGCCCAAAAAGCCCAACTCGGCTTTGCGCAAGGTGGCCCGGGTTCGGCTCACCTCCGGTTTCGAGGTCACGGCCTACATCCCCGGCATCGGCCACAACCTGCAGGAGCACTCTGTGGTGCTGATCCGAGGAGGCCGGGTGAAGGACCTTCCTGGTGTTCGGTACCACATCATCCGCGGCACCCTGGACACTGCCGGTGTCAAAGACCGCCGTCAGGCCCGTTCCAAGTACGGCGCCAAGACTCCGAAGTCCTGAGCACCAAGGCTCGCTCCCGCGCGCAGCAGGCCCCCACCCTCGCTCAAAGTGATGGGAAGTGGGCCGAACAGCGGGTGCCTTGATTCCTGCCCACACCCGCCTTTCCCGTTTCCCGCCTCCATGTCCCGTCGCAACGCTGCCGAAAAGCGTCCGGTCCTGCCGGATCCCCAGTTCAACAGTCGCCTGGCCTCGATGATCGTGGCCCGGCTGATGAAGCATGGCAAGAAGTCCACTGCCCAACGAATCCTTTCCGATGCGTTTGAGCTGATCGGTGAGCGCACGGGAGGCGATCCTCTCGAGCTGTTTGAAACGGCGGTGCGCAACGCCACTCCCCTGGTGGAGGTGAGGGCACGCCGCGTCGGTGGCGCCACGTATCAGGTGCCGATGGAGGTGCGCCAGGAGCGGGGCACAGCGATGGCGTTGCGTTGGCTAGTGAACTACTCCAGGGCTCGCAACGGTCGCAGCATGGCCCAGAAACTAGCTGGAGAGTTGATGGACGCTGCCAATGAATCCGGCAGCGCGGTGCGAAAGCGTGAGGAAACCCACAAGATGGCCGAAGCCAACAAGGCATTCGCCCACTACCGCTACTGATGCCTGGGAAGCCGAGCCAAGGGCTGCTCGGCTTTCGCTTGAGGGGGGGCGCCCCCCTCTGTAGAGTTCAGCCCGTTTTTTTCTGAAACCCGTCGGAGACGTCCCCCGTGGCCCGCGCCTACCCCCTCGATCGCGTCAGAAATATTGGGATTGCCGCCCACATCGACGCCGGCAAAACCACAACCACCGAGCGGATTCTGTTCTATTCGGGTGTGGTGCACAAAATGGGTGAGGTGCACGATGGTGCCGCTGTCACCGACTGGATGGAGCAGGAACGCGAGCGCGGGATCACGATCACCGCTGCCGCGATTTCCACCAGTTGGAAGGATCACCGCATCAACATCATCGACACCCCTGGCCACGTCGACTTCACCATCGAGGTGGAGCGGTCGATGCGTGTTCTCGATGGCGTGGTCGCCGTGTTCTGCGCGGTTGGAGGCGTTCAACCCCAATCCGAAACGGTTTGGCGCCAAGCGGATCGTTACAGCGTCCCACGCATCGTGTTCGTCAACAAGATGGACCGTACAGGGGCCAACTTTTTGAAAGTCTACGACCAGATCAAGGATCGGCTCAAGGCCAATGCCGTACCGATCCAGCTGCCGATCGGTGCCGAAGGCGAACTGAAGGGCATCATCGACTTGGTGCGCAACAAAGCAATCATCTACACCAATGATCTCGGTACCGACATTCTCGAAGAGGAGGTGCCGGCTTCAATGAAGGATGAAGTGGAAGAGTGGCGTGTCAAGCTGATGGAGTCTGTGGCGGAATCTGACGAAGAACTACTTGATACCTTCCTTGAGAATGGCGAACTGAGTGAAGAACAACTCATCAAGGGGATCCGCACCGGTGTGACCCATCACGGCATGGTGCCGATGTTGTGTGGTTCCGCCTTCAAGAACAAAGGAGTTCAACTGGTGCTCGACGCCGTCGTCGACTACCTGCCCTCTCCTGTGGATGTACCCCCGATCCAGGGGATCCTGCCCGATGAGACAGAGGCGATCCGCCCTGCTGACGACAGTTCACCCTTCAGTGCACTGGCCTTCAAGGTGATGGCTGACCCCTATGGCAAGCTCACCTTCGTTAGGGTGTATTCCGGCATCCTGCAAAAAGGGAGCTACGTATTAAATTCTTCCAAGGACAAAAAGGAACGAATTTCCCGGCTGATCTTGCTGAAGGCTGACGAGCGAGAGGAGGTCGATGAGCTGAGAGCCGGTGATCTTGGTGCCGTGCTTGGCCTCAAGGACACCACCACCGGCGACACACTTTGCGTCGACTCTGACCCGATTATTCTGGAATCCTTGTTCATTCCTGAGCCAGTGATTTCTGTGGCGGTCGAGCCCAAAACCAAGGGTGACATGGAGAAGCTATCCAAAGCTCTTCAATCCCTGGCCGATGAAGATCCCACATTCCGGGTCAGCACCGACCCTGAAACCAATCAAACGGTGATCGCCGGCATGGGGGAACTCCACTTGGAGATTCTTGTGGACCGGATGCTCAGGGAATACAAGGTGGAAGCCAACATCGGCGCCCCTCAGGTTTCCTATCGGGAAACCATTCGGGGCCGTGCTAAAGGCGAGGGTAAGTTCGCCCGCCAAACCGGAGGTAAAGGCCAGTACGGCCATGTGGTCATCGAGATGGAACCAGGCGAACCTGGCTCCGGCTTCGAGTTCGTCAACAAAATCGTTGGTGGCATCGTTCCTAAGGAATACATCGGTCCCGCCGAAGCTGGCATGAAGGAAACCTGCCAGTCCGGCGTGATTGCCGGTTTCCCGATGATCGACGTGAAGGTCACCATGGTCGATGGCTCTTATCATGACGTTGACTCTTCGGAGATGGCGTTCAAGATCGCCGGATCCATGGCCTTCAAAGACGGGGTCAAGAAGTGCAATCCTGTGCTTCTGGAACCGATGATGAAGGTGGAAGTCGAGATCCCTGAGGATTTCCTCGGATCGATCATCGGCGACCTCTCCTCCCGACGCGGCCAGGTCGAAGGCCAGGCTGTCGAGGCTGGTCAGTCTAAGGTTCTGGCCAAGGTGCCTCTGGCCGAGATGTTCGGCTACGCCACCCAGCTCCGATCCATGACCCAGGGTCGGGGTATCTTCTCGATGGAGTTCAGTCACTACGAGGAAGTCCCTCGCAACGTGGCTGAAGCCATCATTTCCAAGAATCAGGGAAATTCCTGATCTCTAAACCCAATCCAACCACCCCCCCGATTCTTTACTGCCATGGCTCGCGAGAAGTTCAAAAGGGAAAAGCCTCACGTCAACATCGGCACCATTGGCCACGTTGACCACGGCAAAACCACCCTCACCGCCGCCATCACCAGCGTGTTGGCCAAGAAAGGCATGGCGAAGGCCCAGGCTTACGACCAAATCGATGGAGCGCCTGAGGAGCGTGAACGCGGCATCACGATCAACACCGCCCACGTGGAGTACGAGACAACAAAGCGTCACTACGCCCACGTGGACTGCCCGGGACACGCGGACTACGTTAAGAACATGATCACCGGTGCAGCCCAGATGGACGGCGGCATCCTGGTGGTCGCCGCCACCGATGGGCCGATGGCCCAGACCAAGGAGCACATCCTTCTGGCCAAACAGGTTGGCGTGCCTGCCCTTGTGGTGGCCCTCAACAAGTGCGACATGGTCGACGACGAGGAAATCCTTGAACTGGTTGAACTGGAAGTCCGTGAGCTTCTCTCCAGCTATGACTTCCCCGGCGATGACATCCCTGTTGTGCGGGTATCCGGCCTTAAAGCTCTTGAGGGTGATGCCGAGTGGGAAGCCAAAGTGGAGGAGCTCATGGAAGCCGTGGATACCGCCATCCCTGAACCCGAGCGCGAGATCGATAAGCCTTTCCTGATGGCCGTTGAAGACGTGTTCTCGATTACAGGTCGCGGCACGGTTGCTACCGGCCGGATTGAGCGCGGCAAGGTGAAGGTGGGTGAAGAAGTCGAGATCGTCGGCATCAAGGACACCCGCAAGACCACGGTCACGGGTGTGGAGATGTTCCGCAAGCTCCTCGACGAGGGCATGGCCGGTGACAACGTCGGTCTGTTGCTGCGCGGCGTCCAGAAGGACGACATCGAGCGCGGCATGGTGCTGGTGAAGCCCGGTTCGATTACCCCTCACACCAAATTCGAGGGTGAGGTGTATGTGCTCAAGAAAGAAGAAGGTGGTCGTCACACCCCATTCTTTGCGGGGTATCGCCCGCAGTTCTACATCCGCACCACGGATGTGACCGGCCAAATCACTGCCTTCACCGCCGACGATGGCTCCAATGTGGAGATGGTGATGCCTGGCGACCGCATCAAAATGACCGGTGAACTGATCTGCCCTGTGGCGATCGAGCAAGGCATGCGTTTCGCGATCCGTGAAGGCGGCCGCACGATTGGTGCTGGTGTGGTCTCCAAGATCATCGCCTGATCGTCACGCCTCGACGGCATCGGCAGCCGACATCACTCCGGCTGCCAAGCCAAGCCGAGATTGAACTTCGGAGGTGATCACACCGGATCACCGCAGTGGCACCTCCGAAGTTCAACTCCTCGAACCTGGACAACTCAACTTCATGGCTCCCTGCCCATCAGCAATTCGGGGCCTGTTCCAAGCCATCCTCATCCCTGCTCTGCTCGCTACACCATGGCCACTCTCACTCAGCAGAAGATCCGCATCCGCCTGAAAGCGTTCGATCGCCGCATGCTTGATCTCTCTTGCGAAAAAATCATCGAAACGGCCGACCACACCGCTGCCACGGCCATCGGTCCCATCCCATTGCCCACCAAGCGCAAAATTTACTGCGTTCTGCGCTCGCCGCATGTGGATAAGGATTCCCGCGAGCACTTTGAAACCCGCACGCATCGCCGCATCATCGATATCTATAACCCCTCCTCCAAGACCATTGATGCCTTGATGAAGCTTGATCTGCCGAGCGGCGTCGACATCGAAGTTAAGCTTTGATCACATTGATGGCGATCCGAATTTAACTGCCTCCATGAAACGGCCCACTGCAAGGAGCGAAAGGCATCCCAGGTCTTTTATCCATTTTTGGGGTAACTTTCTGTTGGGAATGGATGCTGTCTAACGCCTTCCTTTTGCGGCAGATACAGTATTCTCCGCCGACGCCGGAGCCCCGACAGGCTTGCCTGACCCAGGCTTCAGCGTCTTTCCATGGTCTGAAACCACGGTGAGCTTGGGATTCGCCTCAGCTTTCGGAACTGGGCCTAACCAGTCAGGGGTCCACCGCGATCGCGCCTTTCCGCGTGAAACACCGGAACCCTGGATTCGATGACCAGGCGTTCCAGGGTTCCAGTAACTGTTCAGACACCACCAGCCATCCCTGGATCTGCATCCGCAATCCTGGACTGTGTTGTTCAGGCCATGGCCAGCGATCTCGGAAGTCTGTTTCTAGGATCCGATTCAGCTGGCTCTCCCGATCCTTGCCCGACGTACTTTCTTGCGGCCCGATCGCTCCATGGCCCAGCGTCACAGCCTCCCTGTTCCGATTTGACCTCTCCATGGCGTTGGGCCTACCTGATCTGAGCGACCACTCAGGCACCTTCGCCGCTGTCCACTCAGCGCTGCTTGCGCGTGGTTGAGCTTGCCGTCCGGGAACTGCCCCTGTTCCCCCTCCCCGACGTTGTTCTCTTCCCTCAGGAGGTGCTGCCGTTGCACATCTTCGAGGCCAGGTACCGCATGATGTTGCGTACGGTGATGGCGGAAGATCGGCGCTTTGGGGTGGTCCGCTGGGACCCACAGACCCGCCGCATGGCAGAGGTGGGCTGCTGTGCGGAGATCCTCCACTGTCAGACCCAAGAGGATGATCGCAGCAACATCGTCACCCTCGGACAGCAGCGCTTCCGTGTGCTGGACATCCTGCGCGAGGCTCCCTTCCGGGTGGCCATGGTCAGCTGGTTGGAAGATGAGGTCAGCGACTCCCACCAGGCGTTGGAGGAGTTGACCCGCGAGGTCACAACCGCCCTGCGCGACGTTGTCGAGCTGACCGGCAAGCTGATTGGCAAGCCTTCGGTGTTGCCCAGCGATCTGCCCGATCTGCCTCGGGAGCTCTCCTTCTGGATCGGTGCCCACCTCGGCGGTCCCGTGGCCGACCATCAGCAGGCCCTGCTGGAGATCACCGATACGGGGGAACGGCTGCGCCAGGAACTCGACCTGCTGGACCAGACCCGTCGCCAGCTGGCCGCCCGCACGGTGCTCCAGGACACCTTCCGCGATCGGGACAGCGACAACCAACCTGACGCTGAGGACGGAGATCCAAGCGGGGAGAGCAGGTGACCCTGCCCGCTGGGTTGACGTCTTTCCTGCTGGTGGCGGTCCCGTTGCTGCTGGCCCTGCTGTTGTTTCTCGCCGCAGGCTTCTGGCTCCGCCAGCGGCGGCAGTACCAAGGCAGCGCCAGCGTGGCCGCCGCCTACGACCGCTGGACGGAAGACCAACTGCTCGAGCGGCTATGGGGTGACCACGTCCACCTTGGCTACTACGGCAGTCCTGCGCGTCGGCGGGATTTTCGCCAGGCCAAAGCCGATTTTGTGCATGAGCTGGTGCGCTGGAGCGGCCTTGATCAGCTGCCAGCTGGCAGCCGAGTCCTTGATGTGGGCTGCGGCATCGGCGGCAGCTCGCGCATCCTGGCCCGCGACTATGGCTTTCAGGTGCTCGGGATCAGCATCAGCCCAGCCCAGATTGCCCGAGCCCAGGAGTTGACGCCTCCCGAGCTGGCGCACTGCCGCTTTGCGGTCATGGACGCCCTCAGCCTCAACCTCCCGGACGCCCACGCAGCCCCATCGGCAAGCCACGATCCATCCGTGGGCTTCGATGCGGTCTGGAGCGTGGAGGCCAGCCCCCACATGCCCGACAAGCAGCGCTACTGCGATGAAATGCTGCGTGTGCTGCGCCCCGGCGGGCTTTTCGCCATCGCCGACTGGAACCGCCGAGATCCCTCGCAGGGGGCCATGGATGGCCTGGAGCGCTGGGTGATGCGCCAGTTGCTGGAGCAGTGGGCCCATCCCGAATTCGCCAGCATCCCCTCCCTGCGCCACCACCTGGAATCCAGCCCGTGGGCGGAGGGGCTTCAAGTGCAAACCGCCGACTGGAGCCAGCAAACCCAGCCCTCCTGGGTCGACTCCATCGCCGAAGGATTGCGTCGTCCGGGAGCTGTATTGGGGCTTGGGCCCAGAGCTGTGGTTCAGGGCCTGCGGGAAACGCCCACGCTGCTGCTGATGGACTGGGCCTTTCGCCGGGGGCTGATGCGCTTTGGCGTCTTCAGGGGGCGGAAGGGATCAGCTCCGGCTCCATGGTGAGGGGATAGGAGCCGAACAGCCGCAGGTGCTCGCACAGCGGCTCCAGCTCCGCCAGGGCCGCATTGAGGGGATCCTGGCCAGTGCTGAGCTCCAGATCCACAAAGAAGATGTACTCCCCCATCTCCCGCTTCGAGGGTCGCGATTCGATCCGGCTCATGTTCAGCCCATGGTCCGCGAAGCAGCTCAAGGCCTCCAGCAGGGCACCGGGTCGGTTGCCCCGCAGCGAGAACGCCAGGCTGGCCAAGGGGCCGTCAGTGGCATGGCCATTGCGGCACAACAGCAGAAAACGGGTGCAGTTGCCAGGCACATCGTTGATCGGATAAGCCAACACCTCGAGGCCATGCTCTCGGGCCGCGTCAAGCGAGGCAACCGCCGCCCTGAAACGGCTGCCTCGCACCATCCGAGCCGCTTCGGCGGTGGAGCTGGTGGGCAACTGCAAGGCGTTGGGGAGGTGCTCCGACAACCACACCGCGCACTGGGCCAGGGCCTGGGGATGGGACAGCACCTCGCTGACACCCTGCAGCGGACCGCTGCCCAGGAGGCCATGGCGGATCGGCAGAACCAGGGCGCGCCGCACCGCCAGGTCGTGATGCTCCCAGAGACTGTCCAGACAAGCCGTGACACCTCCCTCCACCGAGTTCTCCACGGGCACTACCGCCGCGTCGCAATCGCCCGAGGCAACCGCCTGGATCACGGCCCGGATGCCCTGCTGCGGCACGAACTCGGCGGAGTCGAAGGCCTCCAAGATCGCCAGCCGGTGGGCTGCCTGCTCGCCGTAGGTGCCGACTGGGCCAAGAAAGGCAACGCGCATGGCGGAGGGCGGGAAGATGGCTGGATAGGATCATGCCTTGCCGGACGAGGGCCATGTCCCTGGCCTTTTGCGCCAGCCAGGAGTTGGTGCTTCCGGTCAACGAACACCGGGATCGGCTGCCCAGCTACCTCAGGGAAGAAGGCAGAGTCGTGCACGCCATGCTCGATCCCAAGCAACTGGAGCCCCTAGGCCCCGGGCACTACCGCTACACCGTGACCCGGGTGCAGGTGTTTCAACTCCAGATTCAGCCGATCGTGGAGCTGCAATCGAGCTTCGAGCAAGACCGGCTGCTGATCCAGGCGCTGGACTGCCAACTTGAAGGGCTGGGTCTCGTCGACGACTTCCAGCTCAGCCTGGCGTCTTGGCTGCGGGTGGGAGCGGAGGGATTGGAAGGGGAGGCGTCGCTGGGTGTGCAGGTCAGCCGACCGCCATTGTTGAAACTGATTCCGTCGCGGGTCCTGGAAGCCACTGGCACCTCCGTGCTGGGGGGCATCCTGCACTCGATCCGCACCAGGGTGTCCCAACAATTGATCAATGACTTCAAGAGCTGGTGCGCCTCGAGCTCAGAAAGCTGAGGCGGTGCAAGTCGCTGATGCCGAGCCGTTCAATCGCTTGGCGATGGGCCTGGGTGCCATAACCGGCATGGCGTTCCAGCCCGTAACCGGGAAAGCGCAGGGCCAGACGCCCCATCAAGCCATCGCGTTCCTGCTTGGCCAGGATGCTGGCGGCCGCGATCGCCGCGCAGCGGCTGTCACCCCGCACCAGCGTGCGCTGGGGTCCCTCCCAGCCCCTCAGAGGCAACACGCCATCCACCAACACCAGTTCGGGGGCACCCGGCAGGCGTTGCAGGGCCCGTCGCATGGCCCGTTCTGTGGCGCTGCGGATCCCCCAGCGATCGATTTCGCGGGCGCTGGCCTGACCGAGAGCCCACGCGAGCGCCAGCCGCTGAATGGGGGCCACAAGAGCCGATCGTCGTTTTGGGCTGAGCCTTTTGCTGTCCGTCAGGCCGGCCTGAGCAAGGGGCTCCAGGGCGCCCGCTGGCAGCACTACCGCGGCGGCGAACACCGGTCCGAATAAACAGCCCCGCCCCACCTCGTCGACGCCCGCGCAGTCGGATGGCTCCAGGCCACCCCAGACATCGTCCTCGGCCTCAAGAGCGAGGCTCAGCCCCAGCTGATCCCCCGCCGTGGATTGGCGATGGTGGGAGCGGGGGATCATGGGCCGTAGGCGGCAGGAGAGGCGGCGCTGGCTGGCGCTGCAATCGGCTCACACGCCAGCCGATGAACGGCGACGGCGGCGGCGTGGATCGCCTGATTCGGCCTCCTCGTCGTTGACCGGGGCGGTGATGCCGCCAGCGGCAACCATGTCGGAGCCGGGGGCTGGTGATTCGGCCAGGCCCTGGACAGCTGCTCTGCCATGGCTTGTCAGGCTGAGAGGGACCTCCAGGTTGATGGGCAGGGGCGATCCAGTGGTGAAGGACCCCACCGGTACTGGCAAGATGCCAAAGACGGGCAGATCTGGTTCCAGGCCAGCGGACGGCGCCTGGGCTTCCGGCCTGGCTGGGGGCGTTCCGGCTTCCGCGGCGCCACTACCCCGGGTTTCGGTACCGCCACGTCCTCGGCGCCGACGGCGCGTTCCACCCAGATTCAGCTGCTGGCGCGCTTCCGCCAACACCGCTTCGGCATTGGAGTCGGGACGCACCACCCGCACCACCACATCATCGCCGCTGGGAGGTGTCTCTAGAAGCAGCGTGGGGCTAAGCCCCATCCAGCCGTAGACGAGCTCCTGATCGGGTTGCATCGGCACGAGCACAACCTCAGGCTCCGGCCGTCGGCCGGAGGCCTCCTGGGGCGTGCTGTCAGCCGCGGGGCCCGCCTCGCTCGGGATTGATGCCGCTTCCGTCGCGTCTGACGCGTAGGAGTCCAAGCCCTCCCCGCCGCGTCCCCGTCCACCGCGTCGGCGCCTCGTGCCGCTGGGTTCCGTTGCGGGTGAGGCGGCCACCGCCACTTCGGGGCGGGAGGGGGTCCCCGTGCGTACCAACCCTGGCACGCTGGCCAGGGGCTGGAGCGTGTCGCGGCCGGGCAGCACAGCCACATGGCCGAGTCCCCCGCAACTGGGGCAGGCACGGCCGAACAGCTCATAGATGTTCTGACCCTGGCGCTTGCGGGTCAGTTCAACCAGGCCAAGTTCAGTGATCTGAGCGATCTGGGGTCGAGCCGAATCATGGCGAACGGCCTGGGTGAAGTGTTCGAGCAACTGCAGCTGATCCCGTCGCGACTCCATATCAATGAAATCAACGACGACCACGCCACCGATGTTGCGCAGGCGCAATTGGCGTGCGATTTCAGTGGCCGCCTCACAGTTGGTCCACAGCACGGTCTCGCGGGCATTGGCCGAACGGGTGAACGATCCGGAGTTGACATCGATCACCGTGAGAGCCTCCGTGGGCTCGATGATGACGTAGCCACCTGAGGGCAGATCAACCCGCGGCTTCAGGGCATCACGAATGGCCGCATTGACCCGGTAGTGCTCCAGGATCTCAGTGGATTCGTCGTGCACATGGGCCAGCACATTGTCCTGGTCAGCACCCAGGAAGGCTTTAACCCGTGGCAGAGCGCCCGCCGCATCGACGACAACTCGCACGACCTCAGGGTTGAAGAAATCGCGCAGCACGCGATGCACAAAATCTTCATCGCGATTGAGCAGCACCGGCGGTGAGGCCTCTTCAGCCGCCTGCTGAATCGCTTCCCACTGGCGCAGCAAACCCTCCAGATCGTCGATCAGTTGTTCTTCCGCCACGCCTTCCGCTTCCGTGCGGATCAACAGACCCGACCCCGGTGGCTTGATCAGCACCCCGAGAGCCCGCAGCCGGTTGCGCTCGTTTTCGCCGTTGATGCGTCGCGAAATATTCACGCCCTGGCCGTGGGGCTGGAGCACGAGAAAGCGGCCGGGGAGGGTGAGGTTTCCCGTGAGGCGTGGCCCTTTGCTGCCGGTGGGCTCCTTCATCACCTGCACCAGAACTTTCTGGCGCGGTTCCAGCAACTCGGTGATTCCGGCTGCCCCCTTGCGCAGCCGAAGGGGGCCAAGGTCGGTGATGTGGATGAACCCATTTTTTTCGGATTCACCAATATTCACGAAAGCGGCATCAATGCCTGGGAGGACGTTTTCGACAGTGCCGAGATAAACATCTCCAATCTGGTAGCGGCCTTGGGCCACGACCAACTCGTCGACGCGGTCCTCGGTGAGCACGGCCGCGATTCGCAGCTGCTCAGCGATGACAATCTGCTGGGGCATAGAGGGGGGTCGGGCTCCTGGTGAGCCCTGCCGGTGAGGGCAGGAAGATGATGGGAAATGGGTAACCGCTGGGCTGGAGCGGTGAACCGAATCGAGAACGACGGCCAACTCCAAGGCTGACGGCCATTCGTGTTGCGAAACAATGTCGGAATCCAGAATCTGGATCCGCTTTGGAAGGCTCAATGAACCGTAGACACCTTCATAACTTGGAGGTGCGTAGACCAGGGGCCTCTAGGGCTCGCCTGGCGATGGCTGGGATGCCCTCTTGGGAACCATTCACCAACATTCATACCTTATCACGCTCTCAGCAACAGGGTGAGGCGGCGCATCCGACCGAGTCGCAGCCCATACCCGAGTTCGCCCCCCAGCCAGGCGCACAGGTGTTCCGGCCGCAGACTGCGGCCCAGCAGATCGATGGCCGCCTCCAGGCGCAGCTCTGCCCCTGGCTTCCATGGATCGGACCGGTGCGTCACGAGGTTGAGCGAGAGGAGGTAGGGCCTGCAGTCACGGCTGCGGGGTCGACCCTTCTTGTCGGTGTCGTTCCAGGGGAGGGTGGTGCTCTCCAGCAAGGCCTGGATCGCCCGCTGCCAGCACTCCCAGGTTGGCCAGTCTGCGGCCTGAGCGCCAGCGGGCAGCTCGGCGGTGGGGCTGATCGTTGCGGCGGGATGCAACTCCAGCGACCAGTGGGCGGCACGCAGTTCCTGGCTCAGGCTCGGTCCCCCCAGCGGGACCTGCCGCACCGATCGCAGCGCCAGCCCATCAGGCAGCTCGGCCTGCAGGCGCTCATGCGCCTGTTCCGGATCGATCGTCTTGGCAAACTCCAAATCGAACCACTCGCCCAGGCCTTCCACCGCCAAGGGGAGAGGCAAGGCCAACTGCAGTCGTGGCAGAGGATGGAAGCCACCGGTAAAGCTCACCGGCAGGCCGCTGCGCCGCAGGGCACGTTCCAGTAGCCGCACGGTATCCAAGTGGCTGATCAGCGCTAGATCGCCGGTTTTGGCAAACGCGAAGCGCAGACGCTGGCAACGCTCGCTGGCGGGGGCACGGGCGGGGAGCGATGGCGGCACCGGTGGCGGCGGCACTACCACGTTGTGGCCGAGATCGGGACCGCAAACGCCGCAATGGCTGCAGCCCTCGAAGGAGCAATCCGGCACCACCGCCGCCGCCAGGGCGTGCTGCAGATCCGCCGCCAGCCAGGCTTTATCCACGCCGGAGTCGATGTGGTCCCACGGCAGCGGTTGCTGGCAGAACGCCTCCAGGTCCCCACGGGAACGGGCCTCACAGGCCGACCAATCCCCCAGCTCCAGCGCCCGGTAGCGACCGCCCAGGCCAGAGGCCTCGATCGCCGCGGTCCAAGCGCTGTGGGTGCGCTCCACCGACTCGAACCAGGCGTCGAGGCCGGCGCCGGCCCGCCAGGCGGCCTCGATCACCGGCGCCAGCCGGCGATCACCGCGACCGATGAAGTCCTCCACCGCCGAAAGGCGCACATCGGTGGTGTTCACTTTGAGACCCCGCAGCGGCCTTAGTGCACTGCGCAATAGCGCCAGCCGGCGCAGGAACTCCGCCGTGGACACGCTGTGCCACTGAAACGGGGTGTGGGGCTTTGGGGTGAAATTGCTGATCGTGAGATTCAGGTTCAGCCGGCCAAGATCGCGGCAATCCATCTGCAGCTTGCGGCAGGTTTCGGCAATTCCCACCACATCGGCATCGGTTTCGCCGGGCAGCCCGAGCATGAAATAGAGCTTCACCTTGGTGTACCCGTGTTGCATCGCCGTGCGGACGCCGCGCAGTAGCTCCTCATCGGTCAGGCCTTTGTTAACGATATCGCGCAGGCGCTGGCTGCCCGCCTCCGGTGCGAAGGTGAGTCCAGCGCGGCGGCTGCCGCCAAGAATGTGGGCGATATCGTCATCGAAGCGGTCGACCCGCTGGCTTGGCAATGTCAGGCTGACATTGTGCTCGGCCAGCCGATTGCGTAGCTCCACACCCACCGCCGGCAGGGCCAGGTAATCGCTGCAGCTGAGTGAAAGCAGCGAGAAATCGCTATAGCCGGTGCGCCGCATCCCCTCCTCCACCGCCTCGATCACCGCCTCCGGCTCCACGTCCCGGGCAGGGCGGGTGAGCATGCCGGGTTGGCAGAAGCGGCAGCCGCGGGTGCAGCCGCGGCGGATCTCCACCGTGAGGCGGTCGTGAACGGTTTCGAGATGGGGCACCAGCCCCATGGCGTAGTGGGGCATGGGGGTGGCGGTACGCCGCAAAATGCGCCGCGGCATTCCGGGCTCCAGGGGTCCGATCGTCACCCCATCGGCGCCGGGACCGTAAAACGCCGGCACATACACCCCCGGGACTTGGGCGAGATCGCGCAGCACCTGGCGACGCGTCAGGCCGGAGGCCCGCGCCTCGGCCACCACCAACCCAATCTCCGGCAACAGCTCCTCACCATCACCCAGGGCAAAGAAATCAAAGAACGCGGCAAAGGGCTCGGGGTTGCTGGTGGCGGTGGGCCCGCCGGCAAAGATGAGCGGTGGCGCCGCAGGATGGTTCAGCGGCAGGTCGCCTCGGTCGGAGCTGCGCAACGGGATGCCTGCCAGATCCAGCATCGCCAGCACGTTCGTGGCGCCGAGTTCATAGCTGAGCGAAAAGCCGAGGATGTCAAAGGCGGTGAGTGGCCGGCGGCTTTCAACAGCGAACAGGGGCGCGCCGCACTGGCGCAGTCGCTCGGCCAGATCGGCTGCGGGCAGATAGCTCCGATCGCAGAGCTGTCCAGGAACGGTATTCAGGATCGAATACAGAATGATGTGGCCGCTGTTGCTGGCCCCCACCTCGTACACCTCCGGGTAGGTGAGGCACCAGCGCACCGCTGCCGCGGTCCAGGCCTGGCTCCAGTCGCGCAGCGGCACGCCCCTTTCGTTGCCGAGGTAGCGCGCCGGCTTGCTGACGCCACTGTCCACCACAAGAGCGTCGAAGTCGACCGGGTCATGCCGCAAGCGGTCTTGTTCCGTAGGCGAGAGCGGGCTGGCGGAGGGACGAGTCACGGCAGCCGTGGCGGATCAACTTGATGCTATGTGGGGCGGATCGGGGCGCCCACCCTGCAACTGCTGCTCGCAAGCGAATTTCCTTTGCGGGATTCAGACAATAACCCTAGGCGCAATCATGTCATTTGTGGGCGCATAGGAGAACGTTTACTGATGCAGAATGTCGAACAACCATCGAACCTCAGGTTCGTAGAATACCGCTGCAAAGAAACCGGGCATCAGGCATCGAGATGGCCCTCTTTCAACAGAGGTAGGCAACTCGTGGCAGGCCAGCGGCCCAGGGCCGGCAAGAGCAGGGAGCTTCCAGGGTGCGGTTGGGCTCTGTCGCAGCCCCGCCAGCCGGGATCGCCTGGAGTCCATCGCCGCAAAGATCGAGGCTGCCGTCATCCCCTTGCGGCCTCGCCCCCGGTCGCCGCCCCCGCCATAGGACAATCCCGCCATCCACCCCCAGCGCAAGCCCCCAGCCATGGTTCAGGTCAACGGCAACTACCTCAAGCTCAAGGCGGGCTATCTGTTCCCCGAAATCGGCCGGCGGGTGAAGGCCTTCAGCGAGGCCAACCCCGAGGCGCCGATCATCCGCCTCGGCATCGGCGACGTGACCGAACCCCTGCCGGAGGCCTGTCGCAGCGCCATGCATGCCGCCATCGACGAGATGGGCAGCCGTGAGGGCTTCCACGGCTATGGGCCGGAGCAGGGCTACCTGTGGTTGCGGGAAGCGATTGCCCAGCACGATTTCCAGGACCGCGGCTGCCCGGTGAGCGCCGAGGAGATCTTCGTGTCAGACGGCAGCAAGTGCGACAGCGCCAACATCCTCGACATCCTGGGCCCGGACAACCGCATCGCCGTGACCGATCCGGTGTATCCGGTGTATGTCGATAGCAACGTAATGGCTGGCCGCACGGGCGACGCTGACGCAGCTGGCCAGTATGGAGGTCTGACCTATTTGCCGATCAACGCGGACAACGAGTTCACCGCCCAGATCCCATCTCAGCCGGTTGATCTGATCTACCTCTGCTTCCCCAACAACCCCACCGGAGCCGTCGCCAGCCGCGAGCAGTTGCAGGCCTGGGTGGACTACGCCAAGGCCCATGGGGCGTTGATTCTGTTCGACGCCGCCTACGAGGCCTTCATCCAGGACCCCACGCTGCCTCACTCCATTTTTGAAATCGAGGGTGCCCGCGACTGCGCGATCGAATTCCGCTCCTTCTCCAAAAATGCCGGCTTCACAGGAACCCGCTGCGCCTTCACCGTGGTACCAAAAGGCCTGAGGGGGACTGCGGCCAATGGGGAGCCGGTGGAATTGTGGGGGTTGTGGAACCGCCGCCAGTGCACCAAGTTCAATGGTGTGAGCTATATCGTGCAGCGTGGCGCCGAGGCGGTTTACTCACCTGAAGGTCAGGCCCAGGTGCGAGACCTGATCAACTTCTACATGGAGAACGCCGCAATCATCCGGAACGATCTCAGCGCCGCCGGCCTACAGGTGTACGGAGGGGAGCAGGCTCCCTATGTGTGGCTGAAGACGCCCGCAGGACTGGATTCCTGGGGCTTCTTTGATCTGCTGCTCAGCCAGGCCCATGTCGTCGGCACCCCCGGCAGTGGCTTCGGCGCCGCGGGCGAGGGCTATTTCCGACTCTCCGCCTTCAACAGCCGCGCCAATGTGGAGGAGGCGATGCGCCGCGTGGCGGCGGCTTTAAGCGCTTGAGCTGAACGCCGGATGGGGTTCGGCCGGATCGGCTTGTCGCAAGGCCCCTGGGCCTTGCGGCGGGCGGCTCACCACAGCCTTTGGCCAGCCCTGAAGGGGTACAGATCGCGAACCGTTCGGCGCCAGATCGACGAATTCGGGAAATTCGCTCCACGGGGACTGGGCGAGACCCGAAATGGCCCTTAACGTGCCGAAATCCCACCCCTAGTGCCCATGCGTCGCTGCTTCGTTGCCCTGGCTCTAGCCATGGTGCTGCCGTTGCCGGTTGTCGCCGCCGAAATCACCGTCCGCCCCGGCGAGACCCTCTCGGAACTGGCCGAGCGGCATGGGGTGACTGTCGAACGCCTGTTGAAAGCCAATGGCCTGAGCAATGCCAACCATGTGGAGGCGGGCCGCAAGCTGATTCTTCCCGCGGGGGCCTCGACACGGGCCTCCGTCAGTCGTCCGACCAGCGGCGGTGGCCGCTCTGCGGCGGGCGTTGTGGTGGTGCAGCCCGGAGAAACCCTGTCCCAGATCGCCGAACGGGAAGGCATCAGCCTGTCCCGCCTGATGCAGCTCAACGGGATCGCCAAAGCTGATTCCGTTCAGGCGGGCTCCCGCCTGGTGCTGGGCGGCACCGGCCCCAGCGTTCGCGCAACAGCGCGCGGCAATGGCGCCAGTGGCGGAACCGTGGTCGTGGTTCGCCCTGGCGACACGCTGTCGCAGATCGCCGAGCGGGAGGGAGTGAGCATGAACCGGCTGATGCAACTGAACGGCATCGCCAAGGCGGATGATCTGCAGGTGGGCGCCAAGCTGGTCCTGGGCAACGTCGGCAGCCGCGTCGCCTCGGCCGCGCCGGCGGCCAAGCCCAAGTCGGCTCCCGCTCCAAGCTCCTTCCCCAGCAATGCCAGTACCCACCGGGTCCAGCCAGGGGAGAGCCTCTCGCTGATTGCTGAGGGCTATGGCGTACCCATGAGCAAGCTGCTGGCCCTCAATGGCATCAGCGATCCGAACAAGGTGAACGTGGGCACGACGTTGCAGTTGCGAGGATCCGTAGCGGCCGCCTCGCGCCCGGCCAACGTTGCGGCCACGTCGGCCAACGCCGCCGCTGCCCCTGCGTCGAAGCCAACCCCAAAACCAACCGCCAGTCAGGCATTGCCGAGCCGCACGGCGAACTCCAGCCCCTCTGCCGCGACCAGCCGCACCACCCTGGCCAGCGCCAATGCCGCACCGATCACCAGCACCGCCGTCAGCTCCCGGCCCGCCGTCGCTGTGAAACCGAGCGGCGTCACAACCGCCGCCACTTCATCCAGCACAGGGCCGCTCACCAGCGGCTCCAGTCAGCCGGGTGGCGGCTCCACGGTCGCTTCGGCGACAGCCAGCGCAGGCACTCCCTACCGCAGCCGTCCCACAGCCACATCCTCAGCGACAGCTACAGCCACAACCAACGGTGGCGCCAGTGGCAGCACCATCTCGACCTCCACGGCCATGGCATCAACCAGCCCCGCCAGGAGCAGCCGGCCCAGTGTGGCAACCGCAAGCACCCGGCCCACGCAGGTGGCCACCGCAGCGGCCAGCAGCCGGCCGGCCCAAGCCAGCGCCACACCTGCCAAGCCGGACTGGCGGACCTACGGGCCCCTGCAGGTGGACTGGGCCAACTGGCAGCCGATGGGCGGCAGCCTGGTGGCCCCCACACTCAATGCCGATGGCCGATCCCTGTATCTGGCGATCAACTGCGGCGCCCGCAAGCTGAACGCCACCGGCCAGGCCGGCCAGTGGAAAACCTGGGATGACCCCCAGACCGACTTCGAGTCGCAGATCGTTTCCGATCTTTGCAAGTCGCGAGGTTGAGTTGATCGCGGCGTCGAACTGTCTCGCCTCGCTGCACCCTCCGCGCCTCTCAGCGGGGGTGCAATCACGCCCAAGAGTTCGCCGAACCTTCTCAAGCAGCCCAATGCAACGGCCAAGGGCGCTCCAACCAGCGGCGTCCCGTGCTGCGCAGCCACAACCGCTGGGCTCCATCGTCGCTTTCCCGGATCAGATCCTCCTGAACCAAGCGCCGCGCCAGCCAGGACCAGCGCTCCTGCTCGGAGCCATGGGCTGAGGCCAACTCCTCAGCCAGGCCGCGCAAGTCACCGCCACAGCGCTCCTGGAGGGCCTCCAGCAGCAGCGAGACCTGTGCCGACCAATCGCGGCTGGCCCGCTGCGTCGCGGCGCAGTTGTCGCAGCGGCCGCAGGGAGGCACCAACTCCCCAACCGCCAGCAACAGCGCCTGCTCGCGACAGGTCTCCCCTTCGGCGACAGCCTCCATGCGCCGCAACTGCTGCTGGGCCAGCTCCTGCCGCCAGCGCTCCTGCTCCCTCAGATCGCGGGGCAAGGCCAAAGCTGAGGCTCGCATCGCCCGGGCCAGGCTGTTGCGATCGGCCGGGGCGAACAGGACCAGGCAGTGGGCTGGCTGGCCATCGCGTCCGGCCCGTCCGGATTCCTGCAGATAGGCCTCTGGACTGGAGGGCAAATCCAGATGCAGGACCAGCCCCACATCGGGACGGTCCACTCCCATGCCGAAGGCCACCGTGGCGACCAGAACCGGCCTTGAGTGGTCGAGGAAGTGGCTCAACGCCAACTGGCGCGACGGCGGGTCCATGCCGGCGTGGTACGCGATCGCCTCCACCCCGGCCAGGGACAACTGGCGAGCCCAGCTCTCCACCGATCGGCGCGTGCGGGCGTATATCAGCACTGCCCCCCGGGAGGAGGAGATCGCCGCAAGCAGCTCCGGCAAGGGCTCCTCCAGTCGGCGCCGCATCGCGTAAAAGAGGTTGGGGCGTTGGGCCGAACGCACCTGGATCAGGGGACGGCGCAACTGAAGCAGTCGAATGATGTCGGCCCGCACCTGGGGCGCTGCGGTGGCGCTGAGGGCCACCAGCGGTACGCCGGGGCAAAGCTCCCGCACGTGGCCGAGGCGGCGGTAGTCAGGCCGGAAGTCGTGGCCCCAGTCGCTGATGCAGTGGGCTTCATCCACGGCCACAGCCACCAGCTGTCCCGCGTCGCGAACCTCATCGAGCAGCTGACGGGTGGCTTCCGCCCGCAGGCGCTCCGGGGCCAGATAAAGCAACCGCAGGCGGTTCTGGCGCAGTCGCTCGTAGATGGGTCGCCAGGCGCCGGTTTCGAGGCCGCGATGCAGACAAGCGGCGGCAATGCCGCGGCGCTGCAGCTGGGCCACCTGGTCCTGCATCAGGGCGACCAGGGGAGACACCACCACCACCAAGCCATCACGCACCAACGCCGGCAGCTGATAACACAGCGATTTGCCGGCGCCGGTCGGCAGCACCGCCAGCACGTCACGGCCGGCCAGCAGCGCCTCCACCACCGGCCTCTGACCCGGGCGGAAGGATTCCCAGCCAAAGTGGCGGACCAGGGCTGTCTCCAGGGAATCCGCGGACAACGACGCTAGCCGTGGGGTTACCGGACCTTAGCGGGCACCAGATGTAGTCGGCTATGGGGATTCGGCCGGCGCAGGGCTGGCGATCCTCCCCTCATCTGGGCAGGTCTGCGCCGCTGGGCCACTGAGACCGTGCGATGAGTCCTCCGCCAACCTCGGAGGATCGCCTCTGAGAGCTCAATTCAACGCTGGCGGTTCCAGCTGATCCGGCGATTCCTCCACCAACTGCAGGCGCAGGCGCTTGCCCCCCGCCAGCTC
This sequence comes from Synechococcaceae cyanobacterium, assembly GCA_046342775.1. Lineage (GTDB taxonomy): Bacteria > Cyanobacteriota > Cyanobacteriia > PCC-6307 > Cyanobiaceae > Cyanobium. The sequence continues at coordinate 24,840 of JBKDOR010000011.1, forward strand.
CCCCAGGGAAACCCGCAAGGTGGTGCCGCTCAGGGTCTGCAGGGCCGTGATCAGCTCGCGTAGGTGGGGGGTGCTGCTGCCACTCTCCAGCCAGAGCCTCTCCTGCAGACCATTGAGCCGTCGCCAGCTGGTGTGGAGCTTCAACACGGCGCTCTCCAGCTGCTGGGCCTGGCGTACGGCGTCGCACAGGATGCCGAGAGCATCAAGGCGCAACGCCTCCTGGATGGCGCTTTCCAGATCCAGGTCCAGTTGTTGGAAGGCTCGCACCGCCACGCCGGCCTCGGCCAAGCGCGTCAGCCAGCGGGCCGTGTTGGTGACATCCCGCACCCGATCGAGCTCCGGCTCCTCCCGCAACACCGCCCTGAGGTCTTCCTGCTGAGGTTCGGGCAAACGGGCCAACTCCCGCACCAGGGGCGCCACGGCCCGAGGCGGCAGCAGGTTGTCGGCTGTGCGCTGGCGGATCTCCTCCGGCAGCAACGGGCTGGTGGCTGCCGTGAACTCGTCATGAAGACGCCGCACCTGTTTGCGAGTGATCTGCTGGCCCTCATTGGCGGCTTCGCTGATCATCTGTTGAACCTCCGGCTCCGCCTGGGCGGTCTCCAGAAACGCCCGCTTCGAGAAGTTGTTGACGCTGCCCTCATCCAGCAGGCCATCCCCCACGAGGTTGTTGGCCGATTCGGCCAGCTGGATCAGGGTGTACGCCCGGGTCTTGCTGATCTCCCGCTCCCGCAGCCATTGCAAAAAGCCAGTGCCGCGGCCCTCACCCCCGCGCTTCTCTCGGTCGCGCACAGCGGTGAGGATGCGGCCGCGCCAGATCTCCGTCTGCAGATCGAAGCGGTCGCACACCGCCCAGGCTTCCTCCAGCCGGGCCAGAAACTCCATCGTGCTGATGGCCTCGTTGTCGGGATCGGGCAGGTCGAGGCTGAGTAGAGGGGCCTCGGATACGGCCATCGGCTGGGTCGGGCGGAGCGGATCGCGATGCTGCCACGGGAGCTGGCGACGAATCGTGACGTCCCCGCTTTGCGGTAGGGGCGGAGCGGGTAAGGTCACGGCGACAGCCACCCGACCTCCCTGCCCAGCGATGGCCATCTCCCGCGGCGACAAAGTTCGCATCAAGCGCCCCGAGTCCTACTGGTTTAACGAAGTGGGTACCGTGGCCTCAGTCGACACCTCCGGCATCCGCTACCCGGTTGTGGTCCGTTTCGACAAGGTCAACTACAACGGCGTCAGCGGCTCGGAAGGAGGCCTCAACACCAATAACTTCGCCGAAGCTGAACTCGAGAAGGCCTGAAGCCAACCCCTTCACACAGCCCCCTCGGCGCCCCCCCGACCATCACCCCTGCGTCATAAAGTACTTCCAACAGCTTGATTGGCTCGAGCGGCTGGGATCAATTCTGGTTGATGCTGCGGGCGTGATCAGGCCAGTTGGAGTCGGTCACAGATTCCACCCAACAATGCCGGGATCCCAAAGATTCCGGCATTTTGATCCGAATTTGGCTGCTTGGATATCAGAGCTTAGTTGTTGCAGCTGTGATTCAGCCAGGGTAGTGCGATCGGTTGAGAGAGATTCTCTTCTTCACTTGCGAACCACTGCCGCAGACCACGCCGCAGACTTGGGTCGGTTCGGGTAGCGCTTGCGCACCCAGGGCTGTCCAGGCTGCGTCTAGTGAGCTGCATCCTGTGAGCTGCGTCCAGTGAAGGGGCTGAACAGCTGCCTGCCCGTCGTTGGATCGTCAGCTGTTGTGAACCAGCCTGATTATCTTGGCTTTTCTGCAGACGAGTTGGTTTGTTCTGACCATTGCCAACTGGCACCGCATCGACGACGCATCCGCATCGGCGCCCCATCTGCTCTCGCGCCGAGCAAGAGCGTCGTGTACCGAGGGCCTCTCGCTGCCCCGTCGGCCCGTTCAGCCTTGCGTTGATTGTGGCGAGGAGCCCGTGGGCTGATCAGGATCTCAGACAGGAGCAAGTCTGGGGCCTAGCCCAACTTCAACCTGCCAAGATCGCTTGGTTGCTGAGGCCGGTTCACCCACAGGGCAATCAGCCGGCTCCATGTCGAGCCAACCTGGAGGGGCCGAGCCAACATGCCTGAACCTCAGCATCCCCGAGTGGCACTGGCCTGGGGACATCTTCGCTTTCACCATGCCCGAATTGCCCGAAGTTGAAACGGTCAGGAGGGGCCTGGAGAGCCAGACCCGTGGTTTCACTGTGGCACGGGTGATAGTGCGGCGCGAACGGGCGATCGCCTCCCCGGCTCAGGATCCCAAGGGCTTTCAAGAGGCCCTGCTCGGGCGCCGTGTGGACGCCTGGCAGCGTCGCGGCAAATATCTGATCGCCCGCCTCGATCAGGGGCACTGGGGCGTGCACCTGCGCATGACCGGCCAGTTCCTCTGGCTCGATCCAGCCCAAGGCCCCGTTCCACCTCCATGCGATCACACCCGCGTGCAGCTCTGGAATTCCCAGGGCCAGGAGTTGCGCTTTGTGGACACGCGCAGCTTTGGCCAGATGTGGTGGATCCCTCCCGGAGTGGAACCCGAAACGGTGATGACCGGTCTGCAGAAGCTCGGCCCGGAACCCTTTGACCCGGCCTTCAACGCTCGCTACTTACGCCAGCGATTGCAAGGTTCAACCCGCCCGATCAAGAACGCCTTGCTTGATCAGAGCCTGGTGGCAGGGGTGGGCAACATCTACGCCGATGAGGCTCTGTTTGCCGCGGGCATCCGGCCCGCCACGGCCAGTGGCCGGCTCACACCCCAGCGCCTGGAGCGCTTGCGAGGCAGCTTGGTGGAGGTGCTGGAGATCAGCATCGGCGCCGGAGGCACCACCTTCAGCGACTTTCGAGACCTGACGGGCACCAATGGCAACTATGGAGGCGTGGCCTGGGTGTACCGGCGCGGCGGTCAGCCCTGCCGTCGCTGCGGTGCGGAGCTGCGCCGGGATCGCCTCGGCGGACGCAGCAGCCACTGGTGTCCCCAATGCCAGAGCTGAGCCCGGCGTGCCGTTCAGCAAGTCACGGCCAACCCAGACCCAGGCGAGGCCAACTCTCTCTCCAGAGGCGTCCATGCCCCAAGCTGAAGGGACGTCACCTGACCACCGCCTGGAATGTTCAGCAAGGCGACTACAGAAGAGCCGGCCGGAGCCTTACCCCCCCTGAACCGGGTGCCGCCTCTGGCGGAAGCCCTGAGCCAGACCATGGCCGACATCCATCGAAGGGGCTGGTGTGAAGGCACTGGAGGCAACTTCAGTGTCGTGCTCCAACGGGATCCATTGCGACTGCTGATGGCTCCAAGCGGGGTTGATAAGGGGATGGTGCAGCCCGATCAACTGATCCAGGTGGATGAAGCCGCAACTGTGTTGGAGGGATCGGGCAAGGCCAGCGCCGAAACCCTGCTGCACCTTCGCATCGTGGACCGCTGTGTCGCCGGTGCAGTTCTGCACACCCACTCCCAGAGCGCCACGCTGCTATCGCGCTGGAGAGCCCCCCGCTCTCCAGAGATTTGCGGTGTTCTGGAACTGGAGGGCTACGAAATGCTCAAGGGGCTGGAGGGCATCACCACCCACCGCACGAGCGTGCGCGTTCCCGTGCTGGCCAACGATCAGAACATCGCCCGCTTGGCCGATCGGGCGGAGCCGGCTTTAGCGACTGCCCCCCACGGACTGCTGGTGGCCGGCCACGGGTTGTACGCCTGGGGGCGCGATTTGGCGACGGCCCGGCGCCATCTGGAGATTCATGAGTTCCTGCTGGAGCAGCACTGGCGTCAGCTGATCCTCGAAGGGCTGATCGCCAACGGTCGCCTCAACCCAGGCCAAGGCTCAAACAGCCCCTCTGAGGACCACCACAGCTGACCCCACGATCTGTTCGCTCTGGCAGCGGGGCGATGCCGCTTCTCCAGCGCGACCACCATGGTCAAACAGGGCTAGACCTCGGCACTTCTCCCCCCTCAGCACCAGCAACCACCCCGATGCAAGAGAGAGAACCCTCCCCGAACGCCGGATCTGTGATGGCCACTCATGGCAACCACCCCAGCCATGCGCGCGAAGAGATCAGCCATCTGCTCCTGGACATCGAAGGCACCACCTGCCCGGTGTCTTTCGTGGCTGGCATGCTGTTCCCCTATGCCAGCGCTCAGCTGGGGAGCTACCTGCGGGACCATGGTCATGAGCCTGCGGTCCTGGAGCTTCTGAAGTCTGTTCTGCACAGCTGGTGTCGTGATCCAGATGCAGAAGCCAAAGATCTGCTAAGCGACTACGGCGGCTTGGAGGCTGTGGGAACGGATCATCTTCAAGCCCTGGAGTCTTATCTTCAATTATTGATTCGCTGCGATCGCAAGGTCACCGCCCTCAAGGATCTGCAGGGGATGATCTGGCGCCATGGGTATGAGAGCGGGCGGCTCAAGGCTCCTTTATTTGACGATGTGCCGGAAGCCCTCAGCCGCTGGAGCGGCCAGGGAAAGGTATTGGCGGTCTATTCCTCCGGTTCCGTGACAGCGCAGAAACTGCTTTACGGCCACACTCAGGCTGGAGATCTCACCAGCTTATTCCATCACTGGTTTGACACTCGCATCGGCGCCAAGACAGAGTCAGAGAGTTATATGAGGATTGCCACAGCGATGAACTGTGATCGAGCAGCGGTGCTGTTCATCAGCGACAGCCCTTCGGAGCTCAAGGCTGCGTGCGAGGCAGGGATGGCGGTATTGTTCAGTGATCGGCCTGGCAATCCCGAGCGGGACTCGGGCAACTTCGAGCTGATTTCCAATTACGCCGATCTGAGCTTCCATGGATCCTCATAGACTGAACTTCCGCAAGTAGTTCAATCCAGCTGCCACAAGCTGAGCCATAAATCATCGTCCTGGCCCAAGCGGGGCCAAAACGGGCTTGCAACAAAAAAGCGGCAGCAAGATCGGATCTGGCTGCCGCTTTCAGTGATGGATTGCGATCAACCGAATCATGGTTGAGGCAAGAAGGTTTTACCTGGCATCGAGCTATTTTCGCGGGGTGCTGCCACCCAACTATCGTCGCCGCTGCTGCGTTTCACAACCGAGTTCGAGATGGATCGGTGTGGGACCACAGCGCCGTGGACACCAGGATAGGTCAAATTAGTCTGCGCTTGGCAGATGGGATGTTGAAACCTGAGAACTGCATAGGTTAACCCGATTTGCTAAGCCCAGTTTCGGTAAAAACTGGACTGGCGAATGGGCTCTGGAAAAATAGCGATTAAAGCCGTTGGTGGTCAAGCCCTCGGTCTATTAGTACTCCTCCGCTTCATGCCTTACAGCACTTCCACGTAGAGCCTATCAACGGGTGTTCTACCCGTGACCTTACTG
>JBKDOR010000012.1:0-4106 GCA_046342775.1 Synechococcaceae cyanobacterium
CTTGCCGCTCGTTCTTCGGGGCGCAACTTCGTGAGGGTTATGGCTGATCCAGGTCGGCCGGTGAAGCTGCCGGGAGGCTGCCGGGAGGCTGGCGATGCGATGAAGGGCCGGACTTGCTGTTGATCCGGCCTCGGCTCCCCACTTCAAGCCGGCAAGGCCCAGGGGTTGAGACCCAGGTCGGCGCCGATGCGATGGGCGCAAGCGAAGCCGCTGAAGGCCACAGCGTTGAGCCCCTGGCCCGGGAAGCAGGAATCCCCCACGCAGTACAGCCCTCGCACGCCGGTGCGGTTGAACGGCATCGGCAGCAGTCCCGGCAGCCGCAGCGCCGGGATCGGTCCATAGCTGCCGCCCATGCGGCCCAGGAAGCGGCGATGGCTGCGGGGGGTGCCCACCTCGCGATGGCGAATGGCGCCGCCGAGGCCCGGCAGGATCGCCTCCAGCCGTTGGATCAGCCGGTCGGCATCCGCCTGTTTCTTCGCCCGGTACTCGGAGGGCGACAGGCCCCTCCAGGCCTCGATCGCGCTGGGGGTGAAGGTGTGCAGGATGTGGTGCCCCGGCGGGGCCAGCGCCGGATCCAGCAGGGTCGGCATCGACACGAACACCACCCCCTGCTCCGCCTCCATCGCCCCCCAGTCCTCCAGCAGCAGGTGGTGGCAGTGGAACCCCTCGGGCACCACGGCGGCATCGATGCCGAGATGCAAGGACAGGAAGGAGGCGGAGGGGCGGTAGCGGCGTCTCCAGGTGGCCTCCGCCTTCGGCGTGTGGGCGGCCTCCACCAGGGGGTGGTGCACAGCCCCCTCGCTTTCGGGTGTTCCGGCGAAGGTGTCCCAACGGGTGGCATTGCTCACCACGCGGCGAGCCCGGATCGTTTCGCCGTTGGCCAGCCGGACACCCACCGCCCGCCCGTCTGCCCCCGTGCCCTCGATCAGCACCTCGGTCACCCGGGCGCGATAGCGAATCGCGCCGCCATGGGCCTCCAGCCCCGCCACCAGCTTCTCGGCGATCACGCCCACGCCGCCCTGCGGGTAGTTGATGCCGCCGGCGTGGCGATCGGAGAACACCATGCCGGCATTGATCATCGGTGTGCGATCCGCCGGCATCACGCTCCAGCAGAAGCACTCCATGTCGATGAATTTCAACAGTTGCGGATCCTGGATGTGCTGGCGCGCCACATCCCCGACGTTGAACGGCAACCAGCGGGCCAGGCCGAGGCAGGCCAGCGGCGCCCGGAAAAACACCTTGGCCAGATAGGCGGGATCCTCCAGCGACAGCAGCGGCATCGCATCCAGGCAGCGGAACACCTGCCAACAGGTGTCGTAGAAGGCGCGGATGCCCTTCGACTCGTGGGGGAACAGAGCGGTGAGATCGGCGAGGAAGCGCTCGTAATCGCGGTCCACCGCCACCGCCAGGCCTCCGGGCAGGTGGTATTCCAACTGGGCCGGATCGGCGATGGTGGCGCAGTGCTCTCCCACAGCGGCCAGGGCGCGGGTGAGCAGGTTGGTGTGGCCCTTCTCTCCGAAGCCGAAGATCATCGAAGCGCCCACATCGAAGGTGTAGCCCTCGCGGCGGAAACTGCCGCCACTGCCTCCGGGGATCACGTAACGCTCCAGCACCAGCACCCGGGCCCCCTTGGCCGCCAGCTGGCTGGCGGTGACCAGGCCGCCGATGCCGGAGCCGATCACGATCACGTCCCAAGGGCGATCATCAGCTGGCGCACCCGCCGCTGCCGCGACCGCTGTGGATGGCTCCGTGGAGGGCTGCGGGGCTGAGAGCTGGGGGCTGAACCGATCCGGCACCCGACGCTGGCGAGGGGACTTCGACGCTAAGAGGCTGGCCTCAGGCTCGCTGGACGCGACATGGCCGGCGGCGACGTCCCGCGCCACCCACGGGGCGCCCGGCACGATGGACAGACTGCGGTCCCATCGCCTGGTCTGCCATGCCCGAGTTGCTGAGCCCGCCCCTTGATGAGGCCGGCCTGCGGGCCCTGTTCACCAAGCCCTACGGGGCTTCCGCTCCCACGCCGGAGCAGTGGCGGGCCGTGTACGCCGAGGAGGTGCATTTCCGCGATCCCACCCAGGAGCACCAGGGGATCGCCGCCTATCTGGCTGCCCAGGATGGTCTGGTGCGGCGCTGTGATGACGTCAGCCTGGAGCCTTCGGCCCTGGCGATCAGCGGTGATACGGCCTTCGTGGAGTGGGTCCTGGGGCTGAAGATCAAGGGGGTTGAGTTTGTCTATCCCGGTGTCAGCCGCCTGCGCTTTGCTGCCGATGGCCGCATCGTCGACCATGTTGATTACTTCGACTTTGTGGGCCCCACGTTTGGCCCGGTGCCGCTGCTCGGGCCCTTTGTGCGCTGGATGTATCGCCGTTTCGTCTCCTGAGAGCCAGACCAGGCTCTGCCGGAGCGGCGCTGGGGTTCAGCTGTTCACCAGCACGTCGGCATGCAGCAGATCCATCACCGATTGCACCTCGGCGGTGAGCTCAGGGGCGAGTTCCAGGGTGGTGGCCAAGTTGCTGAGGATGTTGACCTCATCGTCCTGCAAGGGACCATCGGAGCGCATGATCTCGGCCGCCACCGCATAGGCCGTGGCCCGCTGGGAGGGGGAGAGCACCGCGGCGGCCTCCAGCATCAGATGCTGGGGGCCCTTCTGGCGCAACACGGCGAGCAGGCTGTTCATCAGCTCCACCATGCGCTCATCGCCGTACTGCTTGAAGGGTTGGCGGTAGTCGAGTGAGTGGCGCAGGGCTCGCGATCCGGCCATGCTCAGATAGCCATCCCACGACACCGCTGCCAGGGCGATCGCCGCGAAAGCCGAGGACGAATCCAACGAGACAGTTTCCATCGTGTTGCGAAGTGGTGGTTTGGTTAGAGGCGGTTGGCTGAGAGAAGGATTTCTTGAAGGCTGTTGGCTGAAAGGCTGTTGGCTGGAAGGCTGTTGGCTGGAAGCCGGATTGACTGAAGGTGGTCTGGATGGGGCTGCCGATGATCAGGTTGGCAAAAGATCCAGGAGTGTGATCACGACGGTCACTGACTCTGCACACATTCTGCGCACACTCGGCCCACAGCGACAGTCTCCGAGAGACACAAGGTTCGTGCGAACCAGAGGGCTGCAACCAAGGGCAGGCTTGCGGGCCACGTGCGGCAGAGCAGATCCGGTCCTGCGGGAGCAGATGGATTCGGCTGACTGATCACGGGCGCGGGGGTGCGGCGACATCCCTGACAACCACTCAGCCAAACGGTTTACCAACGCCAGGGCTGTCGTCTTCACGACCAAATCCAACCCATGAGAATCGCTACCTAAGGAGACTCTGAACAACGGCCATTTCGCCGCGTCAGCCAGCTGAGGGCCCTTGCGCCCTCAGGGCTCATTGCGCATTGCGTGGATTGTCCAGAGGTTCCCTGAGCCAACAGCTCCCAAACCGCCGCCTCGCCCATTCCCCCGCAAGGCTGGGCCAAGGCTCTTGCCATTGCTGGTTGGGGGACCCCCTCCGCACGGGCCTCCCCCTGGTCTCGCCTGACCCTTTCCAGTCTGAAGCGGTGTCGTTCCGCGTGACCTGTCGGCTTGTGCCGAGGGGCAACCAGCCAGCGCGATGAGGGGCTGGGCCCAAATCAGCGTCCACGCTTCGTGGACAGCCCGTCCTGCGCACTGCGCCACGTTGCTGCACCGTCTTGCTCGTGCGCGTTGCTGTCCCGCCTTGCTGCACCGCCTTGCTACGCCGCCGTGCTGAGGCTCAACCGCCATCTGTCGCAGCCGGTAGCCGCCGCAGCCGCCATAAATGTCAACTCCGATCAGTGTTGTCTCCGATCTGTGGCACCGCTGATCGGTGGCGTCTGCGATTCATGGCAACCGCGGTCAGCCGCGGCCAGCGTCAGTCGCAACCGCATCGGCCGCGGTCGGCAGGTGTCATCCCTCCTACTCCAACCGCCCAGGATCTGAGTTAACGGACCCCACCACACCGCCGGACCAGCCTTCCAGGGCCGAAAGTCCAGCCCTGGTTCTGGAGCGGCTCAAGCAGGGCCACCAGCGCTTCCTGGAGGGGCACTCCCAACATCCCCACAGCAGTCGCGAGCGGATGCTGGCGGTGGTGGAAGGGCAGCATCCACTG
>JBKDOR010000013.1:0-10885 GCA_046342775.1 Synechococcaceae cyanobacterium
CGGGGTTGGAGCGAGCAGGGGGGGCGAAGCAACGCTTGGCGGCGGTGGGGCTGCTGGCGGCTCACTGGGCGGCGGGGCGCTTGGCGGCGGCTCACTTGGCGGCTCGGTCGATGGCGGCGCGGTGGATGGCGCGCTTGGCGACGGCGGGGGTGGCGGCGGGGCGCTTGGGGGTTGCCAGCCCAGCTGGGACCAGCGGGAGGCCTCCGGCGCCAGCGGCTCCCCGCCGCCGCTCACGGTGGCGATCGCCAGCGACCGGGCCTTTCACTTCCGCTATCCCGAAGCCGAGGAGCTGCTGCGGGCCGTGGGCCTGGAGGCCCAGGCCTGGAGTCCCCTGGCCGATGAGCCCCTGCCGCCGGGCTGTCGCGCGGTGATCCTGCCGGGGGGCTACCCGGAACTGCACGCCGCCCAGCTGGCGGCGAGCCAGCGCAGCCTCGGGGCGCTGGCGGCGGCGGCGACAGCGGGGCTGCCGCTACTGGCCGAATGCGGCGGGCTGCTGCTGCTGGGCCAGCAACTCCACGACGCCGAGGATCGGCCTCAGCCCATGGCGGGTGTGTTGCCGTTCAGCGCCCGCCGCGGCGGCCTCAGCCTCGGCTACCGCCAGGCGGAGGCGCTCAGCGATGGCCTGCTGGTGCGCCGCGGCGAGGTGCTGGTGGGCCATGAGTTTCACCGCTGGCAGCTGTTGGAGGCCAACGGGAGCGCCCAGGCTGAGGCGATGGATCCGGCTGGGGGGGATCACCCCGCCGATCGAGCGGGGGCGGCTGGCCCGGCGGCCGCCGCTGGGGTGGCGGCAAACCAGCGCAACGAACCGATGACAGCAATGCGGCGGTTGTGGCAGCTTGAGGGCTGGGGTTCCCCGCGGAGGCCGGAGGGATGGACGACCACCCACATCCACGCGACATGGCTGCATCTCCACTGGGCTGGTTGTCCGGTGATTCCTTGGCGGCTGGCCGCCGCTTCCGCCAGCGCCGCGCCGCTGCCGAAGAGCGCCGCTTCGTCCATCCCCAGGACCCCCGCCCGACCCAGGTGAGGGAGCGCTGGCGCCTGATCGTGCGCGGGCGGGTGCAAGGGGTGGGCTATCGCTACAGCTGCCAACGGCAGGCGGAGCAGCTGGGCTTGAGCGGCTGGGTGTGCAACCGCCCCGATGGCACGGTGGAGGTGGAGGCGGAGGGGCCGGTGCAGCTGCTGGGGGAACTGCAACTGTGGTGCGCCCGGGGGCCGATGGGAGCCGATGTGAGCGGCGTGACCAGCCACGTGATTCCCTGCAATGGCTCGGATTGGTTCGAAATCCGCCGCTAGCGCCATCCCCAGGAGGCACGACTCTGCAGCCAGGCCGGACTGGCCAAGCCGGAGGCCTCAAGACAAAAAGCCCCCCCGCTTGGCAGCGGGGGGAGCCCAGAGATCCAACGGTGGTGTGAAGCGGCTTCAGGGTTTGATGAAGCTCAAGCGATCAAGCCAAGTTCGTGGCCTTGAGGCGACGGCGCAGCCTGCGGGTGTAACCGAAGGCGGCACCGGCACCGAGAAGCGGCAGGGGGCCGGGTACCTGGCGGAAGGTGTTTTGGTGATTGTTGACAAGACCACCATTGGCTATGGTGCCAGGGTTGGAAGTGTCGAAAATATAGAGTTCATCAAGTGCATGCGTAGGCAGTAGATTGTAGTGCAGGTCATTGACACTGTTAAAGGGATCGTCGATCAGCGTGTGCAGCAAGGTTTGCTTCACGCCATTTCCATTAGTTGACCAGATTTCCTTGGTCAAGCTTGCATCGCCGTTGATCCCACCGCCCAGGCTGACATCCCTGAAATAAGGAAAGTGGGGCACAGATTTATCAATCTTGATCAAATAATCAAAGGTGCTCACTCCATCGGCAGGCATCAAATCAGCATTATAGTCAACGTCGACCTCCCATAAATCAAACAAGCTCAGGCCCGGAGGAGGATTATCATCATAATCAAATTTGATACTACCTGTCCCCTTGGAGGGTAGATTCAAAAACTTGACTAACTTATCGCTGGTGGGATTGCTGGGGTACCACATGCCAGTTTGGCATGCAGTTGGCGGCATGGGAGCTCCACCAAAGGAGCAAATGAACGCCTTCGCTTGGCCACCCGAGAGCAGGCTGGCGCCGCCAACCAGGGCTGAGGCGGCCAGGGCAACCCTGGGCAGAGCTTTGGAGAGGCGATTCCTGAGCGGGAATACCCCGAGCAAAAGTGATGTCATCACGAATTAATCAAAGGACAGATGCGAGGCCCGTAGAAAGCCACCCGTCGAAACCTTAGGCCCCATGGAGCAATTGGCCATCAGTATTTGCGTGCATTTATGCAGAAAACTGCGTCAGAGTGCAGCACAAAGCTGTGTTTCGCGGGTCACTGCAGCTCTCTGCAGCGGAAAGCAGCGTCTCGCCGCGGGCCATCAGGGCTTCGCAAGGTCGTACCCCCTTCGCCACCGCCTGGCCGCACACCTCGGAGCTGCGATGCGATCGGACCCCGAGGCCGCCGCTGCCCGTGCAACCGCTGTGCGATGCGGCTCAGCCCCAGTCGTGTTGTCTCAACCGTTTTGTCTCCACCGTTTTGCCGCAAGCGCTGGCCCGCAATCGCTGTGTCTCAATCGATTGGTCTCAACCCTTCAGTCCCAGCAGGTTCCGTTTTTTCCGGTTCGGGCACAGCTGGCTTGGTCCCAGCCGTTCCACATCCGCCGATGGAGTTGAACCAATCAGCCTCAACCAATCAGCATCAACCGCTTCAGCTTCAACCCCATCAGCCTCAGCCCAGCAGGCTCAGCCAATCAGACTCAGCCCTACTACCTCAGCAGCGCTGGCTCTGCCTCTGGCTCGGCCGCTTTCAGCCAAAGCCCTTGACTTCAAGCTTCACCCTTCTGCCGCACCCGCTTCACGGCCAGGCCGGCCTCGCTGGCGGTGACGGCCGCCAGCACCAGCAATCCGATCAGGCCCACGAGCTGGTTCTGGGCCACAGCCTGGGCGGCGACTGCGGCATCGGCGTCGGCATTCTGGCCAAGCCAGGCTCCCGCCACGAACCAGGCGGTGGCCAGCGCCGAGGTGATCCAGTACGCCCTCCAGCGCCGTTGATACAGATAGCCCGCCCCCAGGCCGGGCACCACGTTCAACAGCACCGCCACCCAGCCGGCGGAAGCGGCGAGGATCTGCTCACGGGTGGGGGGCATGGCTGGGAACTCGTAGGGATGCCACTCTGGCGGCGGCAGGCGCAGGTTGAAGGGCCCACAGGCTCAGATCGGTGTGAAGGTCGATCCTGAAACCGATGGTTGCGGCCCCGCGGCCAAGGCTTGCCGCCGGCCTCAGGGCCTGCAGGTGAGCATCCAGCCTCCCGTTCCATCCACCCGCCAGCGGGGGACCCAGTTGAGGTAGGAGTAATGCAGGCCAGCGCCATCGTGGTGGCTGAGGTATCCACCGTTGATGAGGTCGCAGTTGCCGTAGGGGTCATTGATGAAAAACCCCGTGTCGTCGTAGCCGATGATCACGCTCCAATGGCCACCGCCAGTCGGGGAGGAGGCAGGACCATCGCATAACCAGCCCACAGCAACGGGGCGACCGGCGTCGATCTGCTGCTTGAGCAGCTCCGGTGTGCCATCGGTCTGGAAGTTGGCGATGAGGCCGAGGGCGCGCAGGGCCGCCAGCTGGGCATCGGAGGACGTGCTGTCGCCGTAGCGGGCGCGCAACTGGTCATACACATTCTCGTTGGGTTCCTTGCCCCAATACATCGCCAGCATGGCGGAGCTGGCGGAAAAGCATTCGCGCCAGCCCTGGCCATCGGCCATCAACAGCTGGTCGCAATACGGCACCTTGAGGGGATTCGGAGAGGCGGCGTCATGGGCGGCGTTATGGCCGGGGGCGCCACGGCCTGGAGTGGCAGGAGCACTTGCTGCATCGGCCGAGCTGGCTGGTGCGGCAGGGGCGTTGGCCAGTGCGGCTTGGGCAGGAGCGACTGGGGCAGCAGCGGCTCGGGTTGAAGCGGCCACTGGTGTGGACCACAACTTCGCCTCCGCCTGGCGACGACGCAGCAGACCCGCTTCCACCTCGGTGCCAGGGTCGCAATAGAGCAGCAGCGAGTGCGGCACCTGGGCCCAATCGCGCTGGCTGAGATCACGGCTGATCGTGGCGAAGTTGGCTTCATCCCCATAAAAATCAGCACCGAGATTCCAGGCGAAATCCAGCAGGGCACAACGCTGGTTGCTGTTCATCTGCTGCCAGTAGGGAATCGTGGCGGCGAGATGGTTGGAGCAGATCCGCAGTTGCTGCTGCAGCACCTGGTTGGCGGCCGCCAGGCTGATCGTCTGTCCCGGTTGCACGGGCTGGCCATTCAAGCTGGTGAAGCCGTAGCCAATCGTCCAGGGCGCGGCCCCCGTGGCGGGATCGGGATAGGCATGGTCGACAAAGCCCTCGAAACTGCGGATCAGCTCCAGAGCAGGACCCTCGTCCGCCGGATCAGGACTCGCCGCGCTGCCGGGTGCGACTGATTGGGGGCGGAGGCTGGTCTGCGGGGAGGGCGCCGAGGTTGGCGGCGGCGTTGCGTTGGATGGAGCCGTTGGAACGGGGGGAACTGGGACGGGGGCCACTGGGACGGCGGTCACTGGAACGGCGGGCGCAGTGACTGGGGCCAGCGTGACTGGGGCCGAAGCGGCTCCCGCCACTGGCTCTGCTGTGGCGGCGCCGGAGGGCTTGCCGGAGCTGTCTGTGGTTGGGAGAGCGGTGCCAGTATCCGCCGCGCCACCTTGGGTGGCCGTGCTGCTGACTGGGACGGAGGCGCTGGCTGAGGTGGTGGCGCCGACGGGCGTGAGGCTGTCGGCAACGCGTGTGGGACTGGTCAGGGTTGGGGCGCTGGACTCCGGGAGCGACGCCTCGCCGCTGTTCAGGGGAGCTGCGGATTCACTCCCGGCTGCGCCGGAGGCGCTGCGGATGCCCGGCTGAATTGCCGTGGACACTTTGTTGGCCACATAGGGGGCAAACAGGCTCAGACCCGACATCAAAAAGGTGGTGACCGCCGACATCGAGCCCGGCAACTGGCAGGTGAGGCCGAAGCTGTAAAGGGCGAAGATGCCGAAGCCCATGTAGAGCATCAGGATGCCGATGCCCCCCAAGGTGGCGATCAGGCGGCTGCTGCTGGCCTCCAGCAGGGTCATGGCGATCGGGGTGCCATCGGCCGCGCGGATCGCCTGGCTGGCGGCCGAGCTACTGGGTGTGATGGCCACCCGGTCGCCGGCGGACTCGGTCCAGCGCCATTGCACCGGAATCGTCAGCCGGGTGGGCTCGGACAGGGCGTTGGCCAACGACCACCCCTCCTTGGTCAAGCGGCGCCTCACCAGCAGCAGGCCGACCAAGGTTCCCAGCGCCACGGTCAGGGTGATCGCATAGACCAACGGCAGGGCCATGGTGCGACAGGCGGCATCGTTCACCCCGGGGGCGTTGACCGCCATGGCGGCCAGGGTTTGGCCGAGGGCTCCCGGAGCGCTGATCCCCATCAACGCCAGGGGCAGCAGCTGCCAGCGGCGCCATCGGAAGCCTGGACGCATGGGATGTAGGAAGACTGCGAGAATCATGCCTCCGCGGGCTGGTTTCCGGATGCCTGTCTGCAGCAACTGTGGTTATTGCACACGGGTGGGGCGCCGGACGCTTCGAGTGCGCAGCCGCAGGAGGGCCAGCCCGCTGCGATGGGTGTGGAAACGGGCGCTGCACTGCCGTGCCTTCAGCCGTGTGTGCGGCCAATATGGTGGATATTGAAGCCGGCTGGCTCTGAAATGGACGCAAGCCACTGAACACGGCTTGCTGGTCGTCAATTCAGGATCAAGATCAGCCAGAGGCGATGAAAATTGGACCGTTTTCGATTCTTGCACCAACCGCTTCAGGGCCCAAAGCCATGGATATCAGGATGGCACCCCAGCGTGGTGCACGCCGGTGGACAACCTAGAGTGCAAGCAAGATCGTTGAATTTGATCCTGTACACATGCTCGAAGCGAAAAACAGCATACTGCTGCGTTAACGCCATCAACCAATCGTTTCTAGCTCGAAACAGAGTATTTGCGCTCTCTCCATGGTAAGTCGAGATCGAAACGCGGCGATTCAGCGGGGCCAATCCGGCCAGGCTTGGCGCACTTTGGCAGCATCGTCCGGCTGTCGCTTTTCAGGCTGATCCCATCAGCAATCCCATTCAGCCATTTCGGCACTTTTTGCCTATCCTGCAGATGATCCGCCACATCAATCCCTGGCAGCCAGCGACCAGATCCAAGAGGCTCTCGACCAGACCGTTGGCCTCAAACGGGATGGGCAGCGCATTTCGCTTGAGGGCGTGCTCACGGGTGCTGCCCTGGGGATCCTGCTGATCTACCTGCTTGATCAAGCGGTCGCCGCGGAACTGGGCCCCAGGAGACGGGGTCCGATCGAGGGTCCCTCTGAGATCGAGATTTCTCCCTTCCGCAGTGCGGCTGGCCGCATCAACGTGGCCCCCCTGGAGGAGATCGAGCTGGGAGGCGTCCCCGGCCGTCGCCCCCCCCTCCGTACTGGTGATGATCCAGGGCCAGCCGGGGGGGGGGGCGGCGGGGCTCCTCCCGGCCACTGCCCGCAGGAGGTACAACCCGGCCGCGCTGTCTCCGCAATCCGGACTGCCAAACCCAACCTTGGGCCTTGGCGGTGGCGGCCGATCGGGGACGGCTGGCGGCGGGTGGTGGTGGCGCTGGGGGGCACCGGCCGATCAGTGAAAAGCCGGATCTCTGTTGAGACCACGATCCTCAACGTCCGCCATCGGCTGGAAAAGCACCGCATCGCCGAGCAGATCCTCGGGGGTGTGAACCAGATGCTGAGTGAGAGCGCAGTGAAGCTGCGGGAAGGCACGATCCTTGCTGCCACGCTCGTCATTGTCCCCAGTTCCGCCTTGACGAGGGCGAAGCCCGCGTGTGCCGGAGGCACTGGAACAAGCCCAAGCTGAGGGATCCCGCATGCACGCGCTAGCCAAGGACAAGCCGTGGTGCTTTGGCAGACGCAGCCTTCGAGGTAGCGAGGCCGTAGCTGGCCTGGGCCACTCTGTTGTGAATGCCGCCACCAACGTCCATGAGTTGAACGCACCACAGTCCGGTTTGATGGTAATTCATGCCTGATCTTCGGAGATGCGGGCGACAGCGGCATCATCAAACGTGGCGGTTTCCAAGACTGTGAAGCTGAGTTCAGGATTGCCATCAAGCCCGACCAGCGGCACAGGCCCGTGCAGCGCCGGATAATCGCAATGTTCAAACTGGACACCATGCCCAACAGCGCCGTGAGCATCCCTATGCCCCCAGCGATGGCTAGCCCGCCCAGCCCAAGCGAAGGCCAACCTGATGCAATGAAGGAGACCACCTCTGCATCACCTCTGCGCCCGTTTCCCGTGGCGGAACCCAGCCTCGGCAGGCTCCACCAAGATGAGCAATAACAAAACGATCCTATCGCGGTGATCGATAGCCTCGGACCCTTTTTCTCAGCTTGCGACTGTGGCAAAAGGCCGCAGCAACACCCAAAAGTGCTAGGGGACCAGGAGCTGGGTGTGGCGGAGGATTGAGAGGTGCCGGGAGCGGATTGACCTCATCTGGAGGACAGTTGGCCGTCTGTCGCAAAGCGACCAGCTGGAAAGGGGCGCTGCCAAGCTTGCGGGTATGCAGCAGAATGTAGCGAGGATCACCAAACCCGGTAAATCCAAAGACTTCAAGAGCTGGCTGAGAAAAATAGAGGCCTGAGCACGGCAAAGCCTCCATGGGACTGATGACGATGGAACCGTCCGCGTCATAGCAGCCTGTAAGCCCTCCTGCTAGCACAAGAGCAGAAGCAAGAGAGAGGGATTTGCGAACTCCTGTTACCCCTGAGCGTACGAACGATTGACAAGAAGAGGGATTTTTAGTATTCATGGATACAATACTGATGTCATTCACGCTACATCAGTTTCGCATAGAGAGTAGCCATAATGACTGCGGTGATGAGAGCAGACCTTCCTGCAATTGCGTTCACCGTGAACGGGTCGGCATCGGCAGCCTCGGCTGAAGGCACCAGGATGTGATCAGTCGCTCCCAGGCCAACAACCTCGCCATGACCCAGCAACGCTCCCGCTCGCGGGGCAACTGGCCTGCTCCCGCTCGTTCTTGCTGCTGGCGGTGGCCGCAGCGGCAGCCACCGCGCGTGCTGAAGCCATCGATCAGACGTTCGGTAGGGCCGTGGGGCTGCTCCTCGACGCGCTGGATTGGGGTTGGATCCGGTTGAAGCGCTGGATTCAGCACAATTCGCCTGGCTGAAAAGTTGATCGCCGTGCGTTCTTGTCGCTTGTTGTTGAGTTGCGACGTCGAGCAGTGTGGCGTGATGCAGTGCTCCCGCAAGTGCAATGACCCATGCAAGCGACAGGGGATCGCAAACTCCTTAGCTTGAGAAGGAACGCAAGCTTGACCATGGGCAGGCTGCTGGGTACCCATGGACACATTTCTGGTTGAATTCAGTTCCCCTGGGTCACGATCGTCGAGCAAGGTGTCTGTTGATGAGGCACCAAGTTCCGCAACCAGCTTTCCCAGGCTGGGCTGGTACGCGCGTCCTTGCACAGGTGTCATGGCTATGAACCGGATCTGGTTCCTGCCTGGGATGTCATTGTCGCAGTTCCTTGAGCTGTACGGCACCGAAGAATAGTGCGAGGCAGCCCTCGAGAAAGCCCGTTGGCCCAATGGATTCCACTGTCCTCGTTGCGGAGAGCAGAAGCATGGTCTTATGGATGGGCGTCGCCACAGGCGCGATCAGTGCCGGAGCTGCCGTGATCAGACGATGGTCACTGCTGGAACGATCATGGAAGCAAGCTAGCCCACAGGCTTCTGCGAAGCAGTAGCTATCACTGACCAAGTAGTTCCAGGCCTTCTTTCTCGTGGGGGACGCCAAAACAGAAATCTCTTCAGTCTCGCTGAAGCGAAAGCTGGGAGTAAACTATCGTACTGCATGGTTGCTGCATTGCAAGATCATGCAAGCAATCAGCGAGCGGGAGGAGACTCATGTCCTGAGGGAAAGGTCCAGCTTGATGATGCTGGACACCCCATTCACGTGAAGGTGTCCAGGGTGGCCACCTTCTCCTTCTCAGCCCTCGCAGACTGGGCACAGGACGCCTTGGCACGAGGTTGTGATGTCATCTCCGATGGGTGGCTTGCTTCCGGGCTGTGGCAGAGGTGGGATGCATTCATCAGCCATTGATCGCTGATGGCCGCCATCCCAAGGATCTTCCTGACTTCCGCTGGATTAACACCGTGGTCAGTAACCTGGACCAGCTTTAGCGGAACCTTTCATGCCTTGCATTTTAGGAAGTATGCCAACCGCTACCTGGGTGCCTTTTGTTATCGGTTTAATCGGCGCTTTCACTCAGAGCAGATGACACCGAAAATCCTCCACGCCACCTGCAGGTGCATCGCCAGGCCGAGCGCATCTTGAGGAGTGGGGAGCTTTCTATCTAATCAAGAGGCCAGATGAGAGACAAGCCAGCAAAAATCATCCCTGGAACGTTCCTACGGCTTTTTCGAGCTGACTGGCTGGAATGATCATCGGCTTGCAAAGGAGGCTTTGCCTGAACCTACAGGCAGGAGAAGTTGTCAAAAAAATATGGTGGATCCCGTGCCTTGGGCTTGCTGAATCCCAGTCTATCCCCTGGGCCTTTGCAGCCAGGGCCTTCGATAGATTTGAGCACGCACTGAGAGCCCTCGTGGAGGATTCGTGCATCACAGCACGTTGTCAGTGGCCTGCTGTTCCCGGTAGGGAACGGCCTGCTGGTGATGGATGGGTTCGGGCCGGGCCAGCGCCAGCCCGACATTCAGAACTGGCAGGTCGGCTGTGTCATGCGTCGAGCAGCTGAACAGGGCGGCGTTGTTGAGCTGGTGGTCTCGATCGCCAGCGATCCGTCCCATCTCGGCGGGGTGGCTGCGGAGCGTGTCAGGTTGTCGCGGGACGGTGCAGCGCTGAGCCCTTGCTCCACGTCGCTGCCCAGCTGTTGTTTGAAGGTGACACGCTCCCTGGCCACCCGGGCTTTCAGCCGTGCGAACAGCGGATCCGGCAGCTGACAGGCCCACATCCGAACTGCGTTGGCGCTGTCCGGTGAGAACCTGCTCCTGCCGCGCTCGCCATGGCCTGCTTGGCCTGGTCTGGTTTGGTCTGGTCTAGCTTGTGACGGATCTTGTCTGCTGCACGGGATGACAGCTCCATTGGCCGCCGGCGGCGGTGGGCGT
The DNA here is from genome assembly GCA_046342775.1 of Synechococcaceae cyanobacterium. Classification (GTDB taxonomy): domain Bacteria; phylum Cyanobacteriota; class Cyanobacteriia; order PCC-6307; family Cyanobiaceae; genus Cyanobium. The sequence goes on from JBKDOR010000013.1 coordinate 10,232, forward strand.
CGCACGGTCAACATGCTCGAGGCCAAGACCCACCTCTCGCGCCTGGTGGAGGCCATCGAAACCGGTGGGGCAACGGAGGTGGTGATCGCCCGCAACGGCAGGCCGGTGGCGCGGCTCATCGCCCTGGCGGGGCCGGAGCGACCCCGGCGTCTGGGAGTGGCCCGCGGCCAGTTCACGGTTCCGGACTCCATCGATGGCGCCAATCCGCTGATCGCCGAGCTGTTTGAGCAGACCTGATGAGGCTCCTGCTCGATACCCACACCTTTCTCTGGGCGATCAGCGATGACCCCCGGCTTGGCCCCCGTAGTCGTGTTCTGATCAGCACCGAGGCCAGCGGAGTGCTGATCAGCCATGTGTCGTTCTGGGAGATCGCCATCAAGCACGCCTTGGCCGGCAACGACCTGCCGCTCTCGGCCGCCCAGGCGATCCCGTGGGCCCAGGAGTGCGGCTTTGAGCTGCTGCCCCTTGATCTCCCCCACCTGCTGACTCTCGAGCAGCTGCCCCTCCATCACCGCGATCCGTTCGACCGCCTGCTCGTGTCCCAATCGATCAGCGAATCATTGCTGCTGGTGAGCGCCGATGCGGCGTTGGATGCCTATGGCTGCCCGCTGCAGGATGCGCGCCGCTGAGGACCCGCCCGCCTCTGCTCCAGCA
>JBKDOR010000014.1:0-4318 GCA_046342775.1 Synechococcaceae cyanobacterium
CGGTTGGTGCTGCGCAGCACCGGCTTGCTGATCCTGCTCGGCGCGATCGGGCTGCTGTTCACCGAGCGGTTCGCCGTGGAGGGGCTGGTGGAAAGCCTGGGCTGGTGGGACCGCATCCAGGCGACCGTGTTCCAGTCGATCACCTGCCGCACCGCCGGCTTCAACACCCTGCCGCTCAGCGCTTCCACCATCTCCGATGCCGGCCTGCTGCTGATGATGTCGCTGATGTTCATCGGCGCCAGCCCCGGCGGCACCGGCGGCGGCATCAAAACCACCACCTTCGCCCTCCTGATGGCCGCCACGCGCTCGAGCCTGCGCGGTCAGGAGATTGTGGTGGTGCGCAACCGCGAGATTCCGGCGCGGGTGCTGTTGCGGGCGGTGGGGGCGACCCTGGCCTCGCTGCTGTTCGTGCTGCTGATGGCCCTGCTGCTCGGCTTGGGTAACTCCGCCGATGGCGGCCAGGCCCAGGCCTCGTTCACCTTCCTGGAAAAGCTGTTCACCTGCATCTCGGCCTTCGCCACGGTGGGCCTCGACCTGGGCGTCACCGCCCAGCTGAGCCGTTTCGGCCAGCTGGTGCTGATGGTGGGCATGTTCGTGGGACGGGTCGGCATCCTGCTGTTGCTCAGCGCCGTGGCGGGCGAGCGGCCGCCGCCGCGGGTGGGCTATCCGCGCGAGGAGCTCTACGTGTGACAGCTCTACGTGTGACAGCTCTACGTATGACAAGCCTCTCCCGCCCCGCTGGCCTCCAACCGGCAGCGCCCCCGTGCTGCTTCCAGTCTGCTTCCCTCCGCTCCGCTGTCTTTGCCCCATGACCAAGCCCTTTCACTGGCGAACCCCAGACCCCGTCGCCCAGGCCGGAGGTGACCGATGACGCGCCTCTGGCCCTGGGGTGGCGAAGCCGCCGAGACACCGGGATCGTTTGCCGTGATCGGCATCGGCCGTTTCGGAGGGGCCGTCTGCCGCGAGCTGTTGGACGCCGGTGCCGAGGTGCTGGCGCTGGATGCCAAAGCCAGGCCCCTGGAGCAGTTGCGCCAGAACTCCCCGGAGGTGGAATGCCGCGTGGTCGATTGCACCGACGAGGACGCCCTGCGGGCCGCGGGCGTGTTTGAGGTGGAGACCGTGGTGGTGGCCGTGAGCGAGCCGCTGGAGGTGAGCATCACCGCCACCTTGATCGTCAAGGACGCCAAGCAGAGTCGCGTGGGCCAGGTGATCGCCCGGGCCACCAGCGATCTGCACGAAACGATGCTGATGCGCATCGGCGCCGACCGGGTGGTGTTCCCCAGCCGCATGCAGGGCGCCAGGCTGGGCCAGGAGCTGGTGCGGCCGAACCTGCTGGAGCGGTTGCGCTTGGACGATCACCACAGCATCGAGGAGATCCGGGTGCCGAGCTCCTTCGTGGGACGCTCGTTGGTGCAGATCAACCTGCGGCGTCACTACGGCGTCACCGTATTGGCGGCCGGTCCGGCTGGCCACCTCACCGTGAGCCCGCCGGCCTCCTATGTGCTGTCGGATGGGGAGCTGCTGGTGGTGATGGGCAGCGCCGAAGCCCTCGACACGCTCACCAGCAGCTGACACCATGCGGGTGCTCGGCCTGATGAGCGGCACCAGCGCGGACGGGGTCGATGCGGTGCTGGCGGAGTTCGGCGGCCCGCCGAGGCGGCCGCGCTGGCGGCTGCTGGCCAGCGCCGCCCTGCCCTATCCCGAGGATCTGCGGGAGCGGCTGGTGGCCCTGGGCCAGGGCCAGCCCGTTGCCGCCGGGGAGCTGCTGGATCTGGCGGAGGCCCTCACCGAGCACCAGGCCGCCGCCGCCCGCCTTTGCGACCCGGAGGGCCGTGCTGAGCTGATCGGCTGCCACGGCCAGACCGTCTGGCACCGGCCGCCGGAGCTGGATCGCCGCGGCGCCAGCTGGCAGCTGCTGCAAGGGCCGCTGCTGGCCCAGCTGCTGGAGCGACCGGTGGTGTTCGACTTCCGCGCCAACGATCTGGCGCTGGGAGGCCAGGGGGCGCCGTTGGTGCCGGCGGCCGATGCGGCCCTGCTGGGTGGCATCGGCGGCTGGAGAGCGCTGCTGAATCTGGGAGGCATCGCCAACCTCACCCTGCTGCCGCCGGGCAGCGGACCGGAGCGCCAGCGGCAGGTGCTGGGCTGGGATTGCGGCCCGGCGAACACCCTGCTGGATCTGGCGGTGCAGCGCTTCAGCGGCGGCGCGCTGCAGTTCGATGCCGAAGGGGCCTGGGCGCGCCAGGGCCGCTGCGAGGAGGCGTTGCTGCAGCGCTGGCTGCGGGAGGACTACTTCCAGCAGGCGCCGCCCAAATCCACCGGCCGGGAACTGTTCGGCCAGGCCGACCTGGATCGCCGCCTGGCCGATCTGGCTGAATCGGAGGCCCCTGAGGCTGGGGAGACGACCCACCAGCACCAGGCCGATGCCCTCGCCACCCTCACCGCCTTCGCGGCGGCGGTGGTGGCCCAGGACCTGGAGCGCGGCATCAAGCCCCTGGAGCTGCTGGTGGCGGGTGGCGGCGCCCGCAATCGGCTGCTGATGGAGGAGCTGCGCCGCCGTTGCCGCGGCATCAGGGTGCGGCCGCTGGCGGAGCTGGGCATCGGCGACAGCGAGCGGGAGCCGCTCGCCTTTGCGCTGCTGGCCTGGTGGCGCGGGCGGCGCCACCCCGGCTCGCTGCCGTCGGTGACCGGGGCGCGGCGAGCGGCGTTGCTGGGGGTGGTGGCCGACCCGGCCTGAAGGCCCGGGCTGCGCTGTCAGGCCGTAGGGGGCAACGCCTGCTCCACCAGCTCGCCATGGCGCAACAACAGCGCCTCACCGCTCTGCAGCGGCGTCCAGGGTTCATCGCGGGTGAGGGGCTCGGTGCTGAGCACCGTCACCACGTCCTGTGGTTGGGTGAGTTCGCGGAAATCGACGCTGAGGTCGTCGTCGGTGAGGCAGGCCTGGCGGAAGGGGGCGCGGCGGGTGAGGCGATGCAGGCGGGTGCCGCTGTAGGCGAAGAGCCAGTGGCCGTTGCTGATCAACACGTTGAAGCTGCCGCGCTCGCTGAGCTCCTGGGAGCAGCGCAGCAGCTCGTGGAACAACACGGAGGGATCCTCGGCATTGAGCTGGCTGCGGGCGATGCCGAGCTCCAGTTCACTCAGGATCCAGCAAAACGCGGCCTCGCTGTCGGTGCTGCCCTCTGGCACGAATGGAGCCCGCCAGGCGATCTCGCCGGGAAGATCGCCGTTGTGGGCGAAGATCCACTCCTGCCCCTGCCAGCGGCGGTGGAAGGGGTGGCAGTTCTCCAGGGCCACCAAACCTTGGGTGGCCTTGCGGATATGGGCGATCGAGCAGTGGGCCTTGAGGTCGAGGGCGGCGACCCCGGCGGCGATCGGCGAGAAGGCGGCGGGTTGATCCTCGCGATAGATCGTCACGCCGCGGCCATCGGGATCGAAGCTGGCCAGACCCCAGCCATCGCTGTGGTTGCCGGTGGCGCCGCCGCGGCGCCGCAGGCCGTGGAACGAAAAGCGCAGGTCCGTCGGCGTATTGGCGTTGAGAGCTAGCAGCTCGCACATCGTTCCGGCTCGCTCAGCGGCTCTGGGCGAACAGCTGGCTCCAGATCCCCTGGCTGCTGAAAAAGCGCTTGTCAATGGCCTGCCAACCGCCGAAATCCGCCGCTTGGAACAGCTGGCGCACCGGCGCATAGCGCCCCTTGACCTGCTGCCACACCTTCGGATTCACCGGCCGGAAGCCCTCCTCGGCAAAGATGCGCTGGGCCTCTTCGCCGCTGAGGAACGCGGCCAGGGCTTCAGCGGCCCGGCGGGTGCCGCGCCGGTCGACCTGGCGATCGAGCACCGCCACGGGGCCCTCGATCTGGATGTTCACATCGGGCACGATGAACGGTTGCGGGAGATCTCCCTGGCGGCGGGCCAGCAGGGCTTCATTCTCGTAGTTGAGCAACACATCCCCTTGGCCGCGCTTGAGGAAGGTGTCGCTGGCTTCGCGGGCATCCTTGGGGAGGTTGCCAACGTTGCGATAGACCTTGGCGACAAAGGCCTGGGCCTGGGCGTCGCTGCCGCCGGTCTGGCTCACCGAGCCCCAGAGGGCCAGAAAGTTCCAGCGGGCGCCACCGGAGGTCTTGGGGTTGGCGGTGATCACCGCCAGGCCGGGGCGGGCCAGATCGCTCCAGCCGCGAATGCCCTTGGGATTGCCCGGCCGGGGGATCAGGGCGACCACCGAATGGGTGATCGTGGCCTTGTAAGGAAGCCGTTGTTCCCAGCCGGGGTTGATCAGGCCGGCTTGCTGCAGCTTGAGCACATCGGCTGGCAGGGCCAGGGTCAC
>JBKDOR010000015.1:0-17839 GCA_046342775.1 Synechococcaceae cyanobacterium
CCAGCGACCCCTTTGCCCGCTGGGATGCCTCCCAGCCGCGGCTGACCCAGGCTGTGTTGGCCCGCGCCACCGTCGGGCCGGAGGCGCAGCTGGAGGACGAGCTGATCGATGCCTACGGCGCGATCCTCAGCGACCCCACCCTCTCCCAGGCCAGCCGTGGATTGCTGCTGGAACTCCCCGGTCTGGCGGAGCTGGAGGAGGCGTGCGGCGGCCCCCCCGACCCCCCTGCCCTCCATGCCGCCCGCCTGGCCCTGTTGCGCCGGCTCGGCGATGCCCTCGCCGCCCCCCTCGATGCCGCCCTGGATGGCTGCATTCCCGGTTGGAGCGACCCCTGGCCGGCGGGCCAGGGCGATCGGCGCCTGACGGCGATGATCTGGAGCTGGCGGGTGGCCGCCCACGACCAAGCCGCCATCGCCGCCGCCCGCGCCGCGGTGGAGAGCAGCTCCATGACCCTGGCCCGCGCCGGGTTGCGGGCGTTGCAACCCTGGCCCCTGCCCGAGCGCCACGCGGCCCTCGACGCTTTCCATGATCGTTGGCAGGAGAAGCCGGTGATCCTCGATTCCTGGTTTGCCCTGGAGGCCGGCGCGCCCTTTGCCGATGGTCTGGAGCGGGTGGAGCGGCTGCTGGCCCATCCCCGCTTTGATCCGATGGCGCCGAACTCCGTCCGGGCCGTGCTCGGCGGGCTGGTGGGCAACGCTCCCGTGTTCCATGCCGCCGATGGCGCTGGTTACCGCTTCCTGGCGCAACGCATCGCTGATCTCGACCAGCGCAACCCGATCACCGCCTCCCGGCTGGTGAAAGCCTTCAGCCGCTGGCGCAGCTACGGTCCCGAACGGGCCGCCCAGATGGCCGATGCCCTCGCCCTGCTGCGGGCCGCTCCCCTGTCCACCAACAGCCGCGAGCTGGTGGAGCAGTGCTTGGCCGGTTGAGCCGGGCGGCTGCCAGGGGCCTCGCAGCGGTTGCCCCCAAGCCTCAGATGGCCCGGCCAGGCCTGGCCGGGGGGCGCGAAGGCTGCATGGCTCAGGGCAGGGCTGGCTGAGGGCAAGCCTGGTTCAGGGCAAGGGCGGCAGGCTCGCCGGTGGCTCACGCCTCCAGGGGGTGGGCCAGCCGGGATTTCTCATCAGCGGCGGAGGCGCTGGTGGAGGCATCACCAGCCGTGAGGGCGGCGGCGGCGGTCGCCAGGCGCCGCGGCCCTGGCCAGCTCCCGCATCCGACCAGGAGCCGGCCTGTGAACCCGCCCCGAAAGCCGCCTGATGCAGCTGCTGGAACATGTCGCGGCGGTAGCTGGCTCCTTCGGGCCCGGCGTGCTGCCCCCACAGGCCCTCCCAATAGAAGTAGATGATGCCGTGGCCCCGGGCGGCGGCGAGCTGCACCTTCTCGGCCAGGGTGGCCATATCCGGGGTGCGACCACCAAAACCGGCCAGCACGCCGATCTCCACGGGGATGCCCCAGCCACGCGCCTTGACCAGGGCCGGTTGGTCGAGATCGCGGGCGAAGCCCTTGACCGAATAGGCGTAGTTCTGAACCACAAGATCATCGATCAGGCCGCCTAGGGCCCAGAGCTCCCAGTCCTGCAACCATTGGTTGTAAGCGAAGCGAAATGGACCGGGCGAGAGGCTGATCACCGTGCGCCGCGGGCCGGACACCTGCTCCATCGCCGCCCGCAGCTCCCGCAGCAGCGCCGTCAGTTTCTGCCGCCGCCAACGCATCCAGAAGCGATCGTCGAAGGCGGCGGGCGGGGCGTTGCCCGTCTCCTGGCGATAGAGCGCCACGGTGGTGGGGTCGTAGCCGAGCTCCACCGGCCAAGCGAAATGGTCATCCAGCTGAATGCCATCGACGCCGCAACGTTGCACGATCTCTCGGATCAGGCCGATGAACCGCTGGCGCACACCCGGATGGGCGGGATTCAGCCACACCCGCAGATCGCGCAGCGGCGAGGTTGTCAGGTTGGCCCCGTGCATGGCGTAAAGACTGCTGCCATCGGAGCGCTGCAGCACCCAGTCGGGATGCCGGCGCACCACCTCGGCATCGGCCGGCTCCATCAGTCCGTACTCGAACCAGGGGATCACCTGCATGTTGTTGCGTTGCGCCGAGCGGGTGATCTGGCAGATCGGATCGAATCCCGGGACGCGCCGCAACAGTTCCGGTTCCGTGGGGGCGAACTGGCTGGCGTGAAACGTGGCGCCCCGGCTCCACACGTTGGGATAAAGGGTGTTGAAGCCGCTGCTGGCGAGCTCCCGCACCGCGCTTTCGATGCTGGAGCGGTCGTAGTAGAGCGGGCTGGGGCTGTTGGTCAGCCAGACCCCCACACGGCGGCCCATGGCCTCCGGCAGCTTCGAGGCCCGGGCCCCGGGCGTGGCACCGAAGGGCAGAGCGGCCGTGAGGGCCAGGGTGAGCCAGACGGGTAGACGGCGTTTCCAACCGGCGTGCAGCTCGCGCCCTGGGGCCAGGGGATCCACCCCCAGCCAGCGGCCGAGCGCCGACCAACAGCGGTTGGGCCGTAGTGGGTTTGGATCGCCGCGGAGCCGCGTTCCCCGGCGGATTGGCCCTCCGACGCCTGCGTGTTGCGGCGGACCTGGCCAGCGTTGGAAAGGGAGTGCCATGGGAGCCAGGTTTAGGGGATTCTGCTCACTGAAGAAGGATGTCTCCTTGTGCATGGACGGCTCCCGCCAGGGGCGCCTGGAGGCAGGCCCGGGATCGGCGCCTCGCTCGCCCCTCGGCCTCGCTCGCTGTGCCCAGATCCTTCGGGCCACAGCCTGGCGGGAACCCCCAACCGCAACCGCTGAGATCGCTCAGCTGACGTGGCAACGCCCGTGCGATCTGGCCAGAGATGCAGGCCTGCTCAGTGCAGCATCGAGCTGACGGAACTCTCCTCGTGAATCCGCCAGATGGCCTCCCCCAGCATGGCGGCCACAGAGAGCACCCTCAGCTGCGGGAAGCGGCGCTCCGAGGTGAGGGGAATGCTGTTGGTGACCACCACCTCTTCAAACAATCCCGGCTCCGAAAGGCGCTCGCAGGCCGGTGGCGAAAACACCGCGTGGGTGGCGCAGCAGAACACGCTGGCGGCTCCCTTGCGCCGCAGCAGCCGCGCCCCCTGGCAGATGGTGCCGCCAGTGTCGATCATGTCGTCGATCAACACGGCGGTTTTGCCTGCAACATCACCGATCACATTCAGGCTTTCCGCCACGTTGTGGCCCGAGCGGCGCTTGTCGATGATCGCCAAGGGCGCATCGTTCATCTGCTTGGCGAAGGCGCGTGCCCGGGATACGCCGCCCACATCGGGGGACACGACCACCAGCTCCCCAAGCTGGCGCCTGGTGAGGTAATCGACCAACACAGGCGACCCGAAGATGTGATCACAGGGAATATCGAAATAGCCCTGGATCTGGCTGGAGTGGAGATCCATCGCCAGCACCCGGTCGACACCGGATTTCACCAGAAGGTTGGCCACCAGCTTGGCCGTGATCGATTCGCGGCCCGCGGTTTTGCGGTCGGCGCGGGCATAGCCGTAGTAGGGCAGCACGGCGGTGATCTGCCTGGCGGAAGCGCGCCGGCAGGCATCCACCATCACCAGCAGCTCGATCAGGTGATCGTTCACCGGCGCGCAGGTGGGCTGGATCAGGAACACATCGCAGCCACGAATCGACTCCTGGATCTGCACATAAAGCTCGCCATCGGCGAAACGCTTGATCACCCGTGGACCGTTGGGCACCCCCAGGTAGGCGCCGATCTCGCGGGCCAGTTCGGGATTGGCGTTGCCGCTGAACAGGCGCAGGCGGCGGCTGTCGTGGTTGGCGGCGCTGCCGCTGAGATCCAGGCGCGTTGACGCCGCGGCGGCAGCGGTCCGGGCTGGCAACGTTGGAGCCATCGGCTGGCCTGGGGAAGCCATGCGTTCGGCCGTCGGGAAGCTGGTCAAGGCTGGTGTCAGCGGCGCCGCACAAGGTGATGGTAGAAGCGTGCCGGTCGGGAAGCAGCAACTGTGATGACGATTCCTCCCGCTTCCTTGGCGGATGGCGGGCGACAACAGCCCTTGCGGCTGGTGCTCGCGGCCTGCGGACGCCGCCACGCCATCACTGAACTGATGCAGGCCGCGGCCCCGGCGCTGGCGGCAGCGCTGGCCTTGCCCCTGCGCGGTCTGAGTTGCGCCGAACAGCCCAACGACGCCATGGCGGTGTTGCACGCCCCAACGGCGGACGCCGACAGCGGCTGGTTGGCGCCGCTGCCCCTGGATCCGGGACTGCCCCTGCCCGGCGTTGGCTGCTGGGCTGAGGCCCTCGGGGCCTGGCGCCAGCCCAGCCTGCTGCTGTTGCGCGGCGATGAACTCGACACCGGCCGCCCGGCGGCGGCCGTGGCGTTGCTGCGCCAGTGGCGGGTGCCGCTGCTGGGCCTGGTGCAATGGGGCGCTCCCTGGTGCGAGAACGAACGCCGCGACGATGGTCTGCCCTGGCTGGGCTGGCTGCCACGGCCAGGAGAGGCCCCCGGCAATTCGTCGCCGCAGGCTGAGGACCAGGCCTGCCGCTGCCTGGTTGAAGCCAGCCCGCAGGCGCTGCTGCGGCTGCGGCTGGCGCGGCTGGATCTGGCCTGAGACGCCTCAGGGCGCCGGCCAGAGCTGGGCCGGCGCGGAGCTCTCCAGCTGCCGCAAGGGCCCCTGATCGGGGTTGGCGGGACTCAAGGGCAAGGTGCTGTATTGGAGACGATGGGATGGCTCCAGCGCCGCCGCCATCAGGCTCAACACCTCCTCGGGGCTGAGGTTCGAATCCACCTGGCCGCTGAGCGTCTGCAACAACCCGGGCAGCTTGACCAACTGCTCGGGTTGGCTCAACCGCTCACGCACACCGGTTTCCACCAGCTGATGGCTGGCCCGCCGGCCCGATTCGCCGAAGTTGCGCTCCCGAAATCGCAGCATCTGTTCCACTTGAGCGCCGCCGAGCTTCTGCAGGCCGCCCTGCAGGTCGATTCGGTAGTTCATGGCTTTGTCCTGATAGCTCATCCGCCTGGGCGGGCTGATCTCCACCCCGCCGATGCCGTTCACCAAGGCGCGCAGGGCCGCACGGGGCAGCACCACATAGCGATCGGGATTGGGCCGCTCCAGGCCGAGCAGATCCCGCACGCTCTCGGCCACCAGCGCCGGACCTCCCTGGCGGTACAGGCTGCCCAGGGCTTGCGGCAGCTTCTGGCCCGGCAGCTGCACGGCCAGCTCAACCGGCAGGTTCAGCACCTGGATCGGCCCTTTGGGATTGACGCGCAGCAGCACCAAAGCATCGCTGTTGGCGGGACCGCGGGGGGCGGCCCCATTGCTCTTGGCCTTGAGTTGGTCGCTGTCGCTGCCGATCAGCAGCACGGTCACGGGGCGTCGCGGCACATCCCCCAAGCTGGCGGGGCTGGCGGGGGACTGGGCTTCCAGGCCCGGGTCCTGTTCCGGCCAGACCAGGCCCAGCAGCCCCAGGGCCACAATCGCGCCAGAGGCGACCAGGGCGCCGTGTTTCCAAAAGGCCGGGGAGCGCAGCGCCTGGAACGGACCGGAAGCCCGCCTCTCCTTTGCGGATCGGACGCTGCGGGTGGAGGACGAGGATCGACGCGAGCGACGGTCTGGCATCGGTGCCCGGGCGGGCGTGTGGGGCCTCCCACTCTGACCCAGCCCGCGTCGCCGCCCCGATAGGTTGAGGTCCCGGACGCCGCGACGCCCCGTTGTCTGCCGCCCAACTGTCTTCCGCCCACCCTCCCCCGCCCGCCCGGGCGCCCCATGAGCGGGCCCGGCCCCTGGCCCCCGGCAGCGTTTACCCGGCCAAGGATCTCTGCAGCCAGTGCGGCCTTTGCGACAGCCGCTGGGTGGCCTACGTGCGATCGGCCTGCGCATTCCTGGAGCAGCGCTTCGAGGCGCTGGAGGAGCAGGCCCATGGGCGCAGCCGCCGCCTCGACGACGAGGACGAGCTCTACTTCGGCGTGCAGCAGCGCATGCTGACCGCCCGCCTGCGCCAGCCGATCGAGGGGGCCCAGTGGACGGGCATCGTCAGCCGCATCGGCGTTCGCGCCTTGGAGAGCGGCCTGGTGGACGCGGTGCTGTGCGTGGGCCAGAGCCCGGAGGATCGCTTCACGCCGGTGCCGCTGCTGGCCCGCACCCCTGAGCAGGTGCTGGCGGCCCGGGTCAACAAACCCACCCTCTCCCCCAACCTCAAGGTGCTGGAGGAGTTGCCCGGCAGCGGCATCCGCCGCCTGCTGGCCATCGCCGTGGGCTGCCAGGTGCAGGCCCTGAGGGCCGTGCAGGCCAGCCTGCCCCTCGATCAGCTCTATGTGCTGGGGCTCCCCTGTGTCGACAACGTCAGCCGGGAGGGGCTGCAGACCTTCCTGGAGAGCGCCAGCCGGTCGCCCGACACGGTGGTGCACTACGAGTTCATGCAGGACTTCCGCATCCATTTCCGCCACGACGACGGCCAGGTGGAAACCGTGCCGTTCTTCGGCCTCGACACCCCCAAGCTCAAGGATGTGTTTGCTCCCAGCTGCCTGAGCTGCTTCGACTACACCAACGCCGGCGCCGACCTGGTGGTGGGCTACATGGGCGCGGGCTTCGGGCGCCAATGGATCACGGTGCGCAACGACCGCGGCGCAGAACTGCTGACCCTGGTGGAACCGGAGCTGGAGACGGCGCCGGTCTTCAGTCGCGGCGACCGCCGCGCCGCGGTGCAGCAGGGCATTGAGGCCTACGACCGGGCCGTGCGGCTGCCCCGCTGGCTGGCGGAACTGGTGGGCTTCGTGGTGCAGCGGGTCGGGCCGGCGGGCCTGGAATACGGCCGCTTCTCGATCGACTCCCATTTCACCCGCAACGCCCTCTGGCTGCGGCGCCACCATCCGGCCATGGCGGACCGCCACATCCCCTCCTTCGCCCGGCGCCTCATCAGCCGCTACCGGCTGCCCTCATCGTGAGCGCTGCCGCCATCCCGCCATCACAGCGCGGCTGCGGCGTTCTGCTGCACGTCTCCTCTCTGCCCGGCAGCCCTGTCTGCGGCAGCTTCGGCGCCCCCGCCCGCGACTGGATCGCCCTGCTCTCCCGGGAGCGTGTGGGCGTGTGGCAGGTGCTGCCGCTCTCCCCCACCGACTCCACCGGCTCGCCTTACAGCTCCCCCAGCGGCTCGGCCCTCAACCCCTGGTTCCTGGACGCCGACGATCTGGTGGCGGAGGGCTGGCTCAGCGCCGACGAGTGCGCTGGCTTGCCCGGTGCCCAAGCCGAAGCCCAGCGCCTTCAGCCTTCCCTGGCCGACGCCCGTGCCGCCGGCCTGCGCCAGGTCCTGCAGCGCAACCTGGGGCGGCAGCCGTCGGATCGCCGCCAGGCGTTCGAGGCCTGGCGGCAGCAGCAGCGCCATTGGTTGCGCGATCACTGCCGCTTCATGGTGCTGCGCCAGCAGCAGCGGGGCTTGCCCTGGTGGCAGTGGCCAGCGCCGCTGGCCCAGCGCCAGCGCCGCGCCCTGAACAAGCTGGATCAACAGGAGGCGGACGCCCTGCGGGGCGAGGCGCTGCTCCAATGGCTCCTGGAGCGGCAGTGGCAGCGCCTGCAGGGCTGCGCCCAGGAGGGGGCCGTCAGCCTGGTGGGAGATCTGCCCTTTTATGTCGCGCACGACAGTGTGGATACCTGGTGCCACCCCGGCCTGTTCGCCCTGGCCCAGGATGGATCGCTGCCGCAGCAGAGTGGCGTCCCGCCCGACTACTTCTCCTCAACGGGCCAACTCTGGGGCGGGCCGGTGTACCGCTGGTGGCGCCATCGCCTCAGCGGCTTCCGCTGGTGGCTGGAGCGGCTGGAGCGCCAGCTCAGCCTGTTCGACCTCCTGCGCATCGATCACTTCCGCGCCTTGCAGGCGTTCTGGAGCGTTCCCGGCGCTGACAGCACGGCGGAGCACGGCGCCTGGCGCCCCTCGCCGGGCAGGTGGCTGCTGGCCCTGCTGTGGTGGCGCTGTCGCTGGAGTGGGCGGCTGCTGCCCGATGGGAGGCTGCCCTTGATCGCCGAAGACCTGGGCGTGATCACGCCGCCGGTGGAGGCCCTGCGGGACCGCTTCGGCCTGCCGGGCATGAAGATCCTGCAGTTCGCCTTCGACGGCAACGAAACCAATCCCTACCTGCCGCGCAACTTCGCGGGAGAGCGCTGGGTGGCCTACACCGGCACCCACGACAACGCCACCAGCGTGGGCTGGTGGCAGGGGCTGGACCAGGGGGCCCGGGATCGGGTGGCCACCGCCGTCAGCGCCCCGATCCACGCTCCGGCCTGGCAGTTGCTGGAACTGGGTCTGGCCTCGACCGCCGAACTGCTGGTGGTGCCGTTGCAAGACCTGCTGGAGCTGGGAGATGAGGCCCGCTTCAACACCCCCGGCACCATTTCGGGCAACTGGAGCTGGCGGCTGGACCGGCCCGTGGCGGCGCTGGAGGGTCCGGTGGTGGGTTTCGGGCAGATGGCGGCCCGCTACGGCCGCGCCGCTGGCGGGTAGCGAAAACGCCGCTCGCCATCGGCCACCAGCGGCTTTCCGTTCCAGCGCACCGATCCCGCCGCCGCGGGCGTGGGCTCGAGGCGCAACGCGAAGGGAGGCAACACCGGCAGCGCCAGATCGCCGCGCAGCTCGGCGATTGCGCTGTTGCCGCCGCGGCTGGTCAGGGTGATCCGAGTGGGGGTCGAGAGCTGAAGCCGCAGCTGCCCCAGGGAGAGATCGGGGCGAGGCCGTTCCTGGCGCAGCTTCGGCAGGCTCTGGCCCGCCGCGGCGCTGTGCAAGGGCCTGAGTTCCGGGAATGCCGCCAGCAGGTCCTCGACAGGACCCTGCGCCGCGGGTGGGGATGTCGGTGCGTTGGGGATGGGGTTGGGGTTGACGCTGGCGGTGGGGATGGCGCTGGCGGTGGCCGGCATCGGGACCGCCCCGCTGACCAACGGCTCGATGCTGAGCAGGCCTCGCTGGGCCAACACCAGCTGATGGCGGTTCAACCCCAGCAGCACCAGCAGCATCAACAGCGAATACAGGAGGGTTCCTTGCCAGCTGTTGAACACCTCGATCGAGCCGGGGCGGAAGCTCCACACCCCCTGGCGACCGCCCAGCTCGGGGCGGTCGCGGCGTGCCTGGGTGGGCAGGGCCTCGCGCAGGCTGCCGGGTTCCAGCCGCAGGTGCTCCTCCAGCAGCGGCAGCATGGTGCGCAGATAGGCCGCTTCGGGCAGGCGCTCGCGCCAGCCCCGCTCCAGGGCCTCCAGCACCGGCGTGCTGATCCGGGTTTCATCGGCGAGCTGGCGCAGGCCGAGGCCACGGCTGAGGCGGGCCTGCTGCAGGCGTTGGCCGGCCTGTCGCAAGCCGTCGTCGGCGCGGCCACCGGGCAGAGCGCCGGCTTCCGCCATCCGATCGCCGCGCTGTCGCTTCAGCCGCGCCAGCTGTCGCCGCAACAGCAGCGCCAGGCTTGCCCAGGGATTGGCAGCCGGTGGCGGCGGGGTGGTCATGGGCCGGTGGGGAGTGAACTGGGCCGCGTCGAACTCGACTGCCAGGAAGCTGGCCGCGACAACTCTGGCTGAGATGAACCTTGTGGCGACAAGCCTTGCCGCGGCGAGGCTTGTCGCATCGAAGTTTGCCGAGATGAAGCTGGTTGCGACACATCTGGCTGCGCCACTTTGGCCTGTGACGCTGCTTTAAAGCGCTCTGGCTGCGGCGAATTGCGCCGCAGCGACTCGCGTGGCATCCGATCCTGATGGCTGGGATCTGGATTGAGGTGATCCGGATGCGGTACTTCCCGATGCGGTAGGTCGCGATGCGGTAAGTCGCGACGGGACAGGTCGCAATGGGGCAGGTCGCGATGAGGCAGATCCTCAGGAAGCTGATCTGGATCAAGCCGGTCTGGATCCGGCCGAACTGGATGGAGCGGGGCAGGCGCCTGCAGCGCCGCCAGCTCTGCGGGTCGCAGCTGGCGCCAGGCCCCTTCGGGCAGGTCTCCCAGGCCCAGGGGGCCGATGGCGATGCGCTGCAGATCCCGCACCGGATGACCCAGCAGGGCTGCGGTGCGCCGGATCTGGCGGTTGCGGCCCTCGTGCATCACCAGCTCCAGCCAGGTGTCTTGCGGGCCTTGCCACAGCCGGCGCAGCCGCAGGGGCTGGCTGGGGACCCCATCGAGCGGCACGCCGCGCCGCCAGGCAGCCAGCACCTCGGCCGTGGGCTGGCCGGCCACCCGCACCCGATAGGTCTTGGCGTGGCCGTAGCGGGGGTGGGTGAGCTCCAGGGTGAGGCGGCCATCGTTGCTGAGCAGCAGAGCGCCACGGCTGTCGCTGTCGAGACGCCCGACCGGGTGCAAGCCCACTCCCTGGCGCAGCTCCGCGGGCAACAGGTCGAGCACGGTGGGACGGCCCCGGGGATCGTGGCAACTGCTCAGCACGCCGATCGGCTTGTGGAGCAGCAACGTCAGCGGGGCGTTGGCTGGGCGCAGTGGCCGGCCATCCACCAGGATCTGATCGCGAGCGAGATCGGCCCGATCGCCGAGGCCGGCGGGCCGTCCGTTCACACGCACGCGACCAGCCCGCAGCAGGTCTTCGGCGCGCCGCCTGGAGCAGAGGCCCGTGGCGGCGATCAACTTCTGCAGGCGTTCGGAGGGCAGGGCTGGCGGCGGCATCAAGGCCAGAGAGGCCAGAGGCATTCTCCCGTGCCGGCGCCACGAGGAGGAACGCGCAAAACCGTGGTACCTTTTCGAAACCTCCAGGTTTCGTAACTAGGAAACGATGCCCTCGATTCCGGTCGCCACGTCCGCAGCCGCCATTGCCGGTGCCAACGCCTCCGCCGATTCCCTGCGCTCCTATCTGCATGACATCGGCCGGGTGCCGCTGCTCAGCCACGAGCAGGAGATCACCCTGGGCCGTCAGGTGCAGGATTTGATGGCGCTCGAAGATTTACGTCAGGAATTGCGCTTGAGAGCGGGGGATCAAGATCCTTCCGATGCCAAGCTCGCCGCCGAAGCTGGCCTCAGCACCGCCCAGCTGCGCCGTCGCCTGCAACTGGGGCGCCGCGCCAAGGAGCGCATGGTGGCTGCCAATCTGCGCCTGGTGGTGAGTGTGGCGAAAAAATACACTCGCCGCAATATGGAATTGCTGGATCTCATCCAGGAGGGAACCATCGGCCTGGTGCGAGGTGTGGAAAAATTTGACCCCACACGTGGTTATAAATTTTCCACCTATGCCTACTGGTGGATTCGTCAGGGAATTACCCGTGCGATCGCCGAAAAGAGCCGGGCGATCCGCCTGCCGATCCACATCACCGAATCACTCAACAAACTCAAAAAAGGCCAACGGGAGCTCAGCCAGGACCTGGGCCGCACCCCCACCCTCAGCGAGTTGGCGCTTGCTGTGGAGATGCCGGAGGAGGAGGTCAAAGACCTGCTCTGCAGCGCCCGCCAGCCCCTCAGCCTCGAAACCAAGGTGGGGGATTCCGAGGACACCGAGCTGCTCGACCTGCTCGCCTCTGACATGGTCGGACCGAGCGCCGTCGTCGATGGCGAGTGCCTGCGCAGCGATCTGGAGTGCCTGGTGGCCCAGCTGCCCGAACTGCAGGGCAAAGTGCTGCGGTTGCGCTACGGCATCGGCGGCGGCGAACCGATGAGTCTCACCTCGATCGCCCGAGATCTCGGCATGAGCCGCGACAAAACCCGCAACCTGGAGCGTCGCGCCCTGGAAGGCATCCGCAGCCGCTCCCGGGAACTGGAGGGCTACTTGGCTGTCTGACCTCTGCCGGGTGTTCGTCGCGGCGGCCTGGGACCGGTGATCGGGCTTTCAGCGCCGACACTGTGACTGGACGCTGTGACTGGACGGTGTGAGAGGACAGTGTGACTGGAGAGTGTGGCGGCACTGGCTGGCAGGACGTGCTGACCGGAAGGCCTGATGGTTCCCAGCCCTTTGGGCTGACCTCGGGCTTGCCCGATCGCGGCGCGCAGTGCAGGCAGCCCTGCGACGCTGCTCTTCCCAGGTCCGTTGTTGAACGGTTCGTTGACGTCGTGGGGCGGGTTGCGATCCTGATCCGCAGCCGCCGCTCGTGCCGATGTTGATCCCCCAGGGGCGACCGGGCACTGAGCCTTCAGGTCCGCTGCCCTCAAACACCGGGGAGCCAGGCTGGCAGCTCTGGCTGAAGCGCCACGCAGAGTGGCTGGCCCCCCTGGTGGTGAGTGGGCTGGCGATGGGGGTGTGGCTGCATCAGCTCGGCGAGGTTCCCTTTCGCGATTGGGATGAGGGCTATTACACGGTGGTCGCCCGGGAGATGCTCGAACGCGGCGACTGGCTGCATCCCCATTACCTGGACCAGCCCTTTCTGGTGAAGCCGCCGCTGCTGTTCTGGTTGACGGCGCTGGGCTTCCAACTCGGGGGATTCACCGAGTCGGCTGGCCGCTGGCCCGGCGCGTTCGTGTCGGCGCTGGCCGTGCCGCTCACCTACGCCATCGCCCGCCAGGTTTTCCAGCGGCGCGACACGGCGGTGATCGCCGCGATCGCCCTGATCACCATGCTGCCGGCAGCCCGGCTGGGGCGGCTGGTGATGATGGATGGCCCCAGCACCACCTTCCTGCTGGTGATGCTGCTGGGCGCGCTGCTGGGCAGGGATCGCCCGCCCTGGCGGCTGCTCATCGGCCTGGGGCTCGGCGCCGCCCTGCTCTGCAAGGGCTCCCTGGGCCTGCTCTTCCTGCTGATGGTGCTCGCCTTCAGCGCCTTCGATCGCGGCCTGGCCTCCCTGCGTTGTCCCTGGCTCGGGTTGGGGATCGTGCTGGGGTTGGCTCCCGTGCTGTGGTGGTTCGGTCTGCAGGTGAGCCAGTACGGCACGGCCTATCTGACCGTGAGCTTCGAACAGCAGATCAGCAAGCGGGTGGCCAGCGGCATCGAAGGCCATAGCCAACCCTTCTGGTACTACGGGCCGGAACTGCTCAAGGGGCTCTTCCCCTGGCTGCTGCTGGCCGGCCTGGGCGTGCGGCAGGCGTGGTGCCAGGGCCAGGGGCGCAGCTGCCGGTTGTTGCTCGTGCCGTCAGGGCTGTATCTGCTGGCCATCTCGATCACCCAGACCAAGCTCCCCTGGTACATCCTGCCGCTGCTGCCCTTCGTGGCCATGGCCGCGGCACTGCCGTTGGCCCGGGCCTGGCGCGGTTCAGACCTGCCGCGGCCTCGCTTCTGGATCGCCCTCTGGGCGTTGCTGGCCTTGGTTGGCTTGGCCGCGGTGTTCAGCCTGCAGCGGTTGCCGGGGCAAGCCGGCTTGCTGCCGGCTGTGAGCCTGGTGACGCTGGGATTCGCCCTCAGCGCCCTGTTTGCCCAGCTGGCTCGACCACGGGCCCTGGTGGTCAGCCTGCTGGCCTGTCAGGTGTTGGCCATGCTGGCCCTGTTCCGTTCATACCATTGGCTGTGGGAGCTGGCGGAGTCGTTCCAGGTGCGGCCGGTGGCCGCGCTGCTGAAACGCCACGTTCCTGCCCACGCCACGGTGCTGATCGCCTACCCCGGCGGCAGGCCGAGCCTGGATTGGTACTGCCACTGCTCCGTGCTGCCCGCCACCCCGGCGTTGTTGGCCGATGTCAAGGCCAAGGCGGCGGGCCAGCCGTTGCTGCTGCTGGATGAGCCCAACCGTCGCACCTGGTTTCCCCACGCCCCGGTGTTGGGCCAGGCCCAGGGGTTCAGCCTGGTATCGCCCCAACCGCCAGGGCCAGCGCCGCTGCCACGCACCCAAGCTCAGAAGAACTGATCGAAGTTGTCGAAGTCGACGGCGCGGAAGTTGCCCTCCTGCACCTGGGTCATCAGGCGCTCCAGCTGGGCCCACATCGCTCCGCCGGTGAGCAGCGACAGCACAAGCGACACTAGCAGAGCGGCGCCGGCGGTGAAGCCGAACACCTGCAGAGAGCCGCCGATGAACAAGGTGACCCCCAGCACCAGGCCGGCGAATGGGGGCAGGCTGGTGGGGCTGGCCAAGGGCAGCAGCGGCAACCGGTCCTGCTTCCACCCCTCCAGCCGGTCCTGCACCTGGCGGGAGAAGGTGAGGCCGCAGACCAGCGCCATCGCCAAGCCCAACCCCGCCAGCAGATAGGGCGGCTGGCTCAAAGGCGCATACTCCAGCAGCAGTTCGGCGGCATCCAGATCGCCGTACTGGCCGCTGGCCAGATCGAATGTCGCCTCCTGCAGGGTGATCGGCGCCGGATCCAGGGCGGCGAACGCTGGGGCCAGGGGCAGCAACACAGAACGTCAATCGATGGATGCCGAACCTAGGCGCCGCGGCTCAAACCCCGTGGCGCCAGGCGCCGGTGAACCGCGTGGCCGCAACGCTGGCGTAGGTCGGAGAGGTTGCCGCCCTCAGGCACCGTTCGAGCCCGAAGCGTGGCAGCCGTGCCGTTGGGGCGCCGGAAGCGGCCAGGGGCCTCAAGCTGCCAGGGGATTGAGGCGGGTGAGCATGCTGCCCGCCAGCTTGCGCATCGAAAAGCGCTGGCCCAGCAACCGCAGCAGGGCTGCCAGATCGTCGGTGTGCAGCCGGTTCTCGGCCACCAGGCTGAGCAGCAGCCGCTGCCGCAGGCTGCCGCCCTGCTCGCCCAGCAGGAGGCGCAGGCCATCCCGGGCGACGGGAAGCAGATCGACGCTGGGCCCCTCCTCCTGAACCACCGACAGCAGGTTCTCCAGCCGCTCCACCCGCAGGCGGCCGTTGGCATCGAAGATCACCTCCATCAGCTTCTCGCGCATTTCCGCCGTATCGCCGGCCAACAGGCGCCGTGCCACATAGGGATAAGCCACGTTCAGGATTTTGAAGCCCGGATCGAGCCGGATGGCCAACCCCTCCTGGCTCACCACAGCGCGAATGATCAAGGCGAAGCGTGCCGGCACACGGAAGGGATAATCGAACATCAACTCCGAGAAACGATCGGTGATCGCCTTGAAGTTGAAGCTGCCCACATTGGCGCCCAAGGCATTGCCAAGCACATCCTCAAGGGCGGGGATGATCGGCTCCAGATCGGTGGAAGGATGCAGAAACCCCAGGCCCACAAAATCCTTGGCCAGCGACTTGAAATCACGATTGATCAGATGCACCACGGCGCCGGTGAGGGTGAGGCGATCAGCCTCGCTGAGGCTATCCATCATGCCGAAATCAACGTAGGCCATATGGCCCATTTCCCCTGTTTTTCCCGGCAAGGCAAAGAGGTTGCCGGGATGGGGGTCGGCGTGAAAGTAGCCGAATTCGAGCAGTTGCCTGAGGCCGGCGATCACGCCGGTGCGGATCAACGCTGCGGGATCGAGATGGTTGGCCTCCAGATCGCGACGGCTCTGCATCTTCACGCCGTTGATCCACTGCGTGGTGAGCACCCGTCGGCTCGTCAGGCGCCGCTCCACCCGCGGCACCATGACTTCCGGGCGATCGGCGAACAGGCGGGCGAAATGCTCGGCGTTGTCCGCCTCGCGGCGGTAGTCGATCTCCTCGAACAGGCTGCGGCCAAACTCATCGATGATCTCGTCCAACCCGAAGCCCAGGTTGAGAGGGAGCAATGGGCCGGCCAGGCGGCTGAGCAGGCGGATGATGGTCAGATCGCGGCGCAACACGAACGGCAGATCGGGCCGCTGCACCTTCACCGCCACCCAGCGGCCATCGGCCAAGCGGGCGCGATACACCTGCCCCAGGCTGGCGGCGGCCACCGGATAGTCGGGAAACTCAACGAACAGTTCGCTGGCGGGGGCCCCGAGCTCGGAGGCGATCAAGCGCAGGGCCACCTCCTGGGGAAAGGCCGGCAGATCGTCCTGAAGCCGGGTGAGCTCATCCAGCCACTCCCGCGGCACCAGGTCGGGCCGGGTGGAGAGGGCCTGCCCCACCTTGATGAAGCAGGGGCCGAGATCGGCCAGGGTGGAGAGGATGCGGCGGGCCAGGCGTTTCTGCACCTTGGCGTCGCGACTGTTGCCCTGGATCGCCAGCCCCAGACCCAGCCAACCGAGTTGGGCGATCACCTGGATCAGCCGACCCACCAGCAACCAGGGGCGCAGCAACAGCCAACGCAGGTCGGCGTCCGGGTTGTAAACCGGGACCTCGTCGTGGGTGGCGGCTGGTGCCTGGCGCCGGTCAACGCCCGCGGCTGCGCCGAAAGATTGAGCAGGGTCCGCCAGAGGGGGAAAGGCCACTGGCGAGACTTTAGAAAGCAAGACCTGCTTCCCATGGGCGCCTCGCCCTGGTGGCCCCTGCGGCGGCAGCTGCTGGCGCCGCCGCCGCCGTTGCCCCTGCACCTGCCCGCCCACGGCCGCGGCCGCGGCCTGGCGCCGGGGTTGGCCCAGCTGCTGCGCCGGCCCCCCGGCAGCTGGGATCTGCCGGAGCTGCCGGGCTTCGGCGGTCCGCTGGAGCCGACGGGCGCCGTGGCGGAGGCCCAGCGGCGGGCCGCGGCGCTGCTGGGGGCCAGCCAGGCCTGGTTCGGCGTCAATGGCGCCAGCGGCCTGCTGCAGGCAGCCCTGCTGGCGCTGGCGCCGCCGCGCTCGCGGGTGTTGCTGCCCCGCAATCTGCATCGCTCCCTGCTGCATGCCTGCGTGTTGGGCGATCTGGAGCCGCTGCTGTCCGACCTGCCCTTCGATGCCGCCACGGGCCTGTGGCGACCGCCGCCGCCGGAGCGGCTGGAGCACCTCCTGGAGCGCGCGGGGCCCGTGGCGGCGCTGGTGCTGGTGGATCCCACCTACCAGGGCCTGCGGGCGGAGCTGGAGGGCTTGGTGGCCCTGGCCCACCGCCAGCCGGGTCCCCACGGCGCCGGCCTGCCGGTGCTGGTGGATCAGGCCCACGGATGTGGCGAGGCCCTGGCCAGCGGCGCCGATCTGGTGGTGCTGTCGCTGCAGAAGGAGGCCGGGGGTCTGGCCCAGAGCGCTGTGCTGCTGGCCCAGGGGCGCCGCTGCGAGGGCGAGGCGATCGGCCGGGCGCTGCTGTGGTTGCAAACCTCCAGCCCCAGCGCCCTGTTGCTGGCCTCCACGGCCGCGGCGCTGGAGCATCGCCACAGCCCCGCGGGGCTGAGGCAGCGGCAGCGGGCTGAGGCCCGTGCCGCCAGCCTGCGCCGGCGGCTCGAACGGCTGGGGCTGCCATTGCTGGCCGGCACCGATCCGCTGCGCTTGGTGTTGCCGCTGGCGCCGTTGGGGATTCGCGGCCCGCAGGCGGATGGCTGGCTGCTGGAGCGGGGCGTGGTAGCGGAACTGCCGGAGCCGGGAGCCCTGACGTTTTGCCTGGGACTGGAGCCGCCGGCGGGGCTGGAGCGGCGGTTGCCGCGGCTGTTGGAGCGATTGCGCCAGGAGCGGGGCGGGGCGCCGTTGCCGCCGTTCACCGCGCCGCCGCTGCCGCCGTTGGCGGCGCTGGATCAGCCCTTGGGGCGGGCCTGGCGGGCGGCGGGCCGGTCGGTGCCGCTGGGGCAAGCGGAGGGGTTGATCGCGGCGCGGCCGATCTGCCCGTATCCGCCCGGCATCCCGCTGCGGGTGCCGGGCGAACGGATCGATGCGGCCCGGCTGGCATGGCTAACCGAGCAGCGGCGGCTCTGGCCCGAGGGCATCCCGGAGACGCTGGAGGTGTTGGCCGAGCCCTGAGCGTTGGCCGAGCCCTGAGCGTTGGCCGAGCCCTGAGCATTGCTCGAGCGATGGGCCAGGCGGTGTGCCGCCAGCGGGTGGCCTCGGCGCTCGCCCATGCTGGGGGGGCGACCCCATGGCCCCATGGTTCCCAGCAGCGATCCCCAGGCTGGGTTGGACCCGGATCCCGTCCGCTGGGATTTCGTCACCGCCGGGCTGCCGGACGCGCTCTTCGATGACGCCCCCGGCTTCAGCCCCACGCCGATGGAGCTGCGGGTGATGCTGCTGGCCCACCTGCGGCCCCGCGCCCAGTCGTTGGTGTGG
>JBKDOR010000016.1:0-10254 GCA_046342775.1 Synechococcaceae cyanobacterium
CGCCCAGCAGCTGGGCGTCGGCATCGCTGTGGTCGATGTGAATGACCTGGGTCGGGTCAAAGTGCTGGCCGCCAGCCGCGACTGCGATGAGGCCTTGCTGCAGCGAGCCCTGCGGCCGAACCCGGCCGGCAACGCCAACGAGCGCACGCCCCTGGTGCTGGTGCGGCCGGCCTGATGGGCGTCCGCCCTGGTTCCTCTGACCAGCACGCCTAGGATGCCGTTGCTTCAAGCCTTCACTCGCCGTCCCCCCGTGCCGGTGCCTGCCACGACACCGCCCACCGCCCCTTCCCCCCCGCCGGGAGCTGAGGCCCTGCCCTGGAGTGTCGAAAGCCTGCAGGGTTGGCATCTGCCCCTGCTCAACGACCCTGCCTTTCTGCATCTCCAACCGCTGCTGCAGAGATCCCTGCTGCTCGCGGTACCCGAAAAGCTGATCACCGCCGTCGCGTTCCGGCAGCCACTGGCATCCCATGTGTTGGTGGCGCTGGGGCGCGAGGCCTCAGGCGGCAGCCATGCCCTCGGCCTTGTGGTCAGTCGCCGCCTGAATCGGCGCGGCAGCTGTTGGCAACTCGAACATCTCTGCCTGGCTCTGGACTGCGGCGAGAGTTCCCAAACCCCCGCCCGCCGCGACGTGAGCATGGCGCTGGTGCGTGAGGCGATCAGCCGCGGCCGTGGCGCCGCCAGCTGGATCACGGTGGTGCCCAGTCTGGATACGCCTCGGCTGGCCACGCTGCGCGAGCTGGGCTTTCAGCCCCAGCGCACCGAAGCCCTCTGGCGCTGGCATCCTTCCACCCCAGCTCCGGCATGGCGGGACGGGGAGCTGGTCCTGCGCCGTCTCGATCGCGGCAGCGCCCCACTGCTCTGGCATCTCGAACAAGCGGCGTGCCCTGCCCCGCTGCGGCAGGTGCTTGATCGCCGCATTGAGGATGTCCTCGATCACAGCAACGGCCGCGGCTGGATGCTGGTCGATCGGGCCCGCAATGAGGCCGTCCTGGCAGCGCGTTGGCAGGCGGATCATCCCGCCGGAGGCTCCGTGGTTGAGTTCAGCGTGCATCCCGGCTGGTCCCACCTGCTGGGCGCCCCGGGCGTGGCGTTGCTCCATCGTCTGGCTGGGGACTCCGGCATCGGCTCTCGCTTGTGGATCCCCTGCGAGGTCGGCGATGGCCCCCGCCAGGCCTGGTTGGCCCAGCTGGGTGCGGAGCCCCATGGTGAGCAGGTGCTGATGGCCCGAAGCGTCTGGCGTCGCCAGGAGTGGCAGACCGCGCCGCGGGTGGCCTCGCGCCTGTCGGCCGTGCTGGAGCGGCTGCAGCCCCGCCGCCGGCCGCTGCCCACCCCGGTGGGTCCGCAACCCTTCGCGCCCTGCTGAGTGCCGGCACCGGCACCCCGATCCGTGTTGGCCTTGGATGTGGGGCGCCGCCGGATCGGCCTCGCCGGCTGCGATGCACTCGGCCTCACGGTCAGGCCGCTGCAAGCCTTGCGGCGTGGGAACTTCAGCGATGATCTGGGGAAGCTGCTGCTCCTGGCTCGGCAGCGTCACGTGAGCGCCCTGGTGGTGGGGCTGCCCCTCTCCGCCAGCGCCGAGCCAACGCCCCAATCCCATCACTGCCGCCGCTATGGCCTGGCGTTGCGGCATGGGCTGGCCGAGCGAGGCCTGGACTTGCCGCTGGCCTGGGTCAATGAGCACTCCAGCAGCTGGGAGGCAGCCGAACGCTTTGGGCTGCGGGGGGATCGCAGCGGCAGGCTCGACAGCATCGCCGCCGCCCTGCTGCTGGAGCAGTGGCTGCGGGAGGGTCCCGAGCCCCAGACACCGCAGCGCCGCGGAGATCCGGTCGGGGTGGCGACCATCCACGGCGGCGAGCCGTCAACCGCTGCGGCATTGTGAGGAACCACGCCACGTCGTCATGAGTGCCGAACCACCCTCCAGCGCGGCTGCAGGGGACATGGAGACCGTCGTGCTCAAGGATGACGAGGGCCGGCAGCTGGTTTGCTATGTCGAGGAGCCCGTGCAGCTTGAGGGCAACACCTATGCCCTGCTCACGCCGGTCGACACCCCGGTGTGCCTGGTGCGGCTTGCCGAGGACGAATCCGACCACGAGATCATCGAAGACCTGGAGGGAGCTGAGGAAATTCTCTCGATTGCCGATGCGGTTTTGCAGGAGCACGATCTCACCCTTGTGCGCTCCGCCCACATCCTCACCGTGAACGGTGAGATTGATGGACCAGAACTTGAGGAGGAGGACGAAGACGAAGAAGAGGCCGGAGACGACCTCGACGAGCTGGATGATCTCGACGAGGATGGCGAGTCCGACACGTATGAAATGCTGCTTGATCGCCCTTTCTGGGTGGGCGAAGAGCAGTACGCCCTGTTTATTCCTCTCGATCCGCTTTTCCTGGTTGCCCGTTTGGACCAGGGCGGGGCTGAGTTGGTGAGCGACGAGGAACTGGAGCGGGTCGGCCCCCTGATCGAAGCCGCGATCGAGGAGCAGCCCGACGACGACTGATGCTGCGCCACCTGCTCACCCCTGGCTGGACCTCCCAGGGCACCCTGGCCCAGCTGGAGCTGTCGATGCTTCTCGACCGGGGCATCCAAGCCCTTGTGCTCGATGTCGACAGAACTCTGCTGCCGCGGCGCCAGGCCTCACTGCCAGCGGCAGCGGAATCCTGGCTGCTGGAGGCCCGCCAGCGGCTCCCGATCCATCTCCTCAGCAACAACCCCTCGCGGCGGCGCATCGGTGCCGTTGGCCGCGCCGTCGATCTTCCCTTCACGACCGCGGCCGGCAAGCCCCGCAGCGCTGCCCTGCGGCGCGTGTTGGCAGAGCTCGACAAACCCCACCACCAGGTGGCCCTCGTCGGGGATCGGGTGTTCACGGACGTGCTGGCGGGGAACCGTCTCGGGATGTTCACCGTTCTGGTGAAGCCGATCGCCGCCGATGGCCTGCCCTGCCGCCACGATCAGCTGCAGGGGTTTGAGCGGCGCATGGCCCACTGGTTGGCCTCCACCCTGCCCTGAATGCCGATGGGGGATCGTTCGCGATGAGAAGGGTGATCAAGGTGGGCACCAGTCTGCTGCGCGGCAGCCCGGACCGCTCCACGGCAGCGGTGATCGCCGACCTGGCGGCCAGCTTCAGCCGCCAGCAGCGCCAGGGGGATTCCATGGCGCTGGTCACCAGCGGCGCCGTCGGCCTGGGCTGCGAAGTGCTCGGCCTGGCGCGGCGACCGGAGGAGCTTCAAGCCCTGCAGGCGGCCGCCGCCATCGGTCAGGGGCGACTCATGGCTCTCTACGAACAGGCCTTTGCGGTGCGGGGGCTGAAGGTGGCCCAGGTGTTGCTCACCCGAGGGGATCTGGCCTCCCGCCGCCGCTATCGGCGCGCCTGCGGCACGCTCGAGCAACTTCTGGCCTGGGGCGTGGTGCCGATCGTGAATGAAAACGACACGCTGGCCACCGATGAACTGCGCTTCGGCGACAACGACACCCTTTCCGCGCTCGTGGCCGTGGCGGTGGCGGCCCAGGAGCTGGTGTTGCTCACGGATGTGGATCGCCTCTACTCCGGCGATCCGCGACTGGACAGCAGCGCCGAGCCGATTGAGGAGGTGAATGATCTGGCGGAGCTGGAGCGGCTGAGCCAGGTGGCGGGTTCCGGGGGGCGCTGGGGTACCGGCGGCATGACCACCAAGTTGACCGCCGCCCGCATCGCCACCTCGAGTGGGATCCGGGTGCGGCTGGCGGATGGCCGCCATCCCGCGGTGCTGGAGGCCCTGCTCGCCGGGGAGCGGGTGGGCACGGTGTTCCATCCCAGCGCCACCCCCCTGCCGGACCGCAAGGGCTGGCTGGCCCACGCCCTCCTGCCCAAGGGCACCCTGACGATTGATGCCGGCGCCGAACGGGCCTTGCTGCTTCAGGGGGCTTCCCTGCTGGCGGTGGGCGTCCGCGGGCTGGAAGGCAGCTTCGCCCGCCATGAGCCCGTGCGCTTGCTCGGTTCCAGTGGCCAGGAGCTGGGCCGCGGCCTGAGCCTGCTCAGCAGCGAAGAACTGCGGCCCCTGCTGGGCCTCAGCGGCCAGGTTCTGCGCGAGCGCCTGGGTAGCGCAGGCCAGGTGGTGGTGCATCGCGATCAGCTTGTGCTGGCCCTGGGAGCCGGGCTGTCCGCGGCAGCCCGGCTGGATGGCGAGACGTCTCCAGACGACGGGGCTGCGCGAGGCGCCTCGGCATCGCCCGGCGGTGGATCGGCGCCCGCGAACCCGCCCGGATCGCGTTGATCGGCGCCAGTGCTGCCGCCGCGCTGGCAGACCAGCCGACGCGGCATCAAGCCGATCCGGCTCAGCCGGCCAGCGCCCCTGGCCAGAGCGGTCGTCCCGCCCCCGGCCAGGGGAGTTGGGAGCAAACGCCTACGATCCGCCGGTCCGCGTCGGTGGCATGCGCTTCAGCAGCTTGCTCAGTCAGCTCCCCTCGCTGCTGGAACAGAGCCCGAGGGATCTGGCGGACGACCCCGAGCTGCACGGAGCTGAATCGTTGGAGCGGGCCGGGAGCGGTCAGCTGAGCTTCCTGGAAGCCGGCAACGCCCTTGCCGCCGCCTTGGAGGGCTGCGGCGCCGCGGCCCTGCTGATCCCCGCCGACCCCTCCGTGCAACAGCAGGCCTCAGCGGCGGGGATCGCTTGGGTGGTGTGCCCCGATCCTCGCCTCGCCTTCGCCGAGGCGCTGGAGCGGCTCTACCCGCCGCAGCGGCCCCAGCCAGGCGCCCATCCCAGCGCTGTGATCGACCCCAGCTGCGTTCTGGGCGAGGCCGTCCATATCGGAGCGCAGGCGGTGGTGGGCGCCGATTGCCGCCTGGGGGATGGGGTCATCCTGCACGCTGGCGTCGTGCTCTATCACGATGTCGTCATCGGGCCGGGCAGCGAGGTGCATGCCCATGCGGTGCTGCACCCGGGCACCCGGCTGGGCACGGGCTGTGTGATCCATTCCTCGGCGGTGATCGGCTCGGAGGGGTTCGGCTTCGTCCCCACGGCGGCGGGGTGGCGCAAGATGCCCCAGACCGGCCAAGTGGTGCTGGAGGACGGGGTTGAGGTTGGTTGCGGCACCATGATTGATCGGCCCGCCGTCGGCGAGACCCGCATCGGCGCCGGCTCCAAGCTCGACAATCTTGTGCATGTGGCCCACGGGGTCGTGATCGGTCGCGGCTGTGCCCTTGCAGGCCAGGTGGGCATCGCCGGCGGGGCGAAGATCGGCAATGGCGTGATCTTGGCCGGCCAGGTGGGGGTCGCCAATCGGGCCCGGATCGGCGATCGGGCGATCGTGTCGTCCCAGTCGGGCGTCCATGGCGTGATTGAGCCGGGGCAGGTGGTCAGCGGCAGCCCAGCCATCGACAATCGTCTCTGGCTGCGCTGCTCCGCCGCCTTCAGCCGTCTGCCGGAGATGGCCCGCAGCCTGCGGCAGCTGCGCAAGGCGGAGCCCTGACACAGCGCGCCCCGCTGGCGTCGACACCGGGTGACGCTCGCTCGCCTCAGCCGCCATGCCGTGGAACCCCCTGGTGAAGCAGATTCAGGCTGGATGCCGCCCGGAGCGCTTGCAGCATCGCCAGCAGGATTGGCTGCAGGGGCATGGCGTTTGAGCCGGTAACCTCGGCCCCTTGCGTCGACTCTCTCGGCTGATGTCCACCTACCGCATCACGCTGCTGCCAGGCGATGGCATCGGACCTGAGATCACGGCAGTGGCCCGGGTGTTGCTGGAGGCCGTCGCCGCGCGCCATGGCTTCAGCCTCGCCTTCGACACCCAGCCGATCGGCGCCGCCGCCCTGGATGCCACCGGCGTGCCTCTTCCGGACAGCACCCTGGCGGCCTGCCGCGCCAGCGACGCGGTGTTGCTGGCGGCGATTGGCGACCCCCGCTGCGATGCCCTACCGCGAGAGCTGCGCCCGGAGACCGGCCTGCTGGCCTTGCGCGCCAGCCTTGGCCTGTTTGCCAACCTGCGTCCGGTGCGCATCCTGCCGGCGCTGATCGCGGCCAGCAGCCTCCGGCCGGAAGTGATTCAGGGCGTGGACTTGCTGGTGGTGCGGGAGTTGATCGGCGGGGTTTACTTCGGCATGCCCAAGGGTCGGGTGGAGGTGGAGGGCAGGGTTCGCGCCTTCAACACCATGGCCTACTTCGATGATGAGATCGATCGCATTGCGCGGGTGGCCTACGACCTGGCCAGCAGCCGTCGCGGCAGGCTCTGCTCGGTGGACAAGGCCAATGTGCTGGAGGTAAGCCAGCTCTGGCGCGATCGAGTGGAGGCTCTTCATGCCAGCTATCCTGGCGTGGAGCTCAGCCACATGTATGTGGACAATGCGGCCATGCAGCTGGTCCGCAATCCTCGCCAGTTCGATGTGCTGCTGACCAGCAATCTCTTTGGCGACATCCTCAGCGATGAGGCGGCGATGCTGACCGGATCGATCGGCATGTTGCCCTCGGCATCGCTCGGCTCCTCCGGGCCCGGGCTTTTTGAGCCGGTGCATGGCTCCGCCCCGGACATCGCTGGCCAGGACCTGGCCAACCCCCTGGCGATGGTGTTGTCGGCCGCGATGCTGCTGCGGGTGAGCCTGAAGCAGGAGGCTGCCGCTGCTGAGCTGGAAACGGCCGTCGACCGGGTGTTGGCCGCGGGCTTCCGCACCGCTGATCTGATGGCGGAGGGCTGCGTGCGGCTGGGCTGTGCGGCGATGGGCGAGCGGTTGCTGGCCGCCTTGGCCGACTGAGCCCAGTGCCATCGGGGTGCCATCGGCGAGCGCTGCCTTGGGTCGGCCTTGCCTGTGCGCGAAGGTGTCGTCAGGTCGCCGCTGGCTCTCCTTGGCACCAGGCCGGGGGGGGTAGGAACGGTGATCTGCGAAACTCTCCGTGTTTCACACCCCCCTGCGTCGATGTCGAAGCGTCATCCGGTCGTGTCTGTCACCGGTTCCTCCGGCGCCGGAACCAGCACCGTCAAGCGCGCCTTCGAGCACATCTTCAAACGGGAAGGGATCACGCCGGCGGTGGTCGAGGGCGATAGCTACCACCGCTACGAGCGGGGGCCGATGAAGGAGGCGATGGCCGCTGCCATGGCCAAGGGGGAGAACTTCTCCCACTTCGGCCCCGAGGCCAACCTGTTCGACAAGCTCGAGGAGCTGTTCCGCACCTACGGCGAGACCGGCAGCGGCCAGAAGCGCTACTACCTGCACTCTTTCGATGAGGCCGCCGAGCACAACTCAAGGCTGGGCACCAACCTGGAACCTGGTCAGTTCACCCCCTGGGAGGACATTCCCACCGGCACCGACCTGCTCTTCTACGAGGGCTTGCACGGCGGCGTCCAAGGGAATGGTTACGACGTGGCCAGCCTGGCGGACCTGCTTGTCGGCGTCGTTCCCGTGGTGAACCTGGAATGGATTCAGAAGATCGCCCGCGACAACAAAGAGCGCGGCTACTCAGCTGAGGCCACGGTGGATACGATTTTACGCCGCATGCCCGACTACATCAATCACATCTGCCCGCAGTTCAGCCAGACGGATATCAACTTTCAGCGGGTTTCCACGGTGGACACCTCCAACCCGTTCATGATTCGTGATATCCCTACCCCTGATGAGTCATTCGTGATCATCCACTTCCGCAAGGGAGCCCGCGAAAAGTGGGACATTGATTTCCGCTACCTGCTGAGCATGATTCACGACTCCTTCATGTCGAGCCCCACCAGCATTGTGGTCAATGGGGGCAAGATGGGCTTTGCGATGGAGCTCATTCTCACGCCGATCATCCATCGCATGATCGAAGACAAGAAGAAGCTCTCCTGACGCCCATCGCCTTCGGCACCGATCGGGCAGATTCCACAGCGTTGGCCAACCCTGGGGGTTGTCTGCCCCCTGCCTGTGGGTTTCTCAGGTTGCCGTCTTCAGGCGCAGCCCCCCAGCCCCAAGGCTGGTTTCCCTGCCGTTGTTCACCGCCTGATGGGCATGTTGGCCGAGCCTGCGAGCACCGCACCCCTGATCCTGTTGCTGGCCTTGCTGGGAGGTTGCTTCGGCAGCTTTCTCAACCTTGTGGCCTGGCGCCTGCCGCGGCAGGAATCGATCGTGCGGCCCCCCAGCCACTGCCCCCACTGCGGAGCCCGGCTGGGTTGGTCGGAAAATGTGCCGCTGCTGGGCTGGTTCCTGCTGCGGGGCCGTTGTCGCCACTGCGGCCGATCGATCGCCTGCCGCTACGTGCTGGTGGAGTGGTTGGTGGCCGGCCTGGGGGTGCTGACGCTGTTCGCCACGCCTGGCGGTCTTGGCCCGGCTCCCCATCCCGCGCTGGTGGTGCTCGCCGGCTGGATCCTGATCGGCTGGTTGATCCCGCTGGCGTTGGTCGACCTTGATCAACTGTGGCTGCCTGAACCCCTGTGTCGCTGGGGGTTGGTCTGCGGGCTTGTCGTCACAGCCCTTTTGGGAGGGCTCCAGGGCAGCGCCCACGCCAGCCGCCTGCTCCTGGAGCATCTGCTGGCGGTGGCGCTGGGACTGCTCGGTTTCGAGGCCACCACGGCGCTGGCATCGCGGCTGTTTGGGCGGCCCGCCCTGGGATTGGGCGACGCCAAACTGGCGGCGCTGATCGGCGCCTGGCTCGGCCCGCTCGGGCTGGGGCTGGCGGTGGCGCTGGCGGTGTTCAGCGGCGCCCTGGTGGGGCTGATCGGTCGCCTCAGCGGACGCCTCTCGCGCCATCAGGCGATTCCCTTTGGCCCCTTTCTGGTGCTGGGAACGCTTGGCCTCTGGGGGCTGGGCCCCGGCCTGTTCCTGAGGTTGCTGGCCCTGGACTGAGCGCAGGGGCCAGCGTCTGGAGCAGCCACGGCGCTCTCCGGGTGGTCTGGTGAGGGAAGCCCGGATGCCCTCGCCCCAGGCGCCAGCGTTAAATGGGGGCGCCGTTCACCCCTGTGGGAGTGCGGCATGTCCGATCTCCCGCCCGCAGCCGTCCAGGAATGTCGCTGTTCGACTGGTTCGCCGACCGCCGCAAGCCCACTCCGCCGCTGCGCTCCGCCCAGGGGCCTGACGAGGGAGACGGGCTGTGGAGCAAATGCCCCGACTGCGCCCAGGTCGTCTACCGCAAGGATCTGATCGCCCACGCCAGCGTCTGCCGCAACTGCGGCCATCACCACCGCATCGACAGCGCTGAGCGCATCCGGCTGCTGGCCGACCCAGGCAGTTTCGAGCCGCTCGACAGCAATCTGTCCCCCACCGATCCCCTGGCGTTCAAGGATCGCCGCAGCTACGCCGACCGCCTGCGGGACAGCCAGAAGGCCACCGGCCTCCGCGATGCGGTGGTCACCGGCTTCTGCCAGCTGGAGGGGCAACCCCTGGCGCTCGGGGTGATGGATTTCCGCTTCATGGGCGGCTCGATGGGTTCGGTGGTGGGCGAGAAGCTCACCCGCCTGGTGGAAGCGGCTACAGCCCGGCGTCAGCCGCTGATGATCGTCTGCGCCTCCGGTGGTGCCCGCATGCAGGAGGGGATGCTGAGCCTGATGCAGATGGCCAAGATCAGCGGTGCTCTGCAGCGCCATCGCCAGGCGGAGCTGCTCTACCTGCCCCTGCTCACCCACCCCACCACCGGGGGGGTCACCGCCAGCTTCGCCATGCTTGGCGACCTTATCCTGGCCGAACCCAAGGCCCTGATCGGCTTCGCCGGCCGCCGCGTGATCGAGCAGACCCTGCGAGAGAAGCTGCCCGACGACTTTCAGACTGCGGAATATCTGCGCGATCACGGCTTCGTTGACGCGATCGTGCCGCGTCCTGAGCAGCGGACCACCTTCAGCCTGTTGTTGCGGGCCCATCAAGGCGCTCGCCGCGGCGCGGCCCTGGCCCGATGACGCAGCCGCCCCGCTTCCAGGCCTCTGGCCTGCTGGGACCGTTCCTGGCGCTGCTGCTGGTGCTGTGCGCAGCGACGACCGTGTGGAGCGCCCCGGTGGAGTGGCGCGAGGTGCCCGCCAGCGAGGCGGGTCAGCAGTGGTGGGATGCCGGCAGCCTGCGACTCGATCGCAGCGGCCATCTCACCGTGCTCAGCCGCTTCCTCCCCGCCGCCAAGGACGACCAAAGCCGCCCGCCCCTGGCTGATCTCTACGTGATGCAGCTCGATTGCGACCAGGATCTCTACCGCGACACCTCGGTGAACGGTTTGCCCCGCTGGAACTCCGAATGGCACCTGGGCCACGAGGATCCCTTGGTCGCTGGCGTGCTCGCCGCGGCCTGCGAGGCCGGTGCCGACCTGCTGGCGAGCACCTGAACGCCATGCCCCTCTCATCCA
>JBKDOR010000017.1:0-14062 GCA_046342775.1 Synechococcaceae cyanobacterium
CCTTCACCGGCCGCCACGGTGGCCATCGGGTTCTTTTTGTGTTCCGAGATGCTTACGGCGGTCTCGGTCAGCACGCGGTGCGCCATCAGGGGGACCAAGTCAGCTCAGGACCACATCATAGGTCGCGTGACCGGTCTTGGAACGGTCAATGCACGGCGGAGGCTCGGATCGATCAAAGACGGTCAAACCAGGTCATGAAACGACCCAGCGGTGAGAAACCCTGTGAGAAGGTTTCGCCAATCGCGGGCATCAGCTGTCATCCGCAGTCACGACTTGGCGTGCTGCCAGCAAGTGCCAAGCGAGATAAACGCTTGAGGAGCAACAAATTCCAGTCCTGGACTAGAAGCGGGTGACCGGATTCGAACCGGCGACGTTCAGCTTGGGAAGCTGACATTCTACCACTGAATTACACCCGCAGAAGCATCAAGAACACCAGCCAGGCTTGGCACGACCATGTTGCCGGTTTGCCTAGATTCGTGATGGGTATGACCACGAGGATGGCGACACCGTCCCAACAGGAGGGAGCCGAAAGGCCGACGATCAACCGCCAAGGACGATCAGCCGCAGAGGCGATCGCGGAACTGCCACGCTGGACGAGGGCCCTGGTGAGGTCCTCGCCGTCGTCACAGATCTGCCTCAATGTTAAGCCCCGCCCCTGGCCTTCGGCCCGGAACATCGCCGCGGCGCAGTCCCAGGCCGAGGGCCGGCCGCCGGCTCAGGGCTTGGCGGCGGTGGCGGGTTCCGGGCACTTCACGGCTGCGGAGAG
This sequence comes from Synechococcaceae cyanobacterium, assembly GCA_046342775.1. Lineage (GTDB taxonomy): Bacteria > Cyanobacteriota > Cyanobacteriia > PCC-6307 > Cyanobiaceae > Cyanobium. The sequence goes on from JBKDOR010000017.1 coordinate 767, forward strand.
CCCCTTGCGGGCGGCGATCACCGGGCCGGCCTTGGCCTTGATCACCGTGGCCGCCTCCTCGAGGGTGAGCTTCTTGTTGGCGGTCACCCGCTGGACCTCCGCATTGAAGGCCTTCAACTGCTTGTCAAAGGCCTGCAGGCGCAGCTTCTCCAGGGTCTGCTCGGCTTGCCCCAGCCCCACGAGGGCCTTGCTGAGGGCCTGATTGGCCGCCTGGGCCTGGCCGACGGTGGAGGTTGGCGTCAGGGCCGCCACCCCCTCCAGGGCGGTGCCCACGGCCGCGAGCTGCTGGCAGACCTTGGCCTCGGTTTTCAGTTCCCGTTTGGCCAGGTCCTGGCTTTGGCAGCCGGCAGCGACAAGGGCAACAAGGGCGCTGGCGGCGATGAGAGAGCGGCGCATCGAACGGTCAGGACTGACGCCCCGCACCTTAAGGAAGGCAAGCGGATCTGCCATCCCTGTTACAGCGCTCCTGCGTGATTGCGCTATGGCAAGGCCTCGCTGAAGTCCCGACGCTGCCGCCCCCGGCACCCACCGCTCAGCCCGCCAGCTCCGCCGCGGCCGCGGCCACGCCGCTGCCGGTGGGCGCCTTGGCCAGACCGAGCTGTTGCAGGGTGGCCTCGATCGCCGCCACGGCCGTGAGCACGTCGCGATCACAGACAAAGCCGAGGTGACCGATGCGGAACACCTTGCCTTTGAGGTGATCCTGGCCTCCGGCCAGCAGGATGTCGTAGTGGCTGCGCACCTCCTTGCGCAGCTTCTCCGCGTCAATGCCCTCCGGCGCCACGGCGGTGATCGCCGGGCTGCCATGGCCTTCGGCGGCGAACAGCGGCAGGCCGATCGCCCGCATCGCCGCCACCGTGGCCCGACGATGCCGCTCGTGGCGCTGAAAAATCGACGGCAGCCCCTCCTCCTGCATCATCTGCAGCGCCGCCTCCAGGGCGAAGTAGAGGTTCACCGCCGGCGTGAACGGATTGCTGTCGGCCTGAGCCGACTTCCGGTATTTGCCCAGATCCAGGTAGAACTTCGGCAGGTCGGAGCGCTCGTAGGCGGCCCAGGCCCTCTCGCTCATCGCCACGAAGCTGAGGCCCGGCGGCATCATGTAGCCCTTCTGGGAGCCGGAGCCGATCACGTCCACCCCCCAGGCATCCATCGGCACATCGGCGGCCCCCAGGCTGGTGACGCAGTCGGCGATCGTGAGCGCCGTGCCGTGGTCGCGCACCGCCGCGGCAATCGCCTGCAGATCGTTGATCACGCCGGTGGATGTCTCCGAGTGGGTGAGGATCACGGCCCGGATCGCCTTGGCCGTGTCGGCCTCCAGGGCAGCGCGGAAGGCGGCCGGATCCAGGGGCTGGCCCCACTCGGCCTTGATCACCTGCACATCGAGCCCGTAGGCCTTCGCCACCTTCACCCAGCGCTCGCCGAACTTGCCGTTATCGCCGCAGAGCACCCGATCGCCGCGGCTGAGGGTGTTGATGATGCCGGCCTCCATCGCCGCCGTGCCGCTGCCAGTGATCACCAGCACGTCGTTGCTGGTTTGGTGCAACCACTTCAGCTGTTCGGTGGTGCGCCGCACGATCGCCTGGAAATCGCCGCTGCGGTGCCCGATTGGATGGCGACCCATCGCTTTCAGCACCGTCTCCGGCACCGGCGTGGGACCGGGAATCATCAGGGTGAGCTTGTCCTGCATGGCGAGGCGATCGGCTGGTGCGCCGCGACGGCACAATCTTCCACCTTAAGAAACCGGGCTGTAGGCCGCTCGTCCTGCAGGGCGAAACCCTCCAACGGGAAGCCCTTCAACACGAGGTCCTTCAACACGAGGTCCTTCAGTGCGAGGTCCTTCAGCGCAGACGCCTGCAGCGGGATGTCTCTTCGCGGCAGGTCGCGATGCTGGAGTGGGCCTCGGATCTTGCTGGCCCCAGCCCCCGGGTTCCACGCTGCGCCCCATGTCGCCCCATCCCAACCAGGCCGAGCGCCCCCGCGGCTACACCCTGCCCGTGTGGGTGGCGGCGGCGGCCCGGGCCGCCTTGGCCCAGTTGCGGGGCGAGCCGTTCAGCGACGAGCAACTCCTGCGCCTCGATCCCTCGGATCCGGCCGCTGAGGCGCTGGTGCCGGTGGTGGCCGCGGCGCCCCTGGGGGAGGGCCGAGCCTTGGCGGTGGCCCGCTGCGACCCCGGCGATGGGCTCGATCTCACCCGCGGCCTGGTGGTGTGGGTGGAAGCCTCCTGGCGTGGCCTGGATCCGAGCGCACCGGCCCAGTGGCTCTGGCTGGAGGCCGGCGAAGGCGTGGGCGTGCATGCCGATTCGCGGGCGTTGTGCATCTCCGCCTTTGCTCGGGAACTGCTGGAGCGCAGCCTGGCGCCGTTGCTGCCGGCGGGCCGGGGCCTGCGCCTGCGGCTGACGTTCCCGGCGGGACGCCGCCTGGCGGAGCGCACCAGCAATGCCGCCTTCGGCGTGGTGGAGGGGTTGGCCCTGATCGGCACCCAGGCCGAAACCCAGGCCAGCGCCGCTCCCGATCAGCTGCGGCACACCTTGGAGTCGCTGGCGCGCCGCACCAGCGCCGCCGACTGCCGCGGCGATCTGGTGCTGGTGATCGGCGAAAACGGCCTCGACCTGGCGCCACGGCTGGGGCTGCCCGCCTCGCTGTTGCTGAAAACCGGCAATTGGATCGGCCCGGTGCTGGTGGCGGCCGCCCAGCAGGGGGTGAGGCGGCTGCTGCTGTTCGGCTACCAGGGCAAGCTGCTGAAGCTGGCCGGAGGCATCTTTCACACCCATCACCACCTGGCCGACGGCCGCGCTGAAGTGCTGACCGCCTTCGCCGCCTTGGAGGGGTTGCAGGGCACCGCCCTGGCGGAGCTCCATGGCGCCGCCACGGTGGAGGCCGCCTTTCAGCAGCTGCGAGACCGCGACCCGGAGCTGGCGGCGCGGCTGGGGCGGCGCTTGGCGGCGGCCATCGAGCAGCGATCCCTGGACTACCTGCGGCGCCATGGCGCCCCGACGCCGCAGCTGGGGGCGGTGCTGTTCGACCGGCAGCGGCAGGTGTGCGCATCAGGGCCGGTTGGGGCCTTGCTGTTCAGCCAGCTGGCCAAGGCGCCGTAGGGTGCGTTTCAACCCAATAAGGCGTCCGTGTCCTCTCCAGCGGTGATCGACCCGGCCAGCGGCTCCCGCCGGCACCCGGCCATCGTGATCCTCGATTTCGGCTCCCAGTATTCGGAGTTGATCGCCCGCAGGGTGCGGGAAACGGAGGTGTTCTCGTTGGTGCAATCCTGCACGATCGGGGCGGAGGAGCTGCGGGCTTTGGCGCCCCGGGGCCTGATCCTCAGCGGCGGGCCCGCCTCGGTGTATGAACCCGGGGCGCCGCAGTGCGATCCCGCCATCTGGGAGCTGGGCATCCCGGTGCTGGGGGTGTGCTACGGCATGCAGCTGATGGTGCAGCACCTCGGGGGCTCGGTGGTGGCCGCCGGCCGCGGTGAATACGGCAAGGCGCCGCTGCGGGTGGACGACCCCACCGATCTGCTCACCAACGTGAATGACGGTTCGACGATGTGGATGAGCCACGGCGATTCCGTGGAGAGCCTGCCGACCGGTTTCGTGCGCCTGGCCCACACCGAGAACACCCCCGAAGCCGCCATCGCCGATCACCAGCGGCGGCTCTATGGCGTGCAATTCCATCCGGAGGTGGTGCATTCCACCTGCGGCATGGCCCTGATTCGCAATTTTGTCTACCACATCTGCGGCTGCGACGCCGATTGGACCACCGCCACCTTCATCGATGAGGCCACCGCCGACGTGCGCCAGCAGGTGGGCGATCGACGCGTGCTGCTGGCCCTCTCCGGCGGCGTGGATTCCTCCACCCTGGCCTTTCTGCTGCATCGCGCCATCGGCGATCAGCTCACCTGCATGTTCATCGATCAGGGCTTCATGCGCAAGGGTGAGCCGGAGTTTCTGATGCAAACCTTCCGGGATAAGTTTCACATTCATGTGGAGTACATCAATGCCCGCGAGCGTTTTCTGGAGCGCTTGGTCGGCATCACCGACCCGGAGCAGAAACGCAAGTTGATCGGCACTGAATTCATCCGTGTGTTTGAGGAGGAGAGCAAGCGGCTCGGCCCCTTCGATTACCTTGCCCAAGGCACCCTTTACCCCGATGTGATCGAATCCGCCGGCACCGACGTCGACCCCCGCACCGGTGAGCGGGTGGCGGTGAAGATCAAGAGCCACCACAACGTGGGCGGCCTGCCGGACGACCTGCGCTTCAAGTTGGTGGAACCGCTGCGACGGCTGTTCAAGGATGAAGTGCGCAAGGTGGGCCGCAACCTTGGCCTGCCCGCCGAAATCGTCGGCCGCCATCCCTTCCCCGGCCCTGGCCTGGCCATCCGCATCCTGGGGGAGGTCACAGCGGAGCGGCTCAACATCCTGCGCGACGCCGATCTGATCGTGCGCGAGGAGATCAACACCGCCGGACTCTACGACCAGATCTGGCAGGCGTTCGCCGTGTTGCTGCCGGTGCGCAGCGTCGGGGTGATGGGCGACAAGCGCACCTACGCCTATCCGGTGGTGCTGCGCTGCGTGTCCTCCGAAGATGGCATGACCGCCGACTGGTCGCGCCTGCCCTACGACGTGCTGGAACAGATCTCCAATCGCATTGTCAACGAAGTGAAGGGCGTGAACCGGGTGGTGCTCGACATCACCAGCAAGCCCCCCGGCACGATCGAATGGGAATAAAGCCGGGGCGGGGCTGACAGCTTCGCGGCCGGGCCGCTCGGCTCAATGGAGACGGCGCGCCTGCCGTCGCTGACCTTGAATGACAGCAAGGGAGCTTGGGGACGCGCAGCTGGGACCTGACCCTGGCCCGTTCCCGCGAAGAGCCTGCTGGCAGGGCAGATGCCCTAGTCACCGATGGCTACCTCTGCCCACACTGCATCATCGTTGGTGCCAGCTATGGGCTTCCGTTTAATATCCTGCACGAGCGCTTGAACACCTTTACCAACGATACCTTTAATATCGCCAAGTGCACGGCTAGTTGGAGCGGAATCTCTCAGATTGACCGAGGTAGTGAGCGTCACCTGTTGCCCCTTTGCCGGGACTGCAGTGCTGGATATTGTCTTATCCTGCCCGAGCTGACTGTTCTGGCTAACAGTTTTTCCCAAGTAAATCCAGCCACTCAAATTCTTTTTGTCCTGTGTCAACTGCTCCAACAGGCGTTTCTCTGTCGAGAGATCGGGCTGTCCCTTTGACCCAGGCACTGCATTGCCACGCTTACTGGAATCAACGATCCTTCCGAGCTTGGAAATCAGTTTGTCCTTAAATGCCTGAGAGAGACTGCTGTCATCGGCAACCAACGAAGCGACAGTCTGCTTAAGCTCCTCATTCTGGCTGACGATCGCAATGGTAAAAAGAATGGCCTTATCGCCTTCTTCCCTGGCTAGAGTGTATAAACTGGCGAGAGCCACCTTGGCCCTTGTTGGATCGTTGCCAGTGAGATTGTTGAGCTGTGACTGGATACTGCCAGCAAACTGCTGCTTTCTATCTGCTTCCTGCTTGACCTGCTGAAGCTGAGTCTGCAAGTATTGGGACTGCCAGGTATTTACAATACCGAAAAATGGAACCATGAGTGCAACTGCAATCTGGAGCTTGTTGGCCATGCTTTGATTGCCGGAAGCCGAAGCATCATGGCTCTGGTTCTCAGTCATGGCGAGCTCTGTCCGTTCCTTTGGTTTCGATAGCAATAGGGTATCACAGAAAATTCATCACATTGCTGTTGTGAAGCGCGGCCCTTGAGTGGCAGGCAGGGGGCATCTAGCGGCAGAGCAGAGAGCTGACGGTGGCCTGTACACTCGAGGGGCTTGTTCGATAAGTCGTCTAGCAACAGGCAGCGTCCACGTGCCTACACCTCCACCACTTCACTGAAGCGATCCTCCGCTGGCACTCTCAGGCTCGCAGGAGAGATCGGCACTGCATTGGCAAAGAATCGAAGAATGATGTGTAACATTACATTGATTGTGCGCCTGCACCTCAGCCACCCTGCTAGGATTTCGGAGATTTTAAAAGAGGAAAGATTGCATCTATGCCTAGAACAATTGTTTATCGGAGAAGAGGGCGAACCGTCATCAATGACGATCTCGGACGCTTCTCCGGACCACTCTACATGCTCATTGAAGGTGATCAGGGTGGGGGCGACTCACCTAAGGATGATTACCAAACTCGACTGGTCAAGTACATACCCGGCGAAAGCCTGGCCTTTTATGGCCCGTTGTCTTCCCTAATTGCAGAGAATGCAGTCGCTTTAATTGTGGCAACTGGAATCGGCGTGATCGGCACAGTTCTTTACCTCCGCCAATCCTCGCGTCATCTCAAAGCTCCAGAAAGACCCCTGCCTCATTACTATGCTTTGTCGGCATTCGCTTTTTTGGTCTGGGCCTTGTGCATCAATGCCCCATTGGCCACCTTGCTAGGAATCAGCAGCCTTTGGAAGAATCTCATCCTGGCCTGCACGGTGTTTCTCATCCCCCTCATTGACGACGAGTTGGCCTACCGTGGGCTCTGACCGCATCACCCAGGACCAGATCAGCAACCATTGGATCTTCAATGGCATCTCTGCCGACAGCGGCGCCTATCTGTGGCCCAAGCTCTCCCTGGAGGAGCTCTCCTGCCAAGCCCTTGGAGAGACAATCGATTCAGCCAGGCTTAGGGAGCTGGAGCGCCGCCACAGGAGGGCTACGGAAGCCCATTTGGGGGTGCGGGAGGGCGTCGACCCCACGGACCTCTCGGAAGCGGGGTGGGGGGTGATCTTTGCTGCCAGCGACGCCGATGTCATCCCAGGTTGGAAGGATGCTCTTGGGCCACTGCTAGAAAGGAGGCGCAGCCAGGCAGGCGAGCGCTATCGGGAATTCTGCGGTGAGGATGGCTATCAATCAGGCGAAAGCAAGGATGCATTCCTTGCCCGCCATGGAATGGGGCCGGGTGCCGCCGATCCACGGCGGATTCCCTATTACCTCTTGCTCGTGGCCGATCCGGAAGCCATCCCCTACTCCTTTCAATTTCAATTGGATGTCAGCTACGCGGTGGGTCGCCTGCAATTTGATCGTGATGAAGAGTACGGGCGCTATGCGCAGGCTGTGGTCCGCTCCGAGGAGGGGGCCATGTATCGATCAAAACAGGTGGTGCTGTTTGGTGTTCGAAACCCGGATGATCAAGCTACGGCCCTGAGTAGCGAGGAGTTAATCCAGCCGCTGGCGAAGGCGTTGAGCACCCATCATCCGGCTTGGACGGTGCAGCATTGCGACAAAGACAACAGCACCAAGGCCGATCTGAAGGCCATACTTCAAGACTCCATGCCAGCCCTTCTTTTCACTGCTAGCCATGGCATGGGCTTCCGTCGCGGCCATCCATTGCAGAAGCTTCACCAAGGCGCCTTGCTCTGCAGCGACTGGCCAGGACCCTTGGCTTGGGGCGAGCAGCCAATTCCCCAGCATTTCTACTTCTCTGTAGATGATCTGGAGAAGACTCAGGTGGGGGGGATGATCCTTTTTTTGTTTGCCTGCTTCGGAGCGGGCACGCCCCGGTTTGAGGACTACGGCCAGCCTTCGGAGGGCTCGCCGCGGCAGCTGGCGGATCTGGCCTTTATCTCCCGCCTCCCCCAAGCGCTGCTCTGCCATCCCCAAGGCGGTGCCCTGGCGGTGGTCAGCCATGTCGAGCGTTCCTCCAGTTGGTCCTTTCGATGGCCGGGTGCTGTGGATCAGCAAGCCGTTTTCGAAGATACGCTGCTTCGGTTGATGAAGGGCCATCCAGTGGGTTGGGCCATGGAGTTCTTCAGCAGCCGCTATGCGGAAATCGCCGTCCTCCTGAGTGAGAAGCTACGGCAAATCACCTTCGGCAAACGGGTGAACGTCCCGGAGCTGGCAGGCCTGTGGACCGTGAACAACGACATGCGCAGCTTCGTGATTGTTGGCGATCCAGCCGTGCGCATTTCTTCCTCCCAACACGAGGATTCCTAGGGCGTTGCCTCCAAGCCTTTGAGTGCAGGCAGAAGCTGGAAGCGCAGGGACTTTTCGTTGCCAGAAACAAAACTAACATTCATGATGGACACTTCAGGAATATCGTCTTCCGAAAAGTCACCGCGACCTGCAAGTTTTTTACAACCTGGCAATGTCTTCCATTGGATGCTGGTGAAGGGTTGCCCTGGTGGCAGCAGGCACCGAAGATAGGTGTAGGTGCTGCCCGTTTTCATCACCGCAAAAAGGGGCCGTCCATCATCGAGATCCATGATGGAGAAAGGATAGAAGGTTTCCGTGTTCCCCTCGGGCGTCTCCTCCACGAACATCCCTGCATTCCTCTCCACCTGGATCACCGCCAGAGTCGCTCGATCCGTTGGTTTTGTGGCAGAAGGAGTGAGACGCCCATCCCTTCCCACGCTTAAGTAGTATCGGTCACGGCTGAGGGGATGCACCTCGCGGTGGACATCATCAATCAACAGGCCCCATCCCTCGGAAGGCTTGCCAGAAGGAACAAAGGCAGGCCAAACCTGCCACGGGTTGTAGGCAATGGGCTTAAAGCGGAAAGCTGCCGTTCCCGCGAGCGTAAGAATATCACCGGGTTCCAGCGGCCTGGTTTCGCCGTATCTCAACCATTCTCCGTTCACGCTGGAGCCCTGAAGGCTGCGCAGATCGATCGTCTTGTGATCCCGTTGAATGCGCAGATGCAGTCGCGACACGCTTAGATAAAGAAGATTCACCTGATTTGTAATGCCTTCTGTATTTCGTCCGATCATCGCCGCATCGCCACTGAGCTTGTGAACGCGACCGCTGCTGAGGTTGGTGAGCGTCCCCCAAGGCCTTGCCTTCACCCAAAGGCGGTGGGCCACAGCTCCAATACCAATGGCAGCGAGGGCCAGTGTGAGGGCAAGGATCCGAATCAGCCTGTTCTGGCGTGCGGCCCGCCGGGCACGCACGCGCGCCATAAGGGACTGGTCCAGGAATAGCGTCTCTGTGGCGGTGACATCCTCGGGATGGGTGATTGCCCAGGCTTCCGCCACCTGCAGGGCTTCCTCCCGCAGCAACAGTCCTTCCGGCCGTTGCTGCTGGTCCCACAATTCCGCCTGCCTCTGCAGCAGCGACAAGTGGGCTTCATGCCAGATCCCATTATCTTTCTTGATGGGCCCGATCAGGCGATCATGGGCCAGCTCAAACCAGGTGGCCTCAAGGCGATGCTCCGCTCGCACGATATGGCTGTCGATCAGGAGGTTGATGGCGCGGTTGTCCAAACCAGCGCTGCTGCCAGGCTCCTTGAGAACCTGGCCGCGCAGACCGAATTCGGTGATGAGCTCCTGTTCAAACCAGCGGCGAATCAAGCGCTCGGGGATGGTGATGGTGGCCGCCACCTGCTGCACCTGTTCGGCATAGTAACCCGCCAGTGCCGTATCCACATCCTGGAGCGAAGTGATCGCCTCGGAGGTGATCTCCGATTGACCCTCTGGAAGATCGGCCCACAGACGGCGGCAGACCACCTGAAGTTGCACAGGTTCGACAACTTGCCCAAGACGCTGCTCCCGAGAGCCGTCTGGCAGTTGAACAGAGATCCGCCGCAGATCATCCACAATGCTTGCGGCTGCCTCATCGGTGCAGCGCACACCGGCCGCTTGGCTCGGCAACTGGATCGCCTGCTTTGCAGCCACCTCTCCGAGGAGTTCCAAGCGATAGCGGGTGCGAAATCGGGTAGGCAACAAATATTTGAAGGGATCCAGTCCAGGTTCGAATTCCTCTCGCATGGCAAACAGGGCCCAGCGGTGGGGGTCGGTGAGCGCAGCGCCCACATCACGAAAAAATAAGATTTTTTCTTCTACTCCTGCCGGGTCAAGCGTAAGTATTTCTTCAAACTGGTCGAAGATTAGCACCTCATCCCAACGCTCCTCGCCGTCGGTGTTGGTTTCAGATCCTGGCACCTTGAGCCGCTCCTTGTAATGTGCCAGGTATTCCTGCAGCGTCATCGCGTTGATCTGATCGAGACCAAGACGAGCCTCCTTGGGCACTCCCTCCTCCAGGGAGAGCATGGCGCTGGTGAGATATCTGTTGCCACTAGAGCTGCCAGGCAGGGAAGTGTTGACCCTGATGATGGGCAGAACCTGGAAGAAGTTTTGCTCCAGCTGAGGGATTACGGCGGCTTGCAAGAGAGAAGTCTTACCTGCTCCGGAGGGTGAATACAACAAGACGATTCGCTCGGCAATCATCAGATCAACGATGATATTGACTTCCCGTTGTCTGCCAAAGAAATTGTTGGCGTCCTGGCGCTCAAAAGAGCGTGGTCCCACGAATGGATTCTGGTTCATCGCAGGACAGTGCTCTCTTTCGCAAGCAGCTCTTTCTGCAGATCGGAAATAAAGGCCTGCGATGCGCCCCAGTAGAGACTGATGTGGGCATTACGGCTGAAGTAACTGCTCAGATAAGAGCGAGCTCTCTCGGTGTCAATCATCTCACTATCCTCTGGATCGAACTGGGCAGCGACATGGGCGTAGCGATCCCGACGACTCGACCCTTCCAGATCAATCAGCCAGCGAAATAAAACACGAAAGTCCCAGCTTTCAAAGGGATACCCGAGTAGCAACAGACTGCTGTTTACCAAGGAGGCGCGCACAGGCGGCGGCACCAAATCTTTGTTTTGCGTGACACCAATCAGGAAGTCGAAGTAGTCGTCCTGGGTTAGCACAAGAGAGTCGGGCACATCAATGTGGCCATAGAGATAATAAACAAGAGGGCGCTGCTCGCAGGGCCGATAGTCAGGCTCCGCTTCAAAGACCGTCGGCTCCATGTCAATATCCTTTTTCCAGCGACAGATTCCCCGTTCAGGAGCCTTGCCAGCCTTGACGAGAGCGTGTTCGAGGATGCTGGTTACGTTTGTCGTGACATAGATTGGAAGAGGCAGCTTAGCGAGCACCATGAAAGGATCATCGGATTGTGCTGAAATCTGGCTTTCCCAAATATCTTTCATGATAGAGCTGATGTCTGTGGGATCAGCAGCTTGCTTGATTATCTCTGGATATTGCCGCTGGAGATAGGCATGGAAATAGCGGATTAATTCATCGCGAGGAAACTGTTTATCTTGTTCATAGGCCAGAAACTGGGCAACTTCAGGAAGATCACCCTTGGATTGAGGCAAAGGAAAGCGAAAGGTCTGGGCCCAATCCCGCGCCAGATTATGGCGCGATCCCACTAGATATTCCATCAGCCCAGGCCCGAGGAGAGGCGTGCAGCGTCCCTTCGCGATGTTACCCAAAAGAGCCGGCCAATTTTTCATGGCGCCTTCCCCACCGAATCCGGGGGTGTACCAGAGGCGGCCGCTGCGCAGGCGCAGAAATAGCGTTGGTGACCACCAATCCAAACGGCCCCTCACTCTTCCTCGAGCGACGGCGACGGCCCGATCAATCTGCCCATCGTGCTGCAGTTCTTTGAAGAAACAGGGCATGAACTCCTGCATAGTGAGCATGCTGACGTTACCCTGCATCGCCAGAACGGCCGGTACACCAGCCAGAGCAAATCCCGGCCCCAGAGCAGAGAGAGCTCCTCCATCAGTGCTCTGGGATTCTTCGCCGGAGCCACCGCTTTGGCATGAAGCTAAGACGACGAGCCTGGGTGTGTTGGTCAGTTCCCTGATGCATTGGGTCAGCTCATCGCCTGCAACCTGATGAGACTGGCCCTGCTCATCTTCCAACCACAGAAAGCCCTGACCCTTGATGAGGGCCCCGTGACAGACGATGTAGAGGATGTCAAACCCTTCTCTCAACTTTTCAAGGAGACGGGCAAGGGTGGCCGTACCATGGGATGCGATGGTTTCGAGCGCAAAGCCAGCAAGCCCCGCTTTGGAGCGCTCCAGTTCCTCTGCCACATTGATGGCTTTCAGCTGACGGTGATTTGGTTCCCAAGTCTCCACATCACTTGGGCTAGAAATGAAGACCAGGGCTTTCAGGCTTTGCCTTGAACTTGAAGAGACCTTTCGCCAGTCATAACTAGTAAGGTAGCGTGAAAACAGGATATTCTGGCTAGTGGCGAGGCATTCATGGGTGACGGGATGCTCGAGCAGTTCCCAACGAAGATCATGAAGTTCAAGAGCACCAGGCCCGATCAATAGACTCATTCGGATGGTCATGCCGCTGAGCTGAGAGCTGGCGCAGGCCTCGGCAAAAGCTGTTCGAAACTCTATATCTGTAAACAGATTCTTGCTCAATAATGCGCCGTAGGCTTGGACATCAAGTTCCAACTCACGCAAGCGATCCCGATCAAAAAACACGGGCTGATTGCAGGACGTCCGAACTTCAGCGTCATTGCCTGGTGAAATGAAGCGCAACTCAGCCGAATAGCGCTTGGTATCACGAGTGTAGATCCCTAATTCAAGATAGCTGTAGACTGCAACCATTGTTCAGCCTTGCATGGAGGAGGTACCTGCTTGAACACCGGTCTGCCAGGGCGAATCAAGTACGGATATCGCAAGGCATGCGATTGCAGGGAATGCACGAACGCGGGCCACTCGTGGATATCGCCTATGATCAATTACAAAGTGATTGGTCGATATAGGCAGGTGGAACCAGCGATTTAAACTTGTCACTTGCTCGCCAAGGGCGATGATTCCGCGAGATTCAGAGAGCAACGACAACATGGCCCTGTGAATTGTGTTATGAAAGTACTCCACTCCACGGCCGGCAACAAGCTTGTTCCCGAAAGCAAGGGTCAGTTCACCAAAAGTGGCATCGTAATGACCCTGAAGCTGCACGGCTGTTGCTCGTAATCCCCCAAACATTAGCTTGGATTCCAAGACTGCCAACCACCACTTAAGCCGTACACACAGCGAATCATGTGATCACCGCCTCAGCCCCCGGCGATCCAGAACCAAGACCTCGCCAGAGTGGGTTGACGTTCCTTCGAATCCGGTTGTCTCAGGGCTGACCCCCGGCGCATCCATGACCAGCCCTCACCACATCCTTTTGGGATCCAGCAGCCTTCAGCCCTCCCTGTGCCCGCAACCCGATGGCTGCGATTGGTGCTCCCGACAACTCGGGGGCAGCGTGATGATGGACTCACCTCTTCAGACGTGGCCTGGTCTCGCGATGGACCGGCGGGACACGCGAGCCGTGTATGGCGATCTGCTCAGCCCCGATCTGCTCGATTGGCATGCCAAGCCCACACCCCGGGCTCCCTGCCGTGGCCCTGGCGCATTGGCTCCACCGTGGTTGAGCTCACCCCGTTGGCCCGCCGTTTGCGGAGCACTGAAGATGTCTCTAACGCGCAGAGGTCAGAGGGGAACACGCCTCAACCGC
>JBKDOR010000018.1:0-2775 GCA_046342775.1 Synechococcaceae cyanobacterium
TGGAGGCGTGACCAGCGGCTTGCGCAGGAGCTGGTATCGGGTGAGCCCCTCGGCGTTCTTCCATTGCAATCTGTGATGCAGGAGACTGAGACAGGAAGATATGACTGTCGGCGTCTTCTGCCAATCATCTATGGATCTGAAGTCAAGTTGGAGGGACTGCAGCAAGGACGAAGCGACAATGCCAGGAATTCATGACCTTTGCTTACCGATTAACTGGCTAAGGCGTTCCCAGCAAGGAACAGTCGCGGATCATACGACCTTAACTCTTTGAGACAAGCCTTTGCAGTGTGGGCCGTTTGATGGCTATCGTGTAATCATCTTGAAAGCAGGATCTCTGCGTGGCAGCCATGAGAACTGGATCCATAAAACTAGTGATTCATCCATCTGGCTCTGACGATGAGAGCTTAACTGTTGTAGATGCTATGCAGCAAGTCTTAGACTATTTCAAGCTTCTCGATAAGGCCGTTACTGCGCATGGTGGTAAATCTCAAGGCATTGTATGGCAACTGCTGAGCGCGAGCACTAACTCTCCGTTTACTATAGAAGCCACGGCAGTTTCTGCCATCCCAGGCAAATCGGTAGAGGCCGAAGCAATTGCTTCTGCCTCTCTCTTGGCTGAAGGCCTAAATCAGATTATGTATGAACATCATCCGCCAGACTGGATGGATGCGGAGGCTCAATTGATATTGCATAGTCTTTTGAAGAGGAGTCAGAATGGAATCCGGCAAACCGATTTCTACTTGCCAGATTCCAATAAGCCTGTGCTTATTGAAACTTCCTCTGCACAGCGTGCGGTAGAGGTTCTTCAGCCCGAGCTTGCGGTACAACCTTTCAGGGAAACTGACTTCACCCATAGCGAGCTAGGTTCGGTCGAAGGCAAGGTTGTAGGTCTTCGATCGTACCGCAACAAGCCTGCAATTGTACTTTACTCTCTACTGGATAAACGAGAAATACCTTGTGTGCTTGTAGATCCCGAGATTCGCAATGCCATCTGCGGCAGCCGAAACTGGAGCCAAGTTTACGAGAGCAGAAGGGTCTTGATTCCAGGGGTCTGCTTTTTTGATAAAAGTGGAAAGTTGATCAAAGTTGAAGTCAAAGGAGACATCACTGATTTCGATCCAATCCCCGTTAATCTATCTGAACTTCACGATCCTGAATTCAGCGAAGGCCTATCTCCTCATGATCACTTGAAAAGATTGTGGGCTGAGAATCGATGACCGACGAATTGCAAGTCTATTGGGATTCCTGCTGATGCATCGGGCTGATCAATCAAGAAGATAGGTGGTTTGGGGACCTACAGACTATCTTCGAGTCTGCGCAAAGGGGAGATGCCCAGCTTTGGATCTCGACGATCACAATCCTTGAGGTTGTCAAGGTTCCATCCGAAGATGGTATGCCGCGTCCGTGGCCCGATGCGAATATTGCACAAGTTGAGAATCTCTTTCTTAAAGACGATGTCCGTACTGTCCAGCTTGATCAGCAGATTGCCCGCAAAGCCAGGGAGATCTACAGATCCACTCCCTCATTGGGTCGACGCAAGCAAATGGATGCCATTCATCTAGCGACGGCGCTATTTTATAGTGTTGACAAGTTTCATACAGATGATGGAGAGGATCTCCTTAGCCTAGATAAAACTCTTTCTTGTAGAGATGGTCGGCTGTTTCGTATATGCAAGCCCAAGGATTCTTCGCTGAATTCTCAAGGCAGACTGCAACTGTAACTGAAGTCTCTCTTAATGGAATTTCATTGATGCTGGGCGATATTGCTGCAATACCGGACTTGTTGACTAAGGCAGTTAGCTAATCACAGCCCTCCAACAACCAGATTCAGAAGACGGATGCAGATCCTTGGTCCAATGCTAAAATATGTTCGCGCTTCTGATCTGAAGCGTTAGCGGATCAGAGAGGGCGGAGAAGCATCGCCCGACCATGTGAGGAACTGCAGGCGCGCCACTACGCTCGCCGCACGGTATCGAGCTATGAGCACTGGCTGCGGCGGTTCCTGCGCTTCCACCGGATGCGCCATCCGCGCACGATGGGGGAAGCTGAGATCAATGCATTCCTGAGCCATCTGGCGACAGAGGAGAGAGTGAGTGCCTCCACACAGAGCCAAGCGCTGGCGGCCTTGCTGTTTCTCTATCGCACCGTGCTGCCCTCGAGCCTGGTGGAGCCCTTGCAACGGCACATGCAATCCGTGAGGGGTGTGCATCAGGCCGATCTGGCGGCGGGCTGGGGCACGGTGGAGCTGCCCCACGCCCTGGAGCGGAAATACCGGAATGCGGCAAGGGAATGGGCCTGGCAATGGCTGTTCCCCCAGGGCCGCCGCTGGCGAGATCCCCACCAGAGACTGGAGGGGAGACACCACCTGGATCCGAGCCTTGTGCAGCGGGCCGTGCGTGCTGCTGTGCGGGCGGCGGGGATCAGCAAGCCAGCCACCTGCCACAGCGTCCGCCATTCGTTCGCCACTCACCTGCTGGAGCAGGGCTCCGACATTCGCACGATTCAGGAGCTGCTGGGTCACAGCGATGTGAAGACGACCATGATCTACACCCATGTGTTAGAAGGATCAAATAGAACAGTGATGGCGACGTCTTGACGTCACGTCACCAAAGCAATACGATGTTTGGATGGAAGGATCCAAGCGCGCCACCATCTACTTTGATGCGGATGTCCACCGTGCTCTGCGTCTAAGAGCTGCTGCATGCAATCGATCAATCTCGGATATGGTTAATGAAGCGGTACGTATGACATTGGCTGAGGATGCAGACGATTTGAG
>JBKDOR010000019.1:0-24322 GCA_046342775.1 Synechococcaceae cyanobacterium
CCATGATCTTCAAACACCAGAGGAATCGTGTCTGGCTTATAATCAAGTCCGGGTGTTGCTGTGCCTGTTGAAAGACGCAGCGAGGCAGAAATGGTTCCACTACTGTTGCCCGTGCGTTGGATTGAAACTTGTTGATTGCTGTGATCATGTTCTGCGAAGCGCACCTCTTTGGAGAGAAGCGACAATGTCGTCTGTTGATCGTCATTGAGAATCGTGCCAACGACGGGTTGCTGGGTGAGCAGAATACTGTCGCTATTGGGCTGCAGTCTTAACTCAAGCGTTTCGTCAGCTTCAAAGATGCTGTCCTTGCTGGGAGTGATGACGAGCGTGGCGGTCTCAGAATTGGCTGCGATCTCGATGGATCCTGCCAAGCCATTCAGAGTCTTGGCGCCAGAAAGCGTATAATCACTTCCCAGCTGAGCGGATCCGGAGATTGTGAAGTTGAGGCTGAGAGGTGTCTGGATAAAGCGATCACGATTGATCGTATAGATGAGCTGGCCCCCAGTGTCCTCGCCAACAGCATTCGGCGCCAGAGTTAATGAGACATTCGGCTTGTCATCATCTTCAATGGTGAGTACTGCACGATTGATTGCGCCAATGTTGGCTCCCCCAGAGGGTTCGGATAGGAGCAAGCGTATCGTCTCATTCCCTTCTTGAAGATTATCGTTGTAGATTGGAAAGCTAAGAGCCTGTGTAGCTTGACCGTCAGCAAATCTGATGTGGAGCGTGCGATTGTCGTAATCCTGGCCAGCGGTTGCGCTGCCATCGAGGGAGCTGAGGTTGACACTGATCTCTCCATCAGTGCCTCCGGTTCGAACCAGCGTTAAGGAGGCAACACCAGCCTCACTCACCTGATAGGTGTCGCGACTGAAGCTGACTGTGCCTGGCTGAGGGCGATCATCATTGAGGATCCGAATGATCGCGGTCGACTGAGCTCCCAAGCTGACGCCACCGCTCGGGTTCGACAAGAAGGCATTGATCGTTTCATCCGCCTCAAACTGGTTATCGTTAACTATGGGGAGCGCAACCGTTTTCACAGTTTCGCCATCGGCAAAGCTCACTGTGATTGGATTGTTAGTGTAATCCAGCCCAGCAGTTGCTGTTCCATTCGTTAAGTTGACCTGAACGCTGACCGCGCCTTGACTTCCCTCGGTACGGTTGAGGGTGACCGCTGTGACAGGAATACCGTTCTCATTGATCGCGAATGTTGCCTGGTTAAACTGAATGATTCCGGCAACAGCATCGTTATCGACAATCGTGAAGGTTGCCATTCCTTGTGTGCCAATGCTTGCACCACCACTCGGATTCACCAGCCTCAGGGTGAACGTTTCCGTGGGTTCAAATCTGGCGTCGTCCAGGATCGGAATCGAAATGGTCTTGGTGGTTTCACCGGGGGCGAATGCAACCAAGATAGGGTTGTCGCCGAAATCCTGCCCTGATGAGGCTGTTCCATTCTGTAGCAGTACTGTGACCCCAGCCGCCGATGTCGTAGTACCCGTTCGGGTGATCACAACTGCAGCACTTGTAGCATCATTTTCTGTGGCGCTATAGGTTGAGCGACCAAAATTGAAAACACTGTCGTTGTCAACAATATCCACACGTGCAGAGGCTCCTCCGCGAATGATGGCTCCACCTGTGGCGTTAGCGAGGGACAGATTGAAGCTCTCTGTGGATTCAATCAGACTGTCGTCATTGATGGGTACAAGGACGGTCTTCGAAATTTCGCCATCACCAAATTTGAGGAGAATAGGAGATGAATCGAAGTCGGCAGGGGCGCTGGCACTTCCCGCTGAGAGGTTGACTGTGACACTGATTTCACCATCACTGCCGCCATGACGCATCACCTCAATCGGCACTGAGGAAGAGCCGTTTTCAGTGATGCTGTAGCTGGATTGACTGAAGGATAGGATTCCTTGTTGAGGCGGATCATTGTCAACAATCGTGAGGGTGGCTGTCGTTTGTGCACCCAGGTTGGCTCCACCGCTTGGGTTGATCAGCGTGAGGGTGATGGTCTCATCTGCTTCATAGCTTGAATCATTGACAATCGGGATGACAATCCTTCGGCTGGTTTCTCCGGCTGCGAAGGAAACCACTATCGGCGTGTTGTTGTAGTCCCCCGGTGCGTTCGCTGTGCCATTTGCCAATTCAATGACGGCACCAACGTTGCCATCACTCCCGTCTGTTCTGATTATTGTGACCGCGACAGTATCCGATCCATCCTCCTGGACTTGGAATTGGGAACGACTAAAGGCTAGCCTTCCATAGGCAGGTAGATCATCGCTAATAATCGTAACTAGAGCTGTGTTCTGTGTCCCAATAACCGCTCCCGTGCTGGGGTTGCGGAGGACAAGGTTGATCGTTTCTTCAGCTTCAAACCGACTATCGTTGATGATCGGAATGCTTACTGTCTTACTCGTTTCTCCGGGCAAGAAGACTAGGTTGATTGGTGTGCTCAAAAAGTCGGAGCCTGCGATCGCTGTGCCGCTGCTTAAATCAAGGGTGAGACTGACGGCTTCATTGGTGATGCCACTACGTACCACCGTGACAGCGGAAATGGCGGTGCCATCCTCATTGAGCCGATAAAGTGGCGCATCAAAGGATAAAACTGCTGTTGCCAGAATGCTGATTGCTACTGCCTTGACATTATTGCTGTTGTCGGTCTCAGCTTGAACGTTTTGATAATCGGCAGCAAATAATAAGAAACGGTCACCCCAATGATTTCTGGGCAAATCGATTTTCCTGCTAATGCTGTAGTTGGCACCAGGGGCCAGTGGTGTTTGACTGCTGATCGATTCTGAACTGAGCAGCACGTCCGCTGCATCGAGCAGACTGTCGGCTGACAGGTAAACCGCATCTGCCCAATCCGTTGAGGCCTCAGAGCTGCCTTGATTGGTTGTTGTCCAGGAAACATCGATCGTGCTGCCTGTGGTAGCCGTTGATGGCGAACTTGCCATCGAGACGACCAGATCGGGAGCGGTGATGCTGATCTCCACCACCCTTTGATTATTGCTTTCACTCAGCTCACCTTGATTTCCGGACCCATCTGCACTAAAAATGAGATAGCGAATGCCAGGAGCTACGCCACTCAAATTGATATTTTTATCAATTGTATAGCTGTCACCAGGCAGGAGTGGGGTTTGCGACGTGATCGCCTCGTTGATGATCAGTGTATCAGTGCCATCGATGGTCTGATTCGAAGAAAGATATACATAATCACGCCAATCCTGAGCTGCCTCCCCGTTGCCCTGATTGGTGACTGTCCAACTCAGATGAATGGCATTACCAACAACCGCCGCGATCGGCGCCTGAGCTGCGGAGACGACCAGGTCAGACGAAGAGATGTTAATTGGTAGAGCGAATACATTGTCGTTCTCATTAGTCTCGCTTTGCCGGTTACCATAGTTGTAGCTGTCGTCAGAGACAAACAGCAGGAATCGCTGCCCTGGTGTTGTCGATGGTATGCTGATATTCAGCGTACCGGTATAACTGCCGCCTGCCAAGAGTGGCGTATTGTCGCCCGCCCAACGCGCCCCTAGGAAGCGGTCGCTTCCACCACTAAATACGGCATCATCGGAGAGGTAAATCGAATCGTACCAATCACCGTTGGCCGAAATATCCCTTAAGTTAGCAACCGACCAACTCACCCCAAATGAACTGCCGACCGATACGGAACTGGGAGCCGTGGCGGCCGTGACGGAGATGTTGGGCGCGTTGAGCTTGAAGGGGATGGAGCGGACATTGTTGGTTTCATCGCTTTCGGTCTGGTTGGCATTCGCATCAGCAACAAACAGCATGTAGCCGTCCCCATGGGAGGAGACATTTGGCAAGTTAATCGAGCGGTTAACTGTATAGCTACTGCCGGCAGGCAATGGCGTTTGTGACACGACCGATTCAGTCGTGATCAGTGTGTCGCTGGATGGGCTCCAAACGTTGTCAGTGGAGAAGTAGATTCGATCGCTCCAATCGGCGGGTGCCGTGACTAAGCTCGTATTTGTGACACTCCACGCGACATCAATCGTCCCTCCCAGAACTCCGGAGCTCGGAGCACTCGCGGCCGATACGGTAAGATCAGGAACACCGATGGTGATCGGAACGGCAAAAATATTATTGTTTTCATTGGTTTCTTGCTGATAGTTTCCATACGGATATGCATCATCAGTAATGAATAATAGGAAATAATCACCTGCCGCTCGGTTGGGTATCGTTATATTTCGATTGACGGTATAGCTGCTCTCTGGCGAAAGAGGAGTCTGTGTTGAAATGAACTGGTTCGTGATGTTGAAGTCAGACCAGCTTTCAAATGTATTATTCGATGAGAGATAAACTGAGTCGTACCAATCAGCAGCGGCATCCACCGTCCCTTGATTTTTGACCGTCCATGACACCGCAATGGTCTGGCTCGAGATCCCATTCGTAGGAGCAACTGCAGCAGAGACCACCAAGTCTGGAACAGCAATCGTGATCGGCAGTGCCCGAATATTATTATTTTCATCGGTTTCACCTTGCTGATTATAGCTATCCGTCCGGATCAGAAGATTATAATTTCCAGCTGCAACGCTTGGTAGTGTTATACTTCTATCAATGGTGTACCTTTGGTTGGGCTCTAGAGGCGTTTGGGCCGCGATCGTGACAAATCCCGATGTCACTCCAAAATCATCCGAATCCCCCCAGACTGTATTCCTTGACAGGCGAATCTCATCAATCCAATCCGCTGCTGCTACTTCAGTACTTAGATTCGTGACGGACCAGGAGATATTTAATGTTCCACTAGTTACAGCATTGTTTGGAGCAGTCGCTGAGGTGATCGTTAAATCTGGTGCTGTAAGCCTTATCGGAGTGGCGATGACGTTATCGGACTCATCAGTCTCGCCCTGGTTTTTATTGGCATCCGTAACTAAGAGTAAATAACGACTGCCGATGTTAGTAACCGGCAGAAAAACTGACTGAGTAGTCGTATAGCTTGCTCCAGGACTGAGAGATGTCGGGCGATAGAAGCCACCTAAATATAGATCCCCATTGCTGAATACGCCGTCGTCAGAGAGATATACACGGTCTTCCCATCCCGCCAAGGCGGATACGGAGCCGCTATTCACCACTCTCCACGACAACGACAATGATTGGCCAAGTACGGCCGCAGCGGGAGGTTCAACGGGGCTGGAAATGACGAGATTTGGAGCATTGATTGAAATGGCTGCCGAACGAATGTTGTTTTCTTCATTCGTCTCCGCCTGGGAGTTGGTGATATCTGTTTTAACAATTAGGTGTCCTTTGCCTGCTATATTGGAGGGTAAGACTATATTCCGACTTACCGTATATCTTTTGTCAGGATCAAGGGGCAGATTTGCATGGTTGGGTACATAGACATCCTCAAGATAGACATCGTCACTATTACCATAGACTTCGTCAGTTGAAAAAATCAGCCTGTCATACCACCAGGTGGTACTCGCGACCGTACCTTGATTTTGAACTGTCCATGAAACACCAATCGTCTGACCTGTGCTCGCAATACTAGGTGCAATCAAATCAGTGGGAGTAAGATTTGGTCCACCGATTGCCAATGGTGCACTCGCTACATTATCGTTTTCATCACCTTCAATTTCATAGTTATAATAGTCCGTCTTTACCAATAGGTATCCATTCGTTGTGACCGAGCTGGGAAGAGTGATATTTCGATTGGCCGTATAACTCTTTCGAGCGCCTAATCCATTCGATACAAATTCCCATGATCCGTATTGAGCCAGATATAGATCATCATTATTGCCGAAGACTAAATCCTGTGAATATACAACTCGGTCGTACCAGTAGCTTTGGGTTGAATGTATATCAGATTTGTTCTCTACCTTCCATGAAAGAGAGATATTTTGCCCGACGACAGCAGTCTTTGGTCCATTGAGATTGCTGACCAGAAGATTGGAACTAGCAATTTCAACATATTGAGAAACAGTGTTGTCATTTTCGTTGCTCTCTCCTTGATTGCCAAAAGCATCTGTCTTGACAAATATATAGCCCTTATTTCTTTGTATTGAGTTAGAAAAACTAATCTCAGCATTTACTGAGTAGCTTTGATTCTCTTCAAGAGGAAGGTAAGAGTATTCTCCAGACCATGCATCAAATAAATAGAAGTCGTCATCATTGCCAAGGACTTCGTCGTATGAAAAGACAACTTGATCGTACCAACTAGATGTCGTGGCAATGGACGATTGATTCTTGACCGTCCACGACAGAGAGAAACGCTGTCCTCGCGCGAGTGTTGAAGGAATGAGGAGATTGTCTATGGTTAGGTTGGGCGCAGTTATCTCCACCGCTTGGCTGAAAACGTTATCTTCTTCGTTGGACTCTCTTTGGTAGCTATACGCATCTGTCTTCACTAAAAAGTAACCATTCCCGCCTGCACCGGATAATACTATTGACTTATTGACGGTGTAGGTATCGCCTGATTCTAAAGGGAGTGCATAGCGCCACTCGTGCCCTAGATTAACGTCGTCTTCATCACCGTAGACTGTATTCCTGGAAAAGACGAGATTATCATACCAAAAGGAATAATTCGACCCGTACCAACCCTCGTCATCTCTTGTAGTTGCGCCCTTGCCTGCATTCTTTACCGTCCAAGAAAGTGTGATATTCTCATTGGTAATTGCGGTGCTTGGCGCCTCGAAATCTGTAATGACCAGGTTGGGAGGGCTGTCATTGTCAAGGATGGTTAGGGTTGCGTTTTGGCGGGCTCCGAGAGCGACGCCACCTGCGGGGTTTGAAAGGCTGAGGTCGATCGTTTCATCATCTTCCAGTGTAAAGTCATTGAAAATTGGTATCTCAACAATTTTGCTTGTTTCTCCATCGGCGAAGCTGACCATAATCGGCGAATTGTCGTAATCAGAGACTTCTGATCCGGCGGTTGCCGTTCCATCTGTCAGGTCAATCTGAACGTTGATTTCGCCTTCGCTACCGTTGATACGCGTCAAGGTCACCGCTTGCAGGGCTCTGCCATTTTCAAGAATGGCATAGGTTGCTGCACTGAACTCGACGATCCCAGCGTTGAAGTCGTCATTCATGATCAGCCCCTTCGCACTGATGCCCGTGGCATCAAGGCTGGCACCTTCAGGATTACTGAGCGTGACCAGGAACCCTTCATCCGACTCATCGCGATCATCGGTGGCGATGGATACGCTGAATGTTTTGCTTGTCTCTCCAGGAGCAAACTCCAGGATGCCGTTGGGCCAAATGTTGTCAGCGAAGTCGTCTGATGATGCTGCGTTTGAGCCATCTGGGCTGACACTCCAGGCCACCGTGCTGGCCATGGTTGTATCGCCTCGGCGACTGACTGTGAACTGAAACGCCGTGAAGCCGTGGCTGCCTTCGTTTTGAGAGACGGTCGCGCTCGCGAGAGAGATCATCGAACCTGTGTGGATCTGTGGGAGAACCTGCACGTCGCCACCTTGACCAATCACAACAACTTGCCCATCTGGCCCAATCGTTATTCTGATCGCTTGCGATGGCGTATTAATCTTTTCGCTGATGAAAGGCCTGGAGGGATCACTGATATCGAGAATTTGGACCCCTGACTCCCCACTTGCCAAGTAGACAAGGTCTCCATAGATCTTCGCATCGCTCAAAGTCGAGCGTGTGAATGAGAACTGGCCTAGCTGTTTGGGTTCGAATGGCTGAGCGAGGCTGAAGATCTGGATATTGCTGGTGTCACCAACACATAAGCGATCACCATCAATCGAGACGTAATTGACCGTGGTGTTTATTGTTGCCACCTTGACGGGCAATTCAGGCGTGCTGAGGTCGAAGATTTGAAGCCCTCCCCATGCTGCAGCGACGAAGGCTAGATTCGATTTAATCGCGATAGCGTTATAGGCCATCTCTGATGGAATCGAAGCAACCAGCTTGGGCGAGGAGGGCAACCGCACGTCGATCACCTGGAGGCTCTCATCCGCTCCTACATAGGCATAGCCATCCCGTACTGCCAAACCAGTGCCATTGCCAGCCAAGCTTGCTGTTGCCTGCAAAACAGGATTGGCCGGATCGCTGATATCAATGATGCTCAATCCCTCCGATGCGGACAAAACATAGGCTTTCGAGCCAGAGATTGCGATTCGCGTGGATTCCCCAGGCAGGCTGAGCCAACCCAGTGGACGTGGAGTCTCAAGATCAGAACACTCAATGACTTCCAGGCCTGACCAGCCACGGGCAACATAGGCATCGCCACCGCTTAGCGCTACATCTTTGGCAGATCCTAACGTCCCAAGCTGACTCATGACTACCGATAACACGAGCGTATCGCTGCTGGCTAATCCAAGGGAATCTGTTGCCGTTAGGCGTACATTGAGAGTGCCTGTTTCAGTTGGTGTACCGCTGAGTGTTCGCGTGACTGGATCGAATGACAACCACTGGGGCAGGGGTGAACCATCACCAAGGGTTGCCGCAATGCTGAGGCTTAGGTCGTCATCCAGAAAAATGCTTGGAGGTATCGTTTCCGAAAACGGCTTGCCTCGGTAGGTCGTTAATCCATTCAGGCGCCCGACAACAAGGGGCTCGGCGACGTCGGGCGTTGCATCCGTATTCAGCTTGTCCAGGGCTTGAAGTTGATATGAGTCTGCAACGATGATCGTAGGGCCAGCTTCCGCTAAATCATTGGCTGCATCCGTGGGAATGTTAGCGATGAGTGTGGGTATCGCAGGATCAGCGATATCCAGAACATGCACACCTGACTGGCGGGTGCTGACGTAGAGCCTAGTGCCGCTAACAATCGGGCCTTTAACCCAATACGTATCTTCCTCGACAGGGAAGCGGTAGTTGCTGATGCTCAGCGGAGTCGCTGGATCGGCAACATTCAGGATCTCCAGCCCGTTGCGGCATGTGACGAACGCTAGTGCTCCTTGTACCGTCACGCCAAAGGCTGGACTGGATGTTGTGTAGCTGCCCAGCAGCCGGGGTTTGCTGGGGTTGCTGATATCAATGATGCGGACTCCCTTGTCATACGATGCCAGGTAGGCGTAGTTATCGCTGACCGCTACATTTACCGTTGTACCTGATAGCTCCAAGCTGCTCTGCAACACGGGCAGCCGTGGATTGCTCACATCCACAACCTTCAAGCCGCGATTCCAGTCGGCGACATAGGCGCGACTGCCATCAAGCGCGATGCCGTTGGCAATGCCATCGGTATCGAGCGTGGCGACAAGAGACGGGCTCTCTGGTGTGCTGATGTTGATGACTTGCAGCCCGCTTCCGTCTGCGGCGAGAAATGCATACTCAGCGGAGATGGCGATATCCCTGGCATAGCCTGGTGTATCCAGATGCCCCAGCAGCTTGGGCCGGCCAGGTTGACTGACATCGACGATCGCGAGCCCCACATGCCCTGTGGCCAGGTAGGCGCGATTTGCTGCTAGGGCAATGGCCTGGGCATCTCCGTAGCCACCAATCGAGCCTGCATTAAAATCAAATTGACTGATCCCGACCACCAAAGGAACCGTGTCAATGACGCTTCTTCCCTGGCTATCGGTAGCGGTGATGCGCACATTGAATTGTCCAGCCAACTCCGGTGTGCCGCTCAAGGTACGATGGGCTGAATCAAAGCTGAGCCAGCTTGGCAAGGGACTGCCGTCCCCGAGGCTGGCCGTGAACACCAACTCTCCTGTGCCACCAATAAAAGTGTAGGGTTCAAAAGACAGCGCAAATCTCTGGTTCAGCTGTACCAGGCGGCTGGGGATGGGATTGGCGAGTGAGGGGCCTCTACCAGCGGATACAGAACCGGCGTCAGTCATGGTCCTTCGCGATCTTCTGCAACCCTAGTGGGAAACACCGGAACTGCGGCGAAGCCAGGCTCCACTTCCACTTCTTTACCCTTGCATTTGATGGCATGTGGCTGGTGGCGTGCCTTCTTGGCCTCATCTATCCCAGTTCTTCCACGCATGCCTCAGTATGTGGATCTTGCTTGTTGTGCAATTCCTTTGGCGGGATAGAGTATTTCGACTGCCTCTCAGTTGTGCCGTTTGCCTCATGCTATCTGCATCAGGCCCTGGCCGAAAGCCACCCGCCACGAGGCTCAACTGGTTCTGACTGCTTGTCGCCTTGCCTGCCGCGCTGTTCTGCCTGTCTAGCTTGCTCTAGGGAGGTGCTGGGGATCAGATGTCTATTGAGTGCCAGGCCACTCCGGCACCGACCATTCATCGCAGACTTCGATCCCCACTGCCCAGCGACTCCCTCTTTTGGCTGAACCTCGATCCATGGGGCATGCCAATTGGTGCCGTTGCCCCCTTGTCTGGTCGGGGCTTGAAGGGGCTTGCGGGCCTGCTTTGATCCTGTCGTGCCCACCGGATCATCTCCGCTGAGGCTTCGACGCCCCCCGCCCCGGCCCGCTGCCGCTCAGCCCACCAGGTCCTCCAGCGCCGCCAGCAGCGTCTCGACTTCGGCCCCGCTGCTGACCAGATGGGTGCAGGCCCGGATGCAGGCGGGGTCGTGCAGGGTGCGCAACCAGATCCCCTGCGCTCCGAGGGCCTGCACCACCCGTTTGGGTGGCAGCGGTCGCCCTTGCCGGTCCTCCAGGTTGAAACTCACCAGCCCGGCCGGCGGCGGGCTCTGCAGCAGCGGCGTGGCGCCCGGCAGCCGCTGCAAGCCCTCCCACAGCTGCCGGCTGCGCTGGCGGATGCGCCCCAGCCTGGCTTCGGCATCGCCTTCGGCCTCCAGCAACGCCAACGAGCGCTCCAGGCCGGCAGTGAGCGGCAGGCAGGAGCTGGCCACCTCGAAGCGGCGGGCATCGGCATGAAAGGCGCTGCCGCCTCTGGCTTCATCGGCGAGGCTGCGCCAGCCGATCAAGGTCGGGCGCCCCTCCGCCAGCAACCGCTCCGACAGGGCCACCACGCCCAGGCCCTCCGGGCCGCAGCACCATTTGTGGCCGGTGCAGGCGTAAATGTCGGCTGCGGCGGCGGCTCCGGCGGCGGCTCCGGCTGAGGTTGCGGCTCCGGTGGTGGTGCCATCCAGCGGCAGGCTGCCGAGCGATTGGGCGGCGTCCACCAGCAGCCAGGGGCGGGCTGGATGGCCGGCCAGGTGGGCCGCCACCGCGCTGATCGGCAGCAGCTGGCCGGTGTTCCAGAGCAGGTGGGAGAGCACCACCAGCCGCGTGCGCGGCGTCAAGGCTGCCTCCAAGCGCTCCAGCACGGCTTCGGCCGCCTCGTCAGCGTTGCTGCGCAGATCCGCTACTGCCAGGTCGTCCCAGGCGAGCCGGTGGCGCTGGGCCAGCTCGCGGCAGGCGGCCACTACGCCGGGATGCTCGGCGTCGCCGACCAACAGCCGGTCGCCCTCGCGCCAGGGCAGGCCCCAGAGCGGCAGCACGCAGCCAGAGGTGACGTTTTCGCTGAGGGCCAGCCGGTGCACCCCCACCCCGAGCCATTGGCTCAGGCGTTGCTTCAGGTTGTTGGTGAGCTGTTGCGCGTAGGGCCAGACCGGATCAGCGAAGGGGCCGAGCTCCTGGATGGTCTGGAACGCCTGCAGGATGGCCGCAAGCGAGGGATCGGGCAGGGGCCCCTGGCCGCCGTAGTTGAAGTAGGTCTTGCTCCGAAGGGCCGGTAGGAGCGACCGCAGGGAGCTCATCGGCAGCCCCTGGCTTGGGCCGTCAGAGCACCTGGCCGACGGCGACGGCGGCGATGGCGGAGAACAGGGTGATCCCGAGGGCGGTGAAGGGGTTCTGGCCTTGGGCCACCGCCACGCTGGTGATCACGCCCGCCCCGAGACAGGCCACTGCCAGCTGGGTCATCAGGGCGCCGCGGCTTTGGGGAGAGGGCTCAGGAAACACGGCGGTTGCGCTCAGATCTGGGACGGAACGTACTGGGGTTGCCCTGCGAAGGCCTGCCTGAGCCGGAAGGCTGTTACCGAGCGTGGGAGTTCTTCATGTTTGCTTACATCTCGATCGGGGCGCCGCGCCGCGCTGGCTGGACCAGTGTCGGGCGGGCCAAGGGGGCCAGCTGCCGCCGCGGTCTGCTTGCGGGCGCCACGGGGCTCCGGCTGACCTGCCGATGGGCCTTCAGAGTGTTGTGCTGTCTCAAGCGCCTGCCACAGCTTGGGACGTCACAGCTTGGGACGTCACGGCTTGGGACCTCACTGCTGGGCCTTCCGCGACATGATCGCCACTGTCGGGCCGGCCACTGTCGGGCCGGCCATTGTCGGCATGGCGCTGTTGGCCAGGCGCTGCTGGGCGGCCCCTGCATGATTGCCCCAGTTCAGCGGCCCCAGTTCAGCGACCTCCGTTGAGCGACCCCTGTTGAGCGAGCATTCTTGAGCGGGCGCACTGGCCGCTGACGACTCAGAACTCCTCCGGCGAGGCCGGCGGCTGGAGGGGATCGGCGAACTGGGAATGGCTCTCCTCCACCACCAAGCTGGTTTCGGCGCTGCTGTCCACCCGGAAGCGGCTCCAGGTGGCCACCGACTCCGGAACGGACCAGAGGATCGGCCAGTCGATGCGTTGGCCGCCGTAAGTGAGCCCCACGCAGGTCAGGCTGGTGTCGTCGGCGAACAGGCTCCACAGCACCTGCAGGCGGCCGCGTTCGTAGGGGCTGTTCAGCAGCTCCGCGGGAGCATCGGCGATCCTGCCTGGCCCCAGCAACAGCCGCTGGGACCGCTCCCAGCTCAGGAACAGGCCATCGTGGGTGGGATAGAACCAACAGGTTTCCGAGCCCAGCTCCCGCAGAGGCATGCGATCGAGGCAGACGAACCGCTCCAGATCCTCATCCAGAGCTTGGTAGACCCCCAACCAGTGAAGCTGGGGCTCGAAATGGGGCACCACCGCATCGCAGAGCAGCTGGCAGCCATCGGGCGAACGCCGTTGGTCGCCGGTGAGCCGGCCGTTGAGCGGCAGTTCGGGCAGGGAGGCAGGCGTGTCCCGCCCCGGCTTGAACAGACGCAGAGCCGATCCTCCGGCGGGGCCTTGGCGCTGAGCACCCTCCAGCTGGGACCTGGAGGCGGTGTCGTCAGGCAGGGCCTCCGCTGGAGCCAGCACAAGAATCAAGGCCGCGGCCATGGTTTTCGCCCCGTTGGTGGTTACCCAGTTGCCTGCAGCCTGCCACGGGCGAAGCCTCTTCGCGACTCGCCCCAGCTGACCTGTCGCCCATGGGCGTCAACCGCCAGAGTTTCAAGGGCGCCCGCCACGACGGGATCTCGAGACAACTGCAAGTCGAATATTGAACTCATAGGCGTTGTCGACAAAACCATTCTCGACATAACAATTTTCGCGACAATCATTCTCGATGACGACTTAATTGATGGGCGGTCGATCGTCGATCCCTCTATTCTGTCGCCGCCCTGGATTTTGGTATCAGCTCTCCCCGGGATCGCGCGGCCCGGCGCCAGAAATCTGCTCAAAGTACTCCTGGTTGGCTGATTTCTTGCCCTGGCGGCGCCGCCGCGGACGCAACCAACCAAACAATTTGGAAAAGCCTATTAGCCAGGAATCCAAGAGGGGCCGCGAGCCGCCTGGCCATACAGCACCACAGGCAAAGGCTGCCGCAAACACCAGGGCCGAAAGCCCCACCCTGATGGATTCCTGGATCACTTGCTGCAGCCGCTCCGAAGTCAGGCCTGAGCCGGCACTGCGCTGCTTCAATTGGCCCTGGGCCGTGTCCAGCATGGAGAGAAGCTGAGGGCGAACAACCTCGATCGGGGCATTGGTGTTCAGCGGCGGCAGCCCTGGTCCAGGGAGGGCTTGCAGCCGCTTCTGGAGGTCAGCGGTGTTGCTTGATTGATTGACAGCTTTGCGAATCTGTTCGATCTTTTCTTTGGCGGTCTGGATTTGTCGCGACTGGGAATTGTTAAAGGTGGACAGCCCTTGCCAGATGGCAACTCCCTGCAGGGGGAGAATCAGCAAATAGCCAATGCTGGCGACGACGGCAAAATTGGCAATTTTGAGACGCCGCTGCTTCAACTTTTCAGAAGGAAAAATCACGGGGGCCAGGCTGATCAACACCAGGCCCAGCACGGCGATCGTGCCATTGTTGACCAACGAGCGGATGACCCGCAGCTGCCAGCCCGGATCGATGATCTTGAGGGGGAACACCGCCGCCAGCATCAGGATGACAAAGACAACGAGCAGCGCTACACCCACGCGAAACAGCATGGTGCCGGTTGATTGATGTTCCTGTTCAGCGTGGAGAGGTTTGGGATCAGCCATGGGGGAGAGGCGAGACGAAGGAGGGAAATTAAAAATTTAAGGATCATGAATAGGTCCATGCAGCTGCATCATGCGGCAGGTGTGCTTCGCCCTGATCCAAGCTGATGGGTTTGGGTCGCAGGCCCGCCAGTTGATTGGGTCCCGAATTCCCTCGACACTCGTAAGAGTAGGGAGATCAAGACTGGACTCGCGGCGACATGGCAAGACGGTCTGACCCAGATGCGCTGTTGTTCCAAGAATGCTCAGATCAGGAGGATTTTGAGAACCAGAGAGCACCCCCGAAAACACGCGGACTATTGGTCATCAGCTAGTTTAACCAGAATCGACCAGCCCAACCAGATCTGCTGTGGATTTGGAGCGACAACAGCCGAGGCGCTGCTCCGCAGGGGCGCTGCTGGTTCTGCGGTGCGACGCTCCCCCCCTCCATGGCGAGGTGGCGCCGCGCCGGCGGACTTGCAGAGCCGCAGAGCCGCAGAGTCGCAGAGCCGCAGAGTCGACACTGGCGTTCTCCGGCCATGCTGCGCAGTGCTCTGCCGTCACCTCGATGTCCAGGATTGCTGCCACGAGTACCCGCCAGCCGATCGTGATCCTGGGCGGGTTTCTGATCAGCCCTGAGGCCTATGGGCCGATGCTGACGCGGTTGGAGCAGCTCAGCGGCCAGCCGGTGCGGCTGGTGGCGGTGAGCAAACCCTTATGGGCCCTCACCGTCTTCGGTTTCGCCTGGGCCTGGATCCTCGATCGGGTTGCGGCCGTGGTGGCGGAGCTGGCCCAAACCTCCCCCACCGGCCGGGTCACCCTGGTGGGTCACAGTTCCGGCGGCATCATGCTGCGCCTGTTTCTGGATGAGGCGCCCTTTGAGGGCCGGCGCTACGACGGCAAGGTCTTGGCGGATACCCTGGTGATGCTCGGCAGCCCCCACACCGCGCTCAAAGCCACCCCGCTGCGCCAGATGGTGGGGCGGCGGCTGCCGGGAGCGTTCTTTGCGGATCGAGTGCGCTACGTGTCGGTGGCGGGCGATCTGGACATCTCCAGCGCCAGCCCCCTGGCCCGGCGAATGGCCCCCACGGCCTATCGCAACAGCAGCGGCAGCGCCGAGGATCGCGGTGATGGCCTGGTGCCGCTGGCCTCGGCCCTGCTCACCGGCTCCACCTCCGTCGTGCTGCCGGGGGTCGCTCACGCCGCGGCCTTCGGCACCAGCTGGTACGGCAGCCCGGAGGTGGTGGAGTGCTGGTGGCGGGCCCTGCCTCAATCGGAATCGGCCACGGCCGCCACGGACTGAGCCAGGGGCACCCGGGCCCGTTCGCACCGGCGCACCAAGCGCCCCAGCAGCTCCCGTTTGGCGCGCCACTGCTGTCCGGCACGGGTGCGCAGCAGCACGCTGAGCTCCACCGCCAGCGGCGTGACCCTCTTCACGCCGCGGATCTCGGGTTCCGCCAGCAGCAGCTGCCGCCACTGTGGTTCGGCCGCGAAGGCGGCGCATTCCTCGCGCACCAGCCTCATCGCCAGCTTCAAGCAAGGGTTGGCGGGCGACAGGGGCAGGATCAGCTCCGCGCCCGAGCGCAGCAGGGTGTGGTTCACCAGCCGGTCGCAGCGGCTGTTGGGGATCACCAGGACCCGGTCGTCCAGGCCGCGCAGCACCGTCGCCACCACGCCGATGTCCTCCACGTCTCCGGAAAGACCGTCGATCTCGACGAAATCGCCCACGGCGTAGTGGTCGTCAAACAGGGTGATCAGGCCGGCGGCGAAGTCGCGCAGCAGGCTCTGGAACACCAACGCCAACGCCCCCAACAGGGCGCCGCCGGCCAGCCAGGGCCCGGGGGTGAACAGGGTGAAGCCGGGGATGGCGGAGAGGGCCAGGATCAGCAGCACCAGGCCACCGGTCAAGCGGATCAAGCGTTCGCCCGCCTGCAACAGGTTGCGGCGCCGTTGTTCGCGTCGCGACCGCAACTCCGGCGCCACAAACGGGCTGCTGCCCCACTGGCGCAGCGAAAAGCGCAACAGCAGCCGCGCCAACAGCATCACCACCCAGATGCCCGCCGCCTGGAGAGCGATCTTCAAGGGCAGCAGCAGCACATCCAGCGCCATCGGGATGTTGCCGGGCACGGCGGCCAGGCCCACCGCGAGCATGGCCACCAGCTGCACCAACACCAGGGCGAAGATCAGCCGGCTCAACACCACCTGGCGCAACCGCCGCTGCAGCCAGCGGCCGCTGGCGAGGACGCTGGGATCCAGCCCGGTGCGCTCCCGTCGCCGGGCCCAGACCCAGAGCGCGACGCTGAGGATCAGCAGCACCCCCAGTCCAAGCTCCACCAGCAGCGCCACCCGCAGGCGCAGGCCCAGGGCATCGGACTTCATCGTGCGCCTGGCGTCGCGCAACCGTCGCTGCAGCACCTTTTGCCAGGTGATCGCCAGCCGTTCCGGGGTTGTCCCCCGCAGGGCCGCGTCGGCGGCGGTGACGGTGACCAACGGCAGCGGCACCGGCCGCCCCGGCAACTCGGCCTCCAGCACCACGCTGCCATCCGGCATGGCTCGCCGTTGCACCACCAGCGCGTCAGGACTGTTCAACACCGACCAGAGGTCACCGCCGCAGACACGCTGAGAGTTCGGACCCTTGAGAAACACCCCCTCCAACACGTCCTCGGCGAGGCTCTCGGACGCGCTGCAGAAGGTCGGTGGGGAATAGAGCAGGCGCAACGTGTTCTCGATCAGCCGGGCCCGCTGGCTGGCCTTCACCACCGTTCCCTTGCCGTCGCCGGGCAGTTGCGGGGAGGCGACCATGAGGGCCGGGATATTGAGGATCCGCACCGGCGCCACGTCGAAGCTGCCGGCGGTGAACACCAGTTCGTCGCCCGTGGTGCTGGTGGGGGTGGAGGCGAGGCCAGCGCTCGGTCGCAGTGCCGCCAGCA
Organism: Synechococcaceae cyanobacterium; assembly: GCA_046342775.1. Taxonomy (GTDB): domain Bacteria; phylum Cyanobacteriota; class Cyanobacteriia; order PCC-6307; family Cyanobiaceae; genus Cyanobium. Next base: position 17,065 of record JBKDOR010000019.1, read on the forward strand.
GCCCCGAGAGCAGCAGCGAGGCGACCAGCAGCAGCGCCAGCCAGGCCGTGCCCCGCCGCCGTGGCGTCAGACAGGTTGTTGTGTTGGCGTTCACCCGGTTGAGGCGTTCATCCCCGCCTTCCCAGCCTGGCCCCTGGCCGGCCGTCGGGCCCGCCGGGCGTCTTGCTGATCGCCCTGCGGTTGGGCGTGAAGCGGTGGGCGCTGGCTGGGGCGGGCATCCTCGATAACGTGAGCGGCAGCTGACCGCTGGTGGTGCTGAGCGTTTTGCTGAACCTGATCTGGTTCGTGTGTGGCGGGCTGGTGATGGGGCTCGGCTGGTGGCTGGCGGGCCTGGTGGCGGCGATCACGATCGTGGGGCTGCCCTGGGCGCGCAGCTGTTTCGTGATCGGCAATTTTGCGTTCTGGCCCTTCGGTCGCGAGGCGATCAGCCGCCGTGAACTCACGGGCCATGCCGACCTCGGCACCGGCCCCCTCGGCCTGCTGGGCAACGTGATCTGGTTCCTGTTGGCGGGCTGGTGGCTGGCCATCGGCCATCTCACCTCCGCCCTCGCCTGCTTCGTGACGATCATCGGCATCCCCTTCGGCCTGCAGCACATCAAGCTGGCCCTGATCGCCCTGGCTCCGATCGGATTGCAGGTGGTGGACCGGCGTTGATCGTGTTCAGGGCTCCAGCGGCAGATGGGGCCGCAGCGAGTCGTCGAAGAACAGATCGCTGCCGCTGAATCCCTGTTGGCGCACCAGCGCCAGCTTCTTGGCCAGGCCCTGGGGTCCCCAGCGATCGATCAGCACCACCAGCTCATCCACCAGGCACTGATCGACTCAGGTCATCCAGTCCGCCAGGCTGTGGCGGGAGGAGAACGCCTGCGGATTCCAGGCCAAGGACAGCGACAGCGCCGGGCGGGCCCGTCGCCTCGCACCGCGCAGCCAGGCCGGCGCTTCGGCGCCGGGCCGGGGATCGGCGGCCCCGGCCGCGGTGGCGGGCCACAGCGTCAAGCTGGCCGCGTCGTCACCGAAGCGGCTCGGGCAGCTCGGGATTCAGCCACACCCGGTTCAGCCCCGGACTCTCGCTCCGCAAAGTGCCCCCTATCCCAATCCCGCGACAGCGGCCTACGTTGCGGGCCATGCAAACCCCTCCCGCCCTGCTGCAACGCCTTCAGACCCGGCCCGAGATGGCTTCGGGGCGCAGGCGCCTGGTGGTGCTGCTGCCCCAGCTCGGCGATTTCGACAGCCTCGAATACGCCCAGGCCCTGGCCGAGGCGTTGCCGCGGCTCCAGGCCGCCGACATCGGCCTGCTGGCGATCGGCATCGGCGATCAGAGCGGCGCCGAGCGTTTCTGCGCCTACACCGGCTTTCCCTCCCGCTGCCTGGAGGTCGACGCCGAGCCGACCCTGCACCGGGCCCTCGACCTCTACGAGGGGGTGCGCCACCCCAGCGGCCCCTGGCCCTCGTTGTTGCTGATGTGCGCCGGGGTCGGCTCCCCCGGCACCCTGGCCGAGGTGCTGCGCGGCTACAGCGGCGACCGCAACGCCCCGCAACGGCTGCGGGCGCCCCTGTTCAACCTGGCCGGAGGCGAGGGATTCCTGCGGCCGTTCGAGCTGGCCACGGTGCGGCTGGCCAACATGGTGGAGGTGTTGGGCCACTGGCGCACCTACGTGCCCCGCGACGACTTTCTCTGTCAGCGCGGCGGCACGTTCCTGCTCGATGCCGACGACAGCCTGCTGGTTGAACACCGCGACCCGGGCATCCTCGGCTTCTCCGCCACGATGGCGCGCCCCCTCAGCTTCCTGGACCCCTACTGGTCGGCCCCGGGGCAAGACGCGGCCGGCGTGCAAGCGTCTGGCGAGGCGGCTGCTGCTGGGGCGGCTTGACGCGATCGCCCTCGCCCATCACAGCTGCCCATCACAGCCGGCCATCACAGGCGCCCAGGACAGCTGCCCTTGGCAGGCGCCCCGCAACGCGGGTCGGCCTGGCGCAGGTGAAGCACGCTTGGTCCCTCAGCACTGCTGATGAGGCAGCAAGCTCCGTACACCGCATGTGGGCCTCGATTGGATAGCAGCAAAAGCCTTTCTCAGCCTTGGACCTGGATTTTCCGAGTTCCTCAGCGGAGCTTGCTGCCCCATCAAGTTGTCATTGGATGGTGTTGTTCCCGAAATCTTGCCGTTTGGTCCGCATGGTGAGGTCACGCCAGCGCGGCGCCACAACGCTCTCGATGCCCTGAAAGCTGTCTGCACCGCGGCGGCCCCGGCGGAGAATGGGGCTCCAGCCACCGGCCTGACGGTGGTGTCTCCCGGTTGCCATGCGCCGTTCTGTTGCTCGCTCGCGGGGCCTTCGCTGGTGGGTCGCTCTGGGGGCGGCGCTGTGGCTTGGGCTCCAGCTGCTGCCGGTCACGGCGGCGAGCCCCTCAGCATCCAGCCTCAGCGCTTCTCGCCCCTCGGCCTCGAGTCCCGCCCCATCGCGTCCCTCGGCCTCGACGCCCTCGCCGTCAAGGCTGGCCCCATCGAGCGCCCCGGCCTGGGTTGAGCTCGAAGGCGAGAAGGTGATCGAGATCAAGGTGGCCGCCGGCGCCCAGACCCCCCGCGAACTGGCGACCCGCATCAGCCGCGGATTGCAACAGCTGGCCAAAGACAGCTCCTTCAATCCGGACCGGCTGGTGGTGGAAGAGCATCCGCCGTACTGGATGGTGTCGGTGCGGCTGGACGACGGCAGCACCCTGCCGCGGCTGGCGGTGGATTCCCGCGCCGCCGCCCTGGCCGGCCTCTCCCAACAGGCCCTTGCGGAGGTCTATCGCGACAAGTTGCGGGCCGCGATCCGCCAGTACCGGGAGCGCCATCGGCCGGAGGTGTGGCTGTGGGGCAGCGGGATGGCCTTGCTGCTGCTGATCCTCTACGTGCTGTGGATCCGCTGGCAGCGCCAACTGCATCGGCGCCTGTTGCGGCGCATCCAAGCGCGGGACCAGGGCTGGCAACTGGGCTCCAGCCAGCTGCTCGATGTGGATCAGTTGCGCTTCGGCCTGCACCTTGGCCTGGAGATCGTCCACTGGACGCTGTTGCTGCTGATCAGCTACCTGCTGGTGCCGCTGCTGCTCAGCCAGTTCCCGCCCACCCAGATCCTGGCGGCGGGCCTGCGCAGCCAGATGCGCAGCGGCTTGGTGGCGCTCGGCATGGTGCTGGTCAATGCCCTGCCCAGCTTGGCGGTGGTGGCCCTGATCCTGGGGATCACGGCGTTGGTGGTGCGGGTCAGCAATGCCTGGTTCGGCGCCATGGCGCTGGGTCGGATTCGCGTGCCGGGGTTTTACCCGGAGTGGGGGCGTCCCACCGGCCGCATCGTCGCGGTGCTGATCGTGATGATCGGGTTGGTGATCTCTTATCCCTACATCCCGGGGTCCAACAGCAAGGCCTTTCAGGGGGCGGGGCTGTTTGTGGGCCTGTTGGCGGCCTTGGGATCCAGCGCCGTGGCCACCAATGTGATCAGCGGCGTGATGTTGATCTACACCCGGGGCTTCAACGATGGCGACCGCGTGCTGATCAACGGTGTGCTGGGCGTGGTGCAGGAGCGCAGCCTGCTGGTCACCCGCATCCGCACGCCGCGCAATGAGCTGGTGAGCCTGCCGAACGCCACGGTGATCAGCAGTCCGATCGTGAACTACAGCTTTCCCGAACGGGAGTTCCACCAATCCCTGGCGCTGGCCACCACGGTGACGATCGGCTACGACGTGCCCTGGCGCCAGGTGCACGGGCTGTTGCTGGCCGCCGCCCGTGAGACGAATGGCATCAGCGCAGAGCCCGCGGCCTATGTGCTGCAGCTCGCCCTCAACGATTTTCACATCAGCTATGAGCTCAACGCCACGGTATGCGATGTGAGCAGCTACCGCCAAACGCTTTCCGATTTACTCGGGGCGATTCAGGATCAGTTCGCCGCCGCCGATGTGGAGATCCTCTCCCCCGCCTACCACGCGATACGCAATGGTAATCCCAGTACTGTACCCCGCAGTTTCAGCTAATTGATTTGCAGGCCTGGAACATTTGCTCAACGCACAGGTGAAACGGCGGTGCGATGCAGCAGCTCCAACACCCGGCGCCGGGCGTGGGGCGTGGGCATCAAAGCCGCGATCGGACGCAGACGACTGCGTTTTTTCTTGTGGCTGCGCACGCCAAGAAAGATGTCGTAGATGAAGTTGAGAGCATCGGAACGGGTTTCGAACATGCCCAGACGTTGCGGCGAACCCTTGGCGTCGAGGATGTGACGGGTGGCGTGATAAGCGGGCCGATATTCAAACCAAGGAATCGAAGGCCAGAGGTGGTGGACCAAATGATAATTTTGCCCCATAATCAACCAATTCATCAAGCGGCTGGGGTAGACACGGGCGTTGTGCCAGCGGTTGCGCGATTGAAAGGGGCGATGCGGTAAGTAATCGAAAAACAACCCCAACGTCACACCCACCATCAGGGCAGGGGCGAACCAACAGTTGAACACGAATGGCAAAAAACCAAAGTGAACCGCTGAGAGCACAATCGCAACAAAGATCATGCGGGCGATCGCCCATTCCAGCAGCTCATAACGGCGCCACAAGCGCCGCCTAAAGAAAAAGACTTCGTGATAGAAAAACCGTGGCGCGATCAGCCAGAGCGGCCCGAACGTGCTGACGATGTGATCGGGATCATGCTTGGGGTCGTTCACATGGGCGTGGTGCTGCAGATGCACCCGGGTGAACACCGGAAAGCTGAAGCCCAGCAGCAGGGCTGCGCCGTGCCCCATCACCGCGTTCCAGAAGCGGTTCGGATGGGCGGCGTTATGGCAGGCGTCATGGATCACCGTGCCCTCGAGATGCAGAGCGAGAAAGCCCACCACCAGCAGAGGCGGCAGGGGCCATTGGGCCACAAACCAGCCCCAGATGCTCAGGGCCGCCAGGCCATAGCCGCCCAGAAACAAGGCGACGGTGGGGTTCCAGGCCGCCGGGGGATCGAGGAATTCCCTGGGAACGCCGCTGGGGAGCCTCGCTGGCAGGGTGACGGCGGCCATCGCTAGGGGAGCGGGGCCCGGGGCCAGCGCTTCACGCATCGGTGCTGGAAGATCCGGAGATGTGGGGGGTACGTTACGCAAGCTTGCGGCGGACCGCTGGCTGGGGCAGCCAGCCAGCTGCGTCGCCCGCCTCTCGAATCCAGGCGGCCATCAGGGCTCGCGGGTCTTGAACAGGCGGCCAGGCCCCCGGCCTGGGAACCTGCCACCTAAGCCCAACCGGATCCCAGCTGAGGCCCGGCTGGGAGAGTTGTGAACAGCCTTGCGGTGCTCTACTGCCACCCGATGCCCTGAACCGCTCTCGATGCCCACCGGGGGACTTGAACCCCCACAGCCAAAGCCACTGGAACCTAAATCCAGCGCGTCTACCAATTCCGCCAGATGGGCGCGGCGCCCCTTGATCGAGGGGTAACCCCCCATCACGAGACAGGAGCGATTTTACGGGCCTTGCGGGAACCGCTGAACATCCCCATGGCACAACCGCAGGAACTCCCCAACAGCGGCCATCCCGAGGGCCAGGGTGGGGCCTAGATCTGCCTGGGATTCTCCAGGCCGCCTGGCGGGGCAAGAAAGGGTCTCGGCCTCGGCTGAGACCCCACGGGAAGCCGCTGGTACAGCCCACACCCGCATCCGGATCGGGGCTTCAGCGAGAACGAAGTGGGCCAGCACCTGCTGATCACGCCCGGCGGGCGGACGTCATGGTGGAGGCCCGAAGGCTGGTGAAGGCCTGACGATCAGACGCTCTTCCCTAGCCAAGGAAGGCCTGGGCCACGGTGTTGCCCACGTTCAGGCCAACGTTGAAGGAATCGAGGCAGGCCTCGCGGATGTGCACCCCGCCATACACGCGGCTGACCGCATCCTCCAGACCGGCCTCGTAGAAGCTGTTGGGCCGCACGGTCACGGTGCTCAGATCCCCGAGGCTGCCCGGAGCGATCCAGCCATCAAAGTTGCGCTCCACGCCGGGAAGCTCCGCCGATCGCGCCGAGAACACCACGTTATCCCCGTAGAACTGGGTCATCACGCTGGCGAAGGCTCCGCCCATCGCCGAATGGCCCGAGAGGAAATCGGGGAAAGGTGGGGATTGAATGCCGTTGATCGGCAACAGCAACGACTGCCAGGCGGTGTCCCGCACCGTGGAGTCCACCCCATCGGTGTCGGAAAAGCAGCCCGTGATCAGCACGTCGGGACGCGGCTGAACATTGCTGTACTTCTCTTTCCAGGCGCAGATCACCGAATCGGCCATGGCGGTGCTGAGGGTGGCGATCAGCTTGGCGTTGGTTTCCAGGCTGGAGGCCTTGCTGGCCGCCACATCCATGGCGATGTCGAGCAACTGTCCGTAAGGACGGAAGGTGTCGGGTCGGTCGTAGGCCCAGAACTTGGCGATCTCGGTCTGATCGGCCGTGCGATTGATCGTGGTGACTGCCGTGTTGGCCAGGCCGCCCATCTGCCGCACCTCATTGAGCTGGGTGGCGTAGAGGTCGAGGTTCACATCGGGCCGGCACTGCAGGCCATCGGATTTGTAGGCGTCAGGCCCGCTGATCACCCAGGGGGTCACCGAACCCCAGTTGGAGCCAAGGGCTACGCCAGCGGTGGGGCCGGAAGTGGCCGGCATCCACACGTATCCGGGTAGACCGTTGCTGGGGGGTGTGTAGGGCGTGTTGTTGTCGAAGCCATCGTTAGCGCGGGAAGCGCGCACCTGATCCGCCACACTGGCCCCGAAGGCCAGACCAGCCTCGATCGCCTTCTTCGAGCCCTTGAGGTCAGCTAAGGATTGGCTCATCTGAGCCTGAATCAGGTCCGACTCACCCGGCAACTCCCGGGCCAGGATTCGCTGGGCCGCCCCCACGATCGCGGCATCGCGGTTGGCGCCCTTCGGGGCATTCAGATCAAGGCGGTAAGGCCTCACCTTGTCGCCGAAGGCGGCCACGGTGTCGAGCATCGCGGTGGAGAGCATGGCCATCATCCGGGTACCCAGGGTGGGGGGTACACCGGGTTTGCCATTGCTGCCTGCCGACTGGATCGCATTGAGGGCCGTACTCGTCCAGATCAGCACCGGATCACTGTCGCGGCCGTTGACCAGAACCACGCTCTGGTTGTTGGCCAGATTGCTGTCCACCACACCAGCCGGGGGCTCGATGCTGGCGATCAGGCTGTAGGAGCTATCCGCCACGGCCTGGTCAGCGGTGGAGAACACCAAATTGAGCACGCGATCACCGCTGGCGCTCAGTTGAACCTGACGCCG
>JBKDOR010000020.1:0-6529 GCA_046342775.1 Synechococcaceae cyanobacterium
CAAGTTTCCCGAAATAATTGGCCTTTCCCAAACGCCCGTAATTGCGCCATCATCACAAATTGACGAGATCAATACGGGAATTTCAGAGCGCTCCGAAACTCAGATATCTATTCGCAACAAGTGGAATAGCAAGGCCAGAAATATAAACGAAACGAATCGCATTGTCAACTCGAATCTCAAAGAAATCTATAAACTATACAAAACAACCGATAAAGGCATCAGAATCGAAAGTGCGGCCGACGTCAAGATCGTCGATTAAGTCTCCTTCTGGAACCGCATTAGATTCAGCAAAAGCGAGATGAATTATAACAGCGAGCACAGCATTTCCGCTCCTTTCCGATTGGCTTGGATATTCTTGATAAGATATCAGTCGTATCGCGATCCAGAGATCCCCAGCAATCCTAGCCACTGAGTGTTGCGACAAGACACAGGGAAATGGCCATTCACGCGTGGCTCTCCCAGCGCTTTGCTTCGCCGGCAGTTTTCAGACTCGAATCAAGGCATTCGGGCCTGGGGTTCACACCACTGGAGGGGACGCGGCCCCGAGGGATGGGATCGATGCCGTTGCCTGCCACTCGCTTCCCGGCCCGTGTCCGACTTGCCCAGTGACCGCGCCCCCTGCATGGCGTCAGGCCCCAGGGGTCGGCCGCATCAACCCAACGGCGCGGCCGGGAGCGCCTGGCGTCGGTCACAACCATCAGGTGGTGAGCCGTCGCCAGATCAGCCATGGCGAGATCAGTGCACGAGTGATGAACCCAGGCGAGTTCAACGTTGTCGGTTGCTGCACCGGTCGTGCCAGCACGGCCGAAGCTGGCCAAGGTGCGGTTCTGGGCCTCTGGCGCGGAGCGCTCGTGGCCATGGCCGTTCAAACCCGGAGACCGCCGTGCTGGAGCCCACCAACCTGTTGCTGCTGGCCTGCGCCCTGATCTACGGGCTGATCGGTGAACCGCAGGAGGCCTCGATCCTGCTGCTGTTTGTGGTGGGGATCAGCCTGCTGGATGGCTTGCAGCAGCGACGCAGCCGCCGGGCTCTCGCCGAGCTGGCTCGGCTCAGCGCGCCCCGGGCCCACGTGCGTCGCGCTGGCCAGGAGCTGGAGCTGGCCCCTGAGGCCCTGCATCTGGGAGATCAACTGCGCTTGGAAGAAGGGGAGCGGCTGGCCGCCGATGCGCGCTTGCTGGACAGCGTGGGCCTCTGGCTCGATGAATCGCTGCTCACGGGAGAATCCCTGCCGGTGGCCCGCAGCCAACCCGGCGAGCTGCTGCGGGCAGGATCGTTGGTGGCCAGCGGACGCGGCTGGGCGGAGGTGGTGGCGGTGGGGGAGGCCACCGAGTTGGGTCGCCTCGGCCGCAGCCTCGCCACGGTGGAACCACCGCCCACGCGGCTGCAACGCCACACCCGCCGGCTCACGACAAGGCTCACGGGCTTGGCCCTGGTGGTTTGCGCCCTGCTGGCGGTGTTGCAGGGGAGCCTCAGTGGCGATTGGTGGAAGGCCCTGCTGGCGGCCCTGGCCCTGGCCTTGGCGCTGTTGCCCAATGAGATCCCGGTGGTGCTGGCGCTGTTTCTGGCCCTTGGCGCCTTGCGCCTCGCCCGCATCGGCGTGCTGGCGCGCTGGCCGGCGGCGGTGGAGAGTCTCGGTGGCGCCACGCTGCTGGCGGTCGACAAGACCGGCACGCTCACGCAGAACCGCATGGCGGTGACCCAGCTGCGCACCTGGCCTGAGGGGGCCAGTTGGCGCCAGGGCGAGCCGCTGCTGGAGCCATGGCATGGGCTGCTGGAGCTGGCGGTGCTGGCCAGCCGCAACGATCCCGTCGATGCCATGGAACTCGCCATCCAGCGGTTGGCAGAAGCGGAGCTGCAACACAGCGAGCACCTCCACCCCGACTGGCCCCTGGCGCGGGAATACCCGCTGCAGCGCGATCTCCTGGTGTTCTCCCAGCTGTGGCGCGACGGCTCCGGCCAGCCCCACCTGGCCGCCAAGGGCGCTCCCGAGGCGATCGCCCAGCTGTGCCACCTCGACGCCGCCACCAGCAGCGCCTTGCTGAACGCGGCGGCGGATTTGGCACGGCAGGGATTGCGGGTGCTCGCGGTTGCCACTGGCCTGGATGGGGCCCCCTTGCATCCCCACCTGCTCGACCAGCAGAGCGGCCAACCGCCCGCGGATGTGCATGACTACCAGTTCGCACCGGTGGGCCTGATCGGCCTGGCTGATCCGCTGCGGCCCGAAGTGTCGGCAGCCGTCGCCCGCGCCGCCGGCGCCGGGGTGCGAGTGGTGATGATCACCGGTGATGGCCCCCAGACGGCCCGGGCCATCGCCGACCAGGCCGGTCTGCCGCCGGGACCTGTGCTCAGCGGCGCCGATCTGGACGCGCTCAGCAGCGAGGCCCTGGCGGAAAAGCTGGAGCGGATTAGCGTGTTCGCCCGGGTGCTGCCGCAACAGAAGCTGCAGTTGGTGCGCGCCTTCCAAGCCCGCGGCGAGGTGGTGGCCATGGGGGGAGATGGCATCAACGACGCCCCAGCCCTCAAGGCGGCGGATATCGGCGTCGCCATGGGCGAGCGCGGCACCGCCGTGGCCCGGGAGTCGGCGGATCTGGTGCTGCTGCACGATGATTTCGGCAGCCTGGTGGAGGCCCTGGCCCTGGGGCGACGCATCGAGGCCAATCTGCACCGCGCCCTCGGGTACACCCTGGCGATTCACCTGCCGATCGCCAGCCTCACCGTGCTGCCGCTGCTGCTGCCCGGCCAGCCGCTGTTGCTGCTGCCGTTGCACATCGCCTTGCTGCATCTCGTGATCGACCCCGCCTGCACGGTGGTGTTCGAGGCGCTACCGGGCCATGCCAGCCAGATGCGCCGCCCGCCTCGCCCACCGGATGCGCCCCTGTTCGGCCCCGCCACCTGGCGGCGAGCGCTGGGGCAGGGCGGGGCCCTCAGCGTGGCGGTGCTGATCCTGAGCCGCTGGCCCTCCCTGGACACGCCGCTGCAACGCAGCCTGGTGTTCGCCCTGCTGCTGATCGCCGGTGGCGGGCTGGTGTGGCTCAACGGAGAACCGCGCCATCGCATCACCCAGCTGGGGGCTGGCCTCGGGATCGGGCTGTGGCTGCTGATCCAGGCGATTCCCGGGCTGGTCGCCGTGCTGGGTCTGGTGCCGCTGACGGGTGAGGCGGTGGGATTGCTGCTCGCCGCCCTGGCTGCCTTGGCGCTGCTGGCCTTGGTGAGCCGTTACCTGGCCAGCGGAGCGCTCACGACGACGGCGAGGGGTGAGTAGTCCGAGCGCTCGTCCGGGTTGGGGGGCGGCTCGGCGGTCATGCCGAGGCGCCACGCCGGGGGTTCGCGGCCCTCAAGGCCAGAAGCCGCTCGCGCAGGCCCGGGCCTTCAGGCAGTTGGTCGATTCGCCCATGGGATCCCACAGGGACCTGGCTCAGGGGCATTGAGTCTCATGCTTCGAGACGAACTTAAGCGGCTCCAGCCCTTGAGAGAACCCCGCGACGGGTCGGGTACCGCCCCGATGGTTTGGGGGATCACCGCGCCGATGGGGGCACGGCGATGACTCACCCCCACCCGTCCCACACCCAGGCGGTTGGGAAAGGGGTGATCGAGCCCGATGGCCGTGCCGTGCCGCGCCGGGTTGAAGGCGACCCTGATCCCGGCATTGGGGGGAGGGACCGGACCACCCCGAGGTGGCCGGCCGCCATTGCCGCCAGCCTGCGCCAGGCTGGGGCCAAGAACGAACCTCCTCAGCGTGAAGGGCTCACCGTCCGCCAGCGCAGCCGCCAGCGCTAACCCCAGCGCCGCCGCCAGCTCCAGCGCGATCGCACCGCCGTCAGCCACCATCACCCCCCTGGCCCCCGCGCCTCAACCATCGCGCCCCTCTGACTCGCGACCGCAGTTGACCGTTCTTTACGACGGAGGCTGTCCGCTCTGCCTGCGGGAGGTGCGCCTGCTGCAACGCCGCGATGGCCAGCGAGGTCGCCTGGCATTTGTGGATATCGATGCCGCGGACTACGACCCCAGCCGCTGGTGCGGCATCGGCTATCGGCAAGCCATGGGGCGAATCCACGCCATCGCGGCCGATGGCACCGTGCTTTGCGATCTGGAGGTGTTTCGCCGGGCTTACCAACTGGTGGATCTGGGTTGGCTCTACGCCCCGACCTGCTGGCCCCTGTTGCGCCCGTTGGCGGATGCGGTCTATGGCTTCTGGGCCCGCCAGCGGTTGCGCTGGACCGGCCGCCCGGATCTTGACCAGCTCTGCCGCGATCGCCAGTCCTGCGGCGTGCCGCCGTCTGCCCTTGGCTCCCAGGAGGTTCTGAGGCCATGACCACGATCACCAGCACCTATCTCGGCGCCCTGCGCTGCAGCAGCGTCCATGGCCCTTCGGGATCGGTGCTGCTCAGCGATGCGCCGATCGACAACCAAGGCAAGGGGGAAGCCTTCTCTCCCACCGATTTGCTGGCCACGGCGCTGGCGACCTGCATCCTCACGATCCTTGGCATCGTCGCCGAGCGTCACGGCTGGCAACTGGAGGGCAGCGAGGTGCGGATCGAAAAATCGATGACGACCGAAGGCCCCCGGCGGGTGGCTTTGCTCGAAGCCTGGATCAGCCTGCCGAGCCAGCTGGCGCCCGATCAACGGGAGGTGCTGCGGCGCGCTGGAGAGGCCTGCCCGGTGAAGCTCAGTCTCGATGGGGCTGTGCCGATGCGGTTCCACTGGAGCTGAGCACGGCACAGAATCGGACTGTTTCGCCCCTTGCCATGAACCTCATCCCTGACGCCGGCCTGCGCCAACGGCTGATGATTCTCGGGGGCGTGCTGCTGCCGATGCTGGCGATCGCGCTGTTGCTCAACTCCATCGGGTTCTTCGGCAGCCCCTGACCATCTCAACGCCGTTTGACGCTGCTGGCCGGCTGCTTCTTGACGCTGCTGGCGGGCTGCTTCACCACCAAGGCCCAGGCTGGACTGCGATCCATGCGGCTCCGGCGATCCCGGTGGCTGCGGTAGCTGTGGCGCCAGTGGCAGCAGTGGCGGCAGTGGCGGCACCGAGCCATCCAGGCAGTGGATGCGGCCACTGCGACAGGATCACCGCAAAGTCCTGGTCTCCGCCATGTCGGTCGCGTCTCCCGCCTTGGATCGTCTGCAGGCGCATCTCCACACCACCCGCCTGCTGGGGTCGATCCAGAGCGCCCTCTATTACGACCAGAACACTGTGATGCCGTCGCAAGGGGCCCCATGGCGCGGCGAACAGCTGGCCCTGCTGGCCGGCCAGCTGCATGCCCGCCAGAGCAGTGACGCCTATGCCGAGTTGGTGGCGGCGGTCGAAACCGAAACCGCCAGCGGGTCGTCACCGCAGCTGCAGCGCAATCTGGAGTTGTTGCGACTGGAACTGAATCGCCAGCGCTGCCTCGATCCGGCCCTGGTGACCCGGCTGGCCCAAGCCCAGTCCCGCGGCAATTCCCTCTGGCAGGAGGCTCGCCGCCAGAACGATTTCGCCAGCTTCGCCCCAGCCCTTGCCGAGCTGGTGAGCCTGCGCCAGGAGCAGGCCCGCCAGCTCGCCGCTGCCGAACCCGTGGAACGCAGCCCCTGGGAGGTGCTGGCGCAACCGTTCGAGCCGGAGATCAGCAAGGCTCGCCTCAACGACCTGTTCCAGCCGCTTCTGCGAGACCTGCCCGGCCTGCTTGAGCAGGCCCGTGGCCTGCCTGGCCCCGACGCCAATGTCGCCGCGGCGATCGATCTGTCGGAGACGAGCCAGGAGTTGCTGTGTGCGGAGCTGCTCGATAGTTGGGGCTATGACCCCTCGCGGTGTCAACGGTCTCGCTCCGCCCACCCCTTCTCCTGCACCGTGGGCCCCGGCGACTTCCGGATCACCACCCGCGTGGTGCCGAATCAACCCTTTTCCGCCTTCCTGGCCACCGCCCATGAGTGGGGGCATTCGCTCTATGAACAAGGTCTGCCTCGCGGCGATGACCACTACTTCCCCTGGCCCCTGGGCGAGGCCACGTCCATGGGGGTGCATGAATCCCAATCCCTGTTCTGGGAATGCCGGGTGGCGCGCGGCAAGGCCTTTGCCCAGCGCTGGCAACCGCGTTTCGAGCAGACCCTGGGGCGCGATGCCTGGGGTGGCGCTCAAGGGTTTTGGCGAGCGCTCAACCCGATGCGAGCCGGACTGATCCGGGTGGAGGCCGACGAATTGAGCTATTGCCTCCACATCGTGCTGCGTTTCGAACTGGAGCTGGCGCTGCTGGAGCAGGGCCTGGCCGTGGAGGACCTGCCCGGGGCCTGGAACCAGCGCATGGCAGACCTGCTCGGCCTCAGCCCCAGCAACGATGCCGAAGGCTGTCTGCAGGACATCCATTGGGCCGAGGGGCTATTCGGCTACTTCCCCTCCTATGCCCTCGGCCATCTGATCAGTGCCCAGCTGGCGCAAACCCTGGAGGCCGAGCTCGGCCCGATCGATGAGCGCGTTGCCAACGGCGAAGAAGCGGCATTGCGGGCCTGGCTGGCCCGCGAGGTCTGGCCCCACGGTCGTGGCTGCGATGGGG
>JBKDOR010000021.1:0-19121 GCA_046342775.1 Synechococcaceae cyanobacterium
TTCGCGGTGTGCGTTGCTGGGGGGCGCTGAGGGCTGCTTGGGTTGACGATGGAGTCATCGGCGATCAACCGAGCAGGCGCTTCACCAGCTCCAGCTTGCCGGCATAGGGCGGGTAGCGCAGGGGCACGTCGAGCCAGAACGGCCGGCGCAGCACGCTGCGCAGATGGGAGAAGGTCAGAAAACCCGCCTCGCCGTGATAAGAACCCATGCCGCTCTCTCCCACGCCGCCGAAAGGGAGCTGGCTGGAACCAGCCTGCATCACCACATCGTTGAAGCACACACCACCGGAACTCGTTTCCCGCAACACCTGCTGCTGGGCCTTGCTGTCGCGACTGAAGAGATAGAGCGCCAGCGGTTTGGGCCTGGCGCGAATCTCCCGGCAGGCCTCGCCAAGATCGGCCACCGTTTGGATCGGCAGCAGGGGGCCAAACAGCTCCTCCTGCATCAACGGGTCGTCGCCGTTCTCCACCGCCACCAGAGTGGGGGAGATCCGGCGACGGCTCGGATCCAGCGCACCGCCGTACAGCACTTGGCCGCGAGCCTGGGCCCCCGCCAGCAGCCCGGCGAGACGCTCGAACTGGGCCGTGTTGACAATGCAGCCCAGGTCGGGACTGGCCAGGGGATCGGGGCCGTAGAAGCGTGTGAGTTCGTTGCCGATCGCCGCCACGAGGGGCTCACGCACCGCGGATTGAACCAGAAGGTGGTCGGGGGCGATGCAGGTCTGGCCGGCGTTGATGCTGCGGCCCCAGGCCAGCCGCCGAGCCGAAACGGCCAGATCGGCATCGGAGAGCACGATCGCCGGGCTCTTCCCTCCCAGCTCCAGGGTCACCGGTGTGAGATTCCTGGCCGCAGCAGCCATGACCAGTCGCCCCACCCGACCGCCGCCGGTGAAAAAGATGTGGTCGAACCGCTCCTCCAGCAGCTGAGCCGCCACCGCGCCATCACCACAGACGACCTGCACAACCTCCGGCGAAAGACAGGAAGCGATGGCATCAGCGATCAACGCCGCGGTTCGAGGAGCCTGTTCCGAGGGCTTGAGCACCGCCGTATTACCGGCCGCCAAGGCGCTCACCAAGGGGTGAAGACAAAGCTGAAAGGGGTAATTCCAGGGGCCGATGATCAAGACGCAGCCCAGGGGTTCCGCCTGCTGAAAGGCTTGGCCAGGCCGTAGCGGCAGGTCCAGCGGCAGCCGGCGCGGCGCCATCCAGCGACGCAGGCGGCGGCGGCTGAGGCGCAGCTCCTGGCGGACGGCGACGAGCTCGAAGCTGGCCTCCAAGGCGGGTTTGCCGAGGTCGCTGGCGAGGGCCTCCAGCACCTGCGGCTCGTAGCGCAGCAGCAGGCTGTCCAGCCGCTCCAGTTGCTGCAGCCGCCAGGCCAGGGGGCGGGTGTCGCCTCGGCCCACCGGCTCCGCCATGGCCGCGACCGGCAGGGGGAGGCAGGAGGTGGAGGCTGCCGATGGGGAGCTGAGGGTGGGGCTCATAGGGTAGGCCGGGGCGCTGGCGGCGGGTCGGTTTCCAAGCAGGGGCTGTGGCCAGCGGGTGGTGCCGCAAGGAGCGTGCCCCGACGCACTTGGGAGCTTACGGGGTGTTGCTGCATCCTGTTGGCTGCGTGTGGCGCTCTCAGCAAACGCGGCTGAACGCTGACCAGCGGGCCGGTTCGGTGAGCAAAGTTGTCGCAGACGCCATTGAGCGTTCCGCCCTCAATGGCTATGCAGAACAGCCAGACCATCTCACTGTGCAATCTCCGCGAAGACCATCGAGACGTCTCTGCTGAAGAGGACTACCGCAGCTCCTGGCTAGGACCAGGCAGCCAATCGCGACTTTTCCGCCAAACTGGTCGGCTTCAATTCAGGCTGATGGATGGTCAGCAGCTATGATGAATAGAGGTCCGACAATGAAGCCAACCCCATGACCGGCTCATGCATCGATATCGCCACAAGCAAGTGGCGGACTTTATTGTCAGAACAGCGGCAGTTGAATCATTCAACAAGTTGTTGCGTGGGCGGAGAAGATTTGCTGGACATCAGGATCGAGGCCCCCATGTTCGCCACCTGCATCTCCGGATACTTGTAACATGAGCGTACGAGTCAGAGCGATTTGCAATTGGACTGATTCTGCATCATTGAATCGCAGGATTATTGAGCAGTCCCTATGGACTGATGCCGATGGCATTGAGTTCGTGGAGAACGACTCCTACGATTGGCTTGTGATTTTTAACGACAAGAAAAAGTTCAGGCCCCGCGTCCCCAAGGAGAGGATCATTGGCTTCATTCAAGAGCCCCCTGATCATAGTTTCTATGACAGAAAGATCGGAACTTATTGTTCAGTCGTTTATACCTGTGCGGATCCGAGCACCTATCAAGTTCGCGGCAAGCTCATTGGCTTTCCCTGCGGGATGTTCTACCACATGCCTGGCCCTCTCACGCATTACTTACAGGATGCGTTCACCCAAAGTAAAAAAAGTTCATTCAGCATGATCGCGAGCGGCAACCTTCATGGCTTTAGTTCGAACCGTGTCAAGATAGCTCAAGAGCTGGCTCGCCAAGCGTATGGACATATTTATGGCCGCTCCTTGAATATCGGCTGTGGAGAACTCGAAAACAAAGCCGACGGCTTGATTCCCTACCACTACAGTCTTTGCATGGAGAATGGGCTTTGGAAGGGATACATTTCTGACAAAATTATTGATGCGATCCTTTGCAGAACAATCCCGATTTATGCAGGTGCACCAAATGTACTGGACTACATTCCGTTTGCTTTGCCATTGAAGAACTATTTGGAGCCCATAAAAGTCAAGGACGAGATTGAAGACATCATTAAATCCACTTCACCTCAACCTATCATTCAACAGATGAATGATTGGACATGGAAGTACGCCCATGAGTATACACTCTATTCAAAGATCAAGGACGTGGTATTAGGCAATCAAAGCAAGCAACAAAGTGGGGGAGGAGTGCTTTCGATCGCAAAATCAGGACTTCGTAAGGTTTTTAAAATACACTGAAGGAACCTGAGTCACAGCGACCATTGGAATCATAATTTGATTCTTCCACATTAGACATGCCAGCAGACTTGCGGATCGAGCTTCAACCGCAGATCAATCAGCGCGGGATCGGAAGCTTACTGAGGGTGCGATTTTTTAGCTCACGAGCCATCGAGCGAAGCGTTACTGGCTTGGCTACTGGTGGCAGCTGCTGAATCCAACCACCATCTTTGGCCTCCCATCGGCAAACGTTCGAGCACTGCGTGCAGATGCATTCCTTTTTGACCTCAGCATCTTGGGACATGTTGATATTGCGGATTTTAACCATTTCAGCGCTATCAAAAAGATGCTCGTAGCTATCCTCTAAAAGATTGCCAATAACGTGCTTGATGCCGTAATCCATGCAGCAGAGCACCACCCGACCATCCGGAAGCATTACGTTATGGTCATAGAAAGGAGTTGATGCACACGTAATTCCACATTTCCATTCCACCTTCTCTTCAAGTGGTTGGTCTTTCACATGCCTATCGTTGAGACTACCCGCTCTTCGCCAGCCTTTAAAGGAACCTTTGGGCAGTTTGTCGATCAGTTGATCACGCTTGGTGGAACTTTTGACAACTTCTAAGAGATGTTCGTCAATGAGAGCCTCAGGACTCATGGTCATGCAGGAAACTTCGGACAAAGGCAGAAGTGTTTCAAGTGCGTAGAGATAATTTTCATCGTAGCGGAAACCTCTCATATTACCTGAGGAATCTGGCAAATGGATGACAAACTTGCAGAATCTGGAAGCCTTGACGTAGTCCGCTAGCTTATCAGTATCACTTGGAGTGAGCCCACTGAGAGTAGTGTAGATGGCAGTAGGATTTCCTTTATCCAGCGAAAGCTCCACAAACTTGATGCAGTCTGGATTCTTAAACGGCTCAGACATGCCCGAAAAATCGATTCGCACATGCGATGGCAATTTACTTAATGCCGCCTGAAAGTCCTCGACGCTGAGCATCCGCGACGAGCCTTTGCCGTAGGCAGCAGTCAAAGCATCTTGCGGGCAGAAAGTGCAAGCCAGTGGGCAGCCGATTAAGGTAGTAATTTCAAGCGTTGCCATTGAATAAGTCCCTACCAGCTTTCATTATAGCACGAACTGCGCTTGCGTGAGGCTTGCGGGAATCTTGAATTCCCAATCGAAAGCCCACTGGACTTCGGATAGAACCTGCATAGCGTGGCGGTGAACCGATCCAGGGCCTAATGAACCAGGCCACGGCCAGTCCGGCTCCTGATCACGCGTCTCGCCAGCCGATCCGCCCCATCAGCTCACTGAAGCCTCGGGAGCCAGATCGAAGCCTTGTGGCTCAAAGCACAGTGGGCAGGCCGGCTCGCGACGCTTGGCAACCTCGAACCCCAAAGCGCGCAGTTCTGCAAGGGTTGCCCCTCACGGCGGTGAGGATCCTCTGATTCCTGACCATTGTCCAATGGCATCCGCAAGCTGATTTGTTCCAGCTGGATGGGGATCAAGCCCGGAACGGCGCCGGCACGAGTTCATCATGAGCGGGCAGATCTCGATTCCAAACAACAACGGCTATCACCGCAGCAAAGCCTGACGCCACGATCGCCGCGGCGAAGGGCCTGTTGAGGCCACCCCTGGTGTCAGCGCAGCGCACCACCGGCGCTCGCGGCAGCCGGGAAGCGATCCCAGCGGAAGGCCTCCAGCCAACGGCGATCCGCCTCGGCCAGGGTCCCGTTCAGAGCCTGCGCCGTGAGCCGGGCTGTGATCGCCGCCAGCAACACGCCATTGCGGTAGTGGCCCGTGGCCAGCCACAGGCCTGGGATCGGGCCCGGCCCCAGCAGCGGGCCCTCATCGGGGGTGCCGGGGCGGAAGCCCCACCAGCGCTCCATCGGCGGCCAGCCGCTGGCCTCCGGCAACAGCTCGGCGATGCCGGCCTGAAGCCGGCGTTGGCCATCCGGAGTGAGCCCTTCCGCAAAGCCAGCCTCCGGTTCGCTGGTCGCCCCCACGACCACCAATCCATCCTCGCGAGGCACCAGGTAGATGCCCGGCCCGAACAGCACCCGCCGCAACGCCTGGCTCGGCGCCTGCAAGGACAGCATCTGTCCCTTGACTGGCAGCACCGGCAGCTGGGGCAGCAGCTGGCCGCTCCAGGCGCCACAGCAGAGCACCGCCTGGGAGGCCTCCAGCATCTGCTCTCCCGCCTCGACGCTGCGCAGCCGCACCCCCCGCAAGGTCCCATCCGGCCCCTGATCCAGGCCCAGCACCTCGGCCCCCTCCTGGAAGCGCACCCCCAACCTGGCGCAGGCCAGCTCCAGGGCTCGCATCAAACGGCGGCGGTTGTCGATCTGGCCATCCTGGGGGAAGAGCAGGCCCGCCTGCCAGCGGGGGCCGATACCGGGGATCTCCCGTTCCAGCTGTTGGCGCCTGAGCAGGCTTCCAGCGCTGGCGGTGGGGAAAGCCAGCGCCTGCTCCTGGCTCTCCAGCGGCACGACGATGCCGCAGGGACGCAGGCCGCAGGCCAGGCCGCTCTCGGCCTCGATCGCCGCCACCCACTGCGGCACCTCGTTGAGGCTCTGCTGGCCCAGCTCCAGCAGCCGGCCTGTGAGGCCCTCGGCATGGGGCGCCAACATGCCGGCGGCCACGAAACCCGCCGCTTCGCGGCGGCGGCGGCTGAGCACCCGCACGGCGCGGCCGCATCGGGCCAGCTGGTGGGCGATCGCCAGGCCCATCAGGCCGCCGCCCAGCACCAGCACATCCCCCGCTGGCGTGGTCCGCGGCGCGCCGGGCTGTGGAGATGGGGTCGGGGGGAGCGCCATGGGATCGCGGGGGCCGATGTCGATCCGGGGTCTGTCGCAGCCGTTCTGATTCGGCTGGTCGGCACCGTAGCCAGTGGTGCGTGCCCCCAGCCGGCTTGGGTCTTAGGTCCTCGGTCGTGGGTCGTGGGCGCAGCTGAGCTGATCGGCGGCGCTGGCCCAGCCGCAGGCAAGCCCCTCAACCGCATGCGCGCGCCGCAGGGGAAGACGGCGGGAGGATCTAGGCGCCAGAAAGCGGTTGTGTGGAACACAGGCGCGGAACGTGCGTCGAAACATGGCGCAGACCAGGTGGGCTCCGGCTGGTGTCCCTGGCAAAGACGGTGGTGCCCATCGAGACCGCCGTTGGGCTCAAGCTGCTGCGGGGCCTGAAGGCTCCCCGGCTCCTCCGGGACGATGCTCCAAGGGGCCTTGGGGATTGATAGGCGCTGGGGCAAGGGGCCTTGGGTGCGGATAAACCCTGGGGGCAAGGGCTCCTGGAGGCATGAGGCCGTAGAGGACTGCGGCCGTGGAGGACCGAGGGCGTGGATGCCTGGGAGCCTGGCAATCTGGATGGCTGCAATCGTTTGGGGACTTTGGGGCCTGGGTCCCTGGAGGTCGCCAGGATCCGTCTGCCGACGCCGGGGTCAGGGCCACGGCGGCGCTGGCCCAGCCGGTCCCAACCCGCGCCTCCCACCTAGGATCTCTGTTCCCCAGCCGCTCCTGGCGTCGCCCCCTCCCCGATCCATGGCCAGCGCCTCCGCCCCAGCCGCCACGCCCAGCCGCTCCGCGGCGCCGGCCGACCAACCGGCCTGGGAAGCGGTGATCGGCCTGGAGATCCATGTGCAACTGGGCACCGCCAGCAAGATCTTCACCTCCGCCTCCACGGTGTTTGGCGATTCCCCCAACACCCACATCGATCCGGTGGTCTGCGGGCTGCCGGGCACCTTGCCGGTGCTGAATCAGAAGGTGCTGAAGTATGCGGTGAAGGCCAGCTTGGCCCTCAATCTGCAGGTCGCTGAACACAGCAAGTTCGATCGCAAGCAATACTTCTATCCCGACCTTCCCAAGAATTACCAAATCTCCCAATACGACGAACCGATCGCCCAGGAGGGCTGGATCGAGGTGGAGGTGGCCGAGAAGGGCAAGGAGACCTACCTCAAGCGCATCGGCATCGAGCGGCTGCACATGGAGGAAGACGCCGGCAAATTGGTGCATGCCGGCAGCGATCGCCTCGCCGGCAGCAGCCATTCGCTGGTGGATTACAACCGGGCCGGCGTAGCGCTGGCTGAGATCGTCAGCAAGCCGGATCTGCGCACCGGTCGCGAAGCGGCGGAATACGCCTCAGAAGTGCGCCGCATCATGCGCTATCTCGGCGTCAGCGACGGCAACATGCAAGAGGGTTCGCTGCGCTGTGACGTCAACATTTCGGTACGACGCGGCCCCGAGGCGCCGTTTGGCACCAAGGTGGAGATCAAGAACATGAACTCGTTTTCCGCCATTCAACGGGCCTGTGAATACGAGATTCAGCGGCAGATCAAGGCCTACGAGAGCGGTGAGCCCGTGGTTCAGGAAACCCGCCTCTGGGATGAGGGCCGCCAGCTCACCAAGAGCATGCGTTCCAAGGAGGGGTCCAGCGACTATCGCTATTTCCCTGATCCCGATCTCGGCCCGATCGAGGTGAGCCCAGCCCAACGGAAAGCGTGGCAAGCTGAATTGCCGGAGCTGCCGGCGGCCAAGCGCCATCGCTACGCGGAGCAGCTGGGCCTGTCGGCTTACGACGCCCGGGTGCTCACCGAGGAGCGCCCGATGGCCGAGTACTTCGAGGCGGCGGTGGCTGCCGGCGCCGAGGCCAAAGGTGTGGCCAACTGGATCTGCGGCGACATCGCCGCCCATGTGAATGCCAATCGCTTGTCGTATGACGACCTCCCCTTCCGGCCGCAGCAGTTGGCCGAGATGGTGCAACTGATCGAAACGGGCACGATCAGCGGCAAGATCGCCAAGGAGATCCTGCCGGAGTTGCTAGAGAAAGGCGGTTCCGCCAAGGCGATCGTGGCGGCGCGCGGCTTGGGCATGATCAGCGATCCCGCCGCAATCGGCGCCATCGTCGATGCACTGCTGGCCGCCCATCCCGCCGAGGTGGAGGCCTTCCGCAGCGGCAAGACGAAATTGCAGGGCTTTTTTGTGGGTCAGTTAATGAAGCAAACCGGCGGTAAGGCCGATCCCAAGCTTGCCAATCAGATCCTGAATCAGAAGTTGAAAGGCTGATTCGATATGACTCGGCATGGGGAGGATTTGCAGCACTCCCCAAGAAAGTTTTCAACTGATCCGGAGGTCAACCATTCAAGTGCACATGACAGCTCAAAAGCCATACTGACAGGAGTCACAAAAGTAAGCCGCATATTGCATGCCAACTCTCAACCTACACAGTTCGCTGCATTTGCTGTTTTCTATTGATTCGTGTCTTGAGCTTGCGTGATGCGCCAAAAGCCGCTGCTACAGCCAAGAGTGGCAGCGGACCAGGAACCGGTGAAGTGGCTGGGCCAAGAGGTGTGGCGGTTGCGTAGTTCACAGAAGCATCGGTCGCCACTGTTTCTTCAATCTGACTGAGCGGATCGCTGAGATTTTGGACAATACCCAGGATGTCACTCCCCGAAAGCTTGTAAGCAAAGACGGGGCCATATCCGAATGTGGGGCCTGAGCCGAGCCGATCGTAAACCTGATGGGCGAATATGGAAGCCAGGTCTCCGGTCCCATCACCCCACCAGGGCATCTGCCCCGCCGGCGGGCCCTGGAAGAGGGTTGGATTGCTGTTGTAAGAGCCGGTGTAGACGCTGACATCGTAAACGTAGGATCCGACCGTCACCGTCAACGCGGCAGCGGGCGCCACGGGAAGAAGCGACAAAGCGACGGTGGTCGAGGTGGTGAGCAAAGCAGCGCTGAGTCGACTGTTCATGGCAGAGGCTGGCAGGACAACAAAGGAAGGGAATTGAGACTGGGGAAGCAGAAATGCAGCCCAATACCATATCTAGGGCGCACCAAGATAGGTGAATTGGCTGGCATTTAGCAGATCCAGGCTTGTGGTGGTGGCACCCTGAACAAAACCGATGGGTTCCGGGATGGAAGCAGGCAGAAGCGCACTAATTTGCACGCCTCTGAAACCACTATAGCGGGCAGAGACGAGTTGGTAGTTAGCAGCGTTACCAGACAGAACAATCTTATCACCGGCAGAAAAGTCAGTGATCCAGGCCATATCCTTCGTGTCCTGAACGGTGGGATTGCCGTCGTCGTAGAACACCCCAGCGGCATCTCCCAGCAAGAAATTGTCATTGCCGCCCCCTCCGGTCAGCTTGTCTACCGTTCCCTTGCCCCGCTTCATTGAGCCCGTTGGAACGCCCTTGATCATTTCATCGGCAGCGGATCCGATGATGTTATCGGGGCCGTCAGTGGGGCCACCGAATAAGGGATCCTTGATGGTCACCAGGATGGTGGAGCCCAGCTGCTGGCTTCGGGCTAAATCGCTGAAGAATTTCACCTCCAGCGCCTCATCACCTTCAACAACACGATCGGCAGCAATAGTTTTGGTGAACGCGGCGCCGCCATCCGCTCCTAGCGCGTAGGCGCCGCTGAGCATGCCGTCGTTGAAGTCAGCGCTGTTGATACCGGTGCCGCTGAACGACCAGTAAATCCGAGTGCCAGGCGCCACGTTGGAGCTGCCAATTCCTAGGGCAAGGGCCCCACCTTCATAAACGATGGCAGCACTGCTACTGAAGCTGTAAGAGGGAGAATCCGGCAGATCATTGACGGCCAGCTGCAGATTGCGTTCGAAGCTCAATCCCCCCTGGTCTGTCGTTCTCAGGCGGATAGAGTAAGAAGACTTGACTTCATAATCGGGCGAACGGGTGAGGTGAAGCTGATTGCCTGTAACGTAGAAGGCCAGGTTATCGGTGTCGCCAGCACCGGCAACCAGGGCATAGCTGAAGCTCTGGAGTGAGGTGTCGGGATCGCTGCTGCTAAGGCTGGCCACCAGAGTGCCAGCCGGGATGTTTTCATTGAAGGTCGTCGCACTGAGCACCAACGACGTCGGCGCCTCGTTCACGTCGCTGATGGCCAGGCTGTAGCCGGTGCTCACGGGTGTCGAACCGCTCAGCGTGGTGTCGCTCACCGAAACCGTCACGGCATAGGTGGTCTTGGTCTCGTAGTCGAGGCTGGTGCCAGCCTTGAGATACAGAGCGCTGCCATCCACCTCAAAGGCAGCAGCATCAGCCCCCAGCAGGGAGATGCTGTTGCTGCCCAGCGCGTCATCGCTGATGGCAATCTCAGCCAGCTTGATGCGGCTGCTGGTGCTGGTGTTCTCCGCCAGGGAGTTGGTCACGTTGGTGAGCGCGACCGCTGTCGGAGGTTTGTTCAATTCAACATCGTCATTGCGGATCGTGCCGCTGGCGGCGGCCATAGCAATCGTGGCGCCGCTGGGGCTGCTCAGCGTCACCGTGAAGCCTTCGTCGTTCTCCACCACCGTGTCGCCATTCACCTGCACCGTGATGGTTTGGCTGGTCTCTCCCGCCGCGAAGCTCACCATCCCGGAGGGGAGCAGTGCACCATGGAAATCAGCCGCAGTGGCGGGATTGGACCCGGAACCCGTCACGGCCCAGCTCGCGGAAGACGCACCCATGCTGTCGCCGCTGCGGCTGACACTGAAAGTGAAGGCCTTGGAGCCGGCGTCGCCCTCCAGTTGATCAGCATTGACAGCGGTGATCGCCAGGGTGGGGGCAAGGGTCGCGCTCGAGACCAGGAGCTGGAAGCTGCTGGCGGCGGAGGCGCCCGCGTTGTCGGTGGCCACGACCTCCAGGTTGAGGGTGCCCAGATCGGCAGGACCAGGGGTGCCCGAGAAGCGTCGGGTGATTGGATCAAAACTCAACCAGGCGGGCAATGCAGCACCACCGACCAGCCTGGCGGCATAGAAGAGCTGATCGCCTGGATCGACTTCGCCGAATGTGTTACTCGGAATGATGAGGTTGTAGGGAGCTGAATTGAATGCCTGCTGGTTCGCCAGGGGCACATTCAAAACGGGAGGCGTATTGGAATAGGATGAATTATAAACAATCGTGTAAACAGGGCTGGCACCATCCGCAACGTGATCGAGGAGATGAAGCTTGTATTCGTAGATGGGCCTGCCGCTCTCCGGGAAGGTGCGATCTGTGATCCAATAATTGTTGGGATCTACCGTGCTGCCATCCTGACGCTGGATTGAGACGATCGGAAAGGCGCCATTGCTGGGATCATTGATCTTCAGGTACTTCCAGGGGGCACTGCCAACGCTCAAGAAGGAAACGCTGAACTGATTGGCTGTGCCCGTGGGGCTGGTGGAGACACTGCCGGCGTTGATCAGATCAACCGTTTCGACGTTGCCGTTGCTTAGGTAGAGGTGGTCAGGGTCAAGGTCTTTGCCGGTATTGTCCTCGCCAACCTTGGGGGGATTGTCATTTACGAGATAGTCGAATAGGTTGTCAGCTCCAGCGCGGTCGTCACGCACCATGTGGTTCAGCTCGTGCAGCTTTACGTTTTGGAGCTGGGAGAAGCTGGCGGCTAGATCCTTGAAGCCGAGCGGATTCACATACTCCACATTGGCCTTGTAATCAATGAAGCGTCCCTGCAGGGTGGACGTCATCAGCCAGTGGGCTTCCGCAGTGCTTTGGGCAGCCAGATTGCCCAGGTTCACCGTGAGGCTGGGGTTGATCGTATTGGTCTGGCTGCCGACCGACGAACCGATCAACTTGAAGTCGATCAGCAGACCGGTTTGATTGTCGACAATTTGAGGCTGGCCCGAAGTGATCGTGAAGTTGTTAGCGGCGCCATAACCACTATTGCGAGCAAGAAGGCCAAGCACAAAGGGCCTGGTGGGCTCCATTGCAGTGGTAAAGGGATCGTCGGAGAAAACGTCGCGTTGCAGGAAATAATCCAGGCTGAGCAGGGGCGCGGGTGCAACCGTGATCGGCGCTGGGATCAGATTATAATTGACGACATTGTCATTGCGCAGATAGGAGAAGTGCCCACCAATTGAATAGTCTGTGGGCTCGATCGGTGCCGCCTCGTTATTCGCCAATATGGAAAACACAGCCGTGCCAGTCTGACCACGATTGAGGGAGCCGGAACCATTAATGTTACCAATAAAACCAGACAGAGTTGGGGAGCTGATCGCAAAACGGTCGTTGACGAGTTGGCCATTCTTATCGTAAATGTCGAGCTCAACCAGGATGTTGCTCAGATCAACGCCTGGATCGAGATTCTCCAGGGTGAAGGTGCCTTCAAAGGCGGCCCGGGACAGTACGGCGCGTTGATTGAGTTGGATGCCCACACGAGCCGTCACATAGGGCACCGGGTCGGAAGACGGCACGGTGATCGAGACGCCGGGGTTGAAGCTGAAGCCGCCGCCACCGCCATAGCCACCGCCGCCACCACCGCCGCCGCCGTAGCCACCGCCGCCAATACCGAGATCGCTGCCCCCCCCCGGCAATGGCACAGGGCAGAGCAGGAAAGGCAGTGGCGTTTCCCTTTCGACCTTGATGGGTGCCACCTGGTTGGGCAGGAAGGTGGTGTACTCCCAATCGAGTTGGCCCCAGTTGATCGAGGTGGGGGCGTTGGGGATGTCGGCGATACGATCGATCGTCAACCGCACCACCTCGGATTGCTTGGCCTCCAGGGTGGGAGATAGACCGGTGAGGCTGAAGTTGAAGTTGGGATGGCTGGGAAGCAGGAAATGCAGATCGCTGGCCCTTACCAAGCCATGGTTGGTGAGGGTGAGATGGATGGTCTGCTGCTCTCCCACCTGATCGAGTGGGCAGAGGTCGATGGAGCCCGGGCTGATCGTGAGAACGGGAATGGGCACCTCGGTTTCGAAGGTGGCATCGAGAGTGATCTTGTACTCATCACTGAGGGTGATCGGTACCACCACCCAGCTGTAGCGAACCGCCTGGTAAGGCAGGAACACGTCAACATTTTGCTCGCTGCCACTGCGCACAGAGAAGCGCTGCAGGCCTTGGCTGTGTTTGTCTGCATTGGCGCGGATCTGGTAATCCCCTTCCGGCAGATCAGCAAAGGTCAGGACACCATCTTCATCGCTGAGGCGACGGAGGATGGAACCGGTAAGGCCATCGAGCAACTCGATCTCGGCGTTGGCAACGGTGGGAGTTCCGGCGATGGCCAGGGAAAGATCATCGAGCAGCCGTACATGAGCAGACCCGGTAAGACTTGAGGTGGTCCGGAAACTGAAGGGAACAATTGAGCTGTATTGAGGGTTTGTTTCATCCAGGAAGCCAATGTTGGCCGAATAAAGGCCGAGCTGGAGATCGGCAGGTGGTGCGAGGGTGAGGTGAATGGTGGTGTCTTTGCCTGGCGCCAACGGCGCCAGGGTGGAGGAGGTGTTGAGCCGCATCCAAGGGAAGGGCAGCACCACGTTGATGGGTCCGGAGTTGGCCGAACCCGTGTTGCGGATCAGAACATCGAGCGGCGTCTCACTGCCGCGCAGCACCGAACCACTCAGGGGGTTCGGGGTTGCCACGAGCACGGAGTGTTTGGGATCCACCGTGATGCCGAAGCGTTTCGTGGCGGTCAGTGGATCACTGCCGTCCGTGCCCCCGGCCACAAGCTGGAACTCACTGTTGAGCACCGAGGCATCCGGCACGGTGAGCTGCCATGGAATGGTGGCGGTGGCCCCGGAGGCGAGACTGGCGGGTAAGCCGGTCGTGGTGAAGGTCCAGGTGCCGGGAAGATTGAGCGACGAGAGGCTGAGATTCGTGACGCTGCTTGGTCCGTAGTTGCGGAGGGTGACGTTGCCACTGAGGGTGTTGCCTTCGGCGATCGGGCTATAGAAGAAGCCGTTCTCCACGAAGCCCAAGCCGGCAACGCTGAAGCTGTCCTCCGGCGTGCTGTCTTCGCCAAGGTTCGGCGACCAGCGAGCGGCAATGGAGTAGTTGCCCGCCTGCTCAATGGTGGGCACAAAGGTGGTTCTGAAGCTTCCGTCGGAGCCGGAGGTGCCCGTAAACGTGATCACCCGGTTGCTGGTGGTGTTGGTGAGCGTGATCGTGACTGGCTTGTTGGCCACAGGCGCACCATTGGTGACGCGGCTCAACAGCCCGCTGAGTTCCACGCTCTCGCCTGCCGTGAGGTGATCACGGTTGCTGCTCACGGTGGCGTTGTACACCGCATCGATGCGTACAACTGGCGTAGCTGAGATGATGATATTGTTGGCTTCACCCAGACCTTCGTTGATGGCTGTGGTGTTATCCAGTGCGGCAATCAGATAGTAAT
The DNA here is from genome assembly GCA_046342775.1 of Synechococcaceae cyanobacterium. Taxonomy (GTDB): domain Bacteria; phylum Cyanobacteriota; class Cyanobacteriia; order PCC-6307; family Cyanobiaceae; genus Cyanobium. Next base: position 14,080 of record JBKDOR010000021.1, read on the forward strand.
CACCCGGCAGTTCAGGCAGTTGTACGTTAAGGGTTTCCGATCGGCTCTCACCGGGAGCAAGGGGGCCAGTGTTGCGAACCCCGCGGCCCAGCGGGAGGATGAAGTCACCGAGGCCGATGTCATTACCATCCGCGAAGATTGGATCGGGCGAGAGGAAGTAGCGATCCAGCCATTCAGCCGAAGCTGGGATGGTGTTTGCTGCTCCTGCCGGACCCTGGGGAGTGGCGTTGCTGATGACAGCCGACAGGATCTGGCTGGAGAGGCCGGTGCCGCTGGCGAGGCTGACGCTGGTGAGCACCAGATCGGGGTAGGGGAAGCGGATCGTGAGGCCGGCATTGAGGGTGTTGGTATTGCCGGCAGGATCGGTGGCCTGAACCGTGAGGGTATTGAGGCCGTCGCGGTTGGGGTTGAAGGCCCCGGCAGTTGGTGTGGCTGTCTCGGTGTTGAGGCTCCAGAGGCCCGTGCCATCGGCCAGCACCTGGTAGGTGGCGCCGCCGATGCTGATCTGCACCGGCAGACCGGCTTCGCTGGTGCCGCTGATCAGGGGCCAGTAGGCCCTGGTGGAGTCAGAAGACGTCAGCGCCAGAGACGGAACAAGGGTGTCCACCTTCAGCTCATTGGTGGTGGAGTCGCTCTGGCTCTGGTTGTTGCTGTTGAAGACGGTGGCCACCACGTTGTAGGTGCCATCGCTGAGAGCCTGATCCGCAGGAATCTGCAGCGTCCAGTTGTTGCCACTCAGCTGCAGGGCCGCTGAACTGCCATAGGTATAAGTCTGGCTACCTAGCTGCACCTTGAAGTTCTGTCCTGCCAGTAGCAGGACCGTGCCGCTGATCAACGGGGTGGTGTCGTTGGTGACCAGGGCGTTCACCGTTGGTGCGGTGAGCGGCGGAACGCTGGAGAACGGCTTGATCCCCGTGATGGCTGGGGCTTCACCATCGTTGATGCTGGTGGCGATCGAGAAGGACTCGCTGAACCCCGCAGCCGGCACGAAGGACACCCCCGCCAACAGGGCGTTCACCGAGGCGATGGCGCCACTGGCGCTCCAGACGCCGCCGCTGAAGCTGGAGCTGACACCATTGACAGTGGCCGTGGACAAGCTGCCGGCAGCTGGGTTGGAAAGGGTGAGCGTGGCGCTGATCGTGGGGCTATCAACATCACTGACGACAATGTCAGTCAGATCTTGTGGTGTATTCAGGTTGTATTGCTCGGCGGCTGAAAGGTTGGTGGCGGTGGGTGGATCGTTGACCGGGGTGACATCGAAGCGGATCGTGTTGGCCAAGGGATCGAGATCGATGCCGCCATTGCCGGTACCGCCGTTATCGCGCACCCGGAAGGAGAAGGAGGCGATGGCGTTGCCGTTGGCATTGGCCACCGGCGTGTAGGTGAGGGACGCGAGGCTGGCGGCCGCGATCTCCTGACCGGCGGAAACTGTGGCTCCACTGAGCTGCAGGCTGCCGCTGCTCGGCAGGCTGGAGAGGATCACGCTCTGCAGGCTGTTGGCCCCGGCGGCACCAGCGGCATCCGCTGGATCGGAGAAGCCGAAATCAGCCGCCGTGAAGCTGTAGGCCGTGTCTTCCAGGGTGGTGATGGTCTTGTCGGCGCCTGTGGGGGCGTCGTTCACCGGCGTGAGCGAGAAGCTGATGGTGTTGGGCGTGGCATCAAGATCCATGCCGCCACCTGCGGTGCCGCCGTTGTCGCGCACCTGGAAGCTGAAGGAGGCAACACCATCACCGTTGGCGTTGGCCGGTGGGGTGTAGGTGAGAGAGGCAAGATTGGCGGCGGCGATTTCCTGCCCCGCAGAGATCAGAGCCCCGCCCAGCCGCAAGCTGCCCGCCGCCGGCAGGGTGGTGATGACGACACCCTGCAGGCTGTTGGCGCCGCTGGGCCTGGAGGCATCGATGGGATCGCTGAAGCCAAAATCGGCGGCACTGAAGCTGTAGACGCTGTCTTCCAGGGAGATGATGGTTTTATCGCTACCGGCCGGCGGTTGGTTGATCGGGGTGACGTTGATGCTGATCGTGTTGGCCGTGGGATCCAGATCCATACCACCATTGGCGGTGCCGCCGTTGTCGCGGACCTGGAAGCCGAAGGAGGCATAGAAACCAGAATAGCCTGGAGATACCGCTGAGAGAACAACATTATCATAGAATGAAACGCCAGGGGAATAGTTATTAAGGAATACAACGATTTCCCTACCGACAAGGTCGGGGCGCGATGAGGAGTCAAATGAATAGGAGTTGACACTCCAACCACCGCTTTCGGGGTTAACCGGACTGCCCAAGCCATTAGTCCCAAACTCCTGGCCAATAAAGGCATTTGCAGATTCCCAAACCCACTCAAAAACCCCGTCACCATCATCAGCCCACAACTGAAGACTCCAGTATTGATTTGGATCCGTAAGCCTATCGTTGCCAATAGCCGCACCAAGGCGATATGTTGTATTCGCCTGAATAGAAGCGCCACTCATCCTTGAGATACCTCTATTGAACTCGTTTAGATATAAAATCTGATTCCCGTCAGCCGGACTCTGGAGCGGGTTAGTCTGATTGAATCTTGATGTTCCGCTTGGGTGCCATATTGCAGACGTACTGCCCCCAGGCCAGCGCACCCATGGGGAGGGGATTGCAGTGGATATACCCTCCGCACCAAGAGCCGGCAACTCCCAACTCTCCGTAAAAATGATTTGCCCTACCGTGTTGGCTGCCGGCATGAAGGTGAGGGAGGCGAGGCTGGCGGCGGTGATCTCCTGACCGGCGGTGACTGCGGCGCCAGCGAGCCGCAACGTGCCTGCTGCCGGCAGGCTGGTGAGGATCACGCTCTGCAGCGCGTTGGCTCCAGAGGCACTGGCGGCGTCGATCGGGTCGGTGAAGCCAAAATCGGCCGCCGTGAAGGTATAGATACTGTTTTCAGCCGCGGTGATCGTGTTGTTGGTACCGGCCGGCGCATCGTTCACCGGGGTGACATCGAAGCGGATCGTGTTGGGCGTGGGATCGAGATCGATGCCGCCATGGGTGGTGCCGCCGTTATCGCGCACCCGGAAGGAGAAGGAGGCCATGGCGCTGCCGTTGGCATGGGCCGGTGGCGTGTAGGTGAGGGACGCAAGGCTGGCGGCAGCGATTTCCTGACCAGCGGAGACCGCAGCGCCTGCGAGCAACAGGCTGCCTGTGCCCGGCAGGCTGGTAAGGATCACGCTCTGCAGGCTGTTGGCCCCGGAGGCACCAGCGGCATCCGCTGGATCGGAGAAGCCGTAATCAGCCGCCGTGAAGCTGTAGGCGGTGTCCTCCAGGGTGGTGATGGTCTTGTCAGCACCGGCGGGGGCGTCGTTCTCCGGGTTGACCGTGATCGCGAGGGTGCCGGCTGAGGTGGTGAAGCCGTCGGAGAGGGTGTAGGTGACCACACCGGTGCCGTTGAAGTTCGCGGCTGGGCTGAAGACGAGGTTGCCGCCGCTGATGGACACGGTGCCGTTGGTCACGGCGCTGAAGCCGCTGATGCTGAGGGGATCGCCCTCAGCGTCGCTGTCGTTGGCGAGCAGGCTGGCCAGGCTGATCGTGATCGCGGCGTCTTCCAGGGTGGTGGCGCTGTCCGCCACCGCCACGGGCGGCGTATTGATCACATAGAGCTGATCGAGGAACTGCAGCAGCCGCACACCCGTGAGCAGATCGGTGCCGTCATTGCCGTTGATGGCGCTCTGGAGATCCACCACCGTGGTGGTACCGCTGAGGCTTCCACCATTGGGGGAAATGCTGTAATCGGCGCGGTTGCCGGCGAAGATCGCCCGGTTCAGACCTGCGCCGCCGTCGATGGTGTCATCGCCCGATCCCCCTTGAAGCGTGTCGTTGCCCTCACCACCTTCGAGCAGATCGTTGCCGGCCAGGCCCGAGAGAACATCATTGCCGGCCAGGCCCCGGATCGTGTCGTTCAGGATGGTGCCGATCAGGGAGGGATCATCGCCAGGTGTGCCCTCCAGCAGCACACCGCTCAGGCCCGATTCCACCGAGACATCCTGATCGCTGAAGCGCAGCACGCCCACATTGCGCACCACATCCACCCCATTGGGTGCGCCGCTGCGGTTGTCGTAAATGGTGATACCCAAGGCATCGCCCACAACGGAGTACTGGGAGCGGCTGCCGGAGTAAACAGCGATATTCGCGCCATCACCACCATCAATGATGTCGTTGCCGGCGTCGCCGCTGATCGTGTCGTCACCGCTGCCGCCATCGATGCTGTCGTCACCACCCTTGCCGTTCAGGCTGTCGTTCCCATCGCCGCCGAGGATGGCTTCGTTGTAGCCGCTGCCATTGATGGTGTCGTTGCCGGCGCCGCCATCCAGCACCGATCCATGGACATAGGAAGCCCATTCCGAAATGTAATCATTCCCCGCACCACCATTCACCGTGGCAGCAGGGTTCCCATATGGTGCATAGGCGTGGTAATACAACGAATCATTGTCATCCCCTCCTTCAATCAGGCCCGCCCCATAGATCGTGTCGTTGCCGGCGCCGCCCTGGGCGATGTTGTTGCCTTCATAGTCATCGAAGTAATCAGCTCCATCACCTCCCACAGAGCTGTCGTTGCCGGCGCCGCCGTAGATGGAGTCATTGCCCGCATCACCGAGCAGGGTGTCGTTGCCGGCGTTGCCCTCCAGGCGGTCGCTGCCCTCGCCGCCGGCGAGGGAGTCGTTGCCCTCGCCGCCGTAGAGGCTGTCGGCTCCGACTTCGCCGAGGAGGGTGTCGTTGCCGCGGTCACCGGAGATGCGGTCGTTGCCATCGCCGCCTTCGATGCTGTCGGGCCCGCCCAAACCTGAAAGGGTGTCATTGCCGGCCAAGCCTCGAATCGTGTCGGCTGCACCGCCTCCGGAGAGAGAGTCGTTACCACTACCGCCATCGATCAGGGAACCGGTGATGTCGCCGATAATCTGATCATCGTCGGCGAAGGAGAGAATTTCAACGTTGGTGAGGATGTCTGTTCCATCGGGCGAGCCGCTGCGAGTGTCTTGAACGGTGAATACACCAGCACTCTGGCTAACCAGGTAGTTGCTGCGG
>JBKDOR010000022.1:0-9453 GCA_046342775.1 Synechococcaceae cyanobacterium
ACCGGTTTTGTCCAGTCGCCATCTTTTAATCGTATCCAAGGTAATAATCGTCTAGACATAAATCCACAAAAGGATGCGTGAAAAGCCGGGTCAGCGGCCCTCCTTCACTGTCTGTTAATGCCGCCAGGCGAGACAACCTTGCTTGTTTGGATTTTCTTCAGCATTCGCGCCCGACCGCTCACGCCCCCCTTCCGCTGCGGCCAGGATTCCCCGCGTCGTCGCACGCCAATAAGTTTTGTTACGAAGGGGCTTGACGCCCCTGGCCCCGTCGCGCCTGCGGTTATGACTGATTTGGGGATGAATGTTTCGCGCTTCAGGACCTCAGTCTCTTCCACCACGCGCACGGCAACTCAACCAGCTCCGTGGAGCCAGCGCCATCCCATCAAGCTCAGGCCCGCAGCACAGCCCCAAACCCTATCTCTTCCACCATGGCTCATCCACTTACAGGGCGTACCGGCGTCCGCGGAGACAGCGCCGCCGGACGTTCTCCCCTTGGGACACCCGCTCTCCTCTTGGCCGTAGGTCTGCTGTTGGGGGCCGCATCCAGCCCTGCGTATGCACAGCGTTGCACCAGCCAAAACGGCCAGACGATTTGTTGTGACAACAGTGGCAACTGCTACAGCAAATAACGAAAGTCGATGCTTCAGCAAGGTCGAGTGCGCCCTTACTAGCGCACTTCGTCGCGATTCACGGCGTCCTTTGTGAATGGCTCCTCTCCTGCTGATGTTCATGGTGGATTCAGGGGAGTTCCCCGATCATCAGCGTGCTCAGCGCCAGCTCCAGGCACATCTTGGGCTAGGAGCTGATCCAGCGCCGTTGCAGGTCGGCGTAGGCATCGATGCGGCGGTCGCGCAAAAAGGGCCACCAACGCCGCACCGTTTCGCACCGCCCCAGGTCCAGATCCACCAGCAGCTCGGTTTCGGCCTCGATCGGCGCCTCGGCCAGGATTTCCCCCTGGGGCCCGCAGGCGAAGCTGCTGCCCCAGAACTGGATGCCTGGTCCAGCCGCCAACGGGTCTCGTTCCAGCCCCACCCGGTTCACCGCCAGTAGCGGCAGGCCATTGGCGATGGCGTGGCCCCGTTGCACCGTGATCCAGGCGTCTCGTTGGCGTTGCTGTTCCGCCCCGTCGTCGCGGGGATCCCAGCCGATCGCCGTGGGATAGAGCAGCAGCTCCGCCCCCGCTAGCGCCATCAGCCTTGCCGCCTCTGGAAACCATTGATCCCAGCAGATCAGCAGCCCCAGCACCCCAACGCTGGTGCTGATCGGCTGAAAGCCCAGATCGCCGGGGCTGAAATAGAACTTCTCCTGAAATCCAGGATCATCCGGTATGTGCATTTTGCGGTACATCCCGGCGATGTGTCCATCGCGCTCCAGCACCACGGCGCTGTTGTGGCTCAACCCCGGCGCCCGCCGCTCGAACAGGCTGAGCACCAGCACCACCCCCAACTCTTGGGCCAGTTCGGCATAGAAGTTGGTGGAGGGTCCCGGGATCGGCTCCGCCAGGTCGTGGAACGCCACGACCTGGCGCTGGCAGAAATAGGGCCCCGCCTGCAGCTCCTGGCACACCACCAGCTGGGCCCCCGCCGCCGCCGCCCTTCGCATCGCCGCCGCGCTGGCCTGGCGCATCGTTTCGGGATCTCCGGTCCAGCGCTGCTGCAGCAGCGCCACCCGCAGGGGCCGCGCCGACGCGGCTGGGGCGGAGGGAGCTGGCCCTGTTGCGCTGGCGGGGGTCGGCCTGGCGGAGAGCGCCTCGGCTGAGCCGGCTTGGCTGGCGGGGGCGGGAGCTGGCGAAACGCTGGACACGGCGGAGAACGACTGGGGGGTCCGGAGCCTTCAGCGAAACAGCGCCGCCGGGAGCTGCATCGTCGCGCAATGCAGGGAGCCGTGCTGCAGCACGAGGGCCGAGCAATCGAGCGGCAGGATCCGCCAGCCCGGGCAGGCCCGCCGCCAGGCGGCCTCGGCGGCGGCATCGCGCTCCGGGTCGCCGTACACCGGCATCAGCACGGTGCCGTTGAGGAACAACGCGTTGGCATAGGTGGTCGGCAGGGGGCGGCCGTCATCGGGGGCCTGGCGCGACGGCCCCGGTGGCAAGGGCACCAGCCGGTAGGGCTTGCCCTCGGGTGTGCGCAGGGCCAGCAGCTGTTGTTGCAGCGGGTCCCTGCCCGCTCCGGCCCCTTGCCAAGGGTCGCCGGGATCGGCGCCGTCCGCGCCCTGCACGTAGACGAGCGTGTGGTTCGGACAGAAGCGCACCAGCGTGTCGATGTGGGCGTCGGTGTCGTCTCCCGGCAGTGCCGGCTGATCCAGCCAGAGCACCCGCTTGGCGCCCAGATGGTGTCTCAGTTCGGTCTCCAGCGCCAGACGGTCCAGCTGGGGGTTCCGGCTCGGGGCCAACAGGCAGGTGCTGGTGGTCAGCAGCGTTCCCTCGCCATCGCTTTCGATGCTGCCCCCCTCCAGCACCAGCGGCAGGCGCCGCAGCGGTGTGGAACCCAAGGCGCCGCTGGCGTGCAAGGCGGCGGCGGCGGCGTCATCGCCGCCGCTGGCGTACTTGCCGCCCCAGCCGTTGAAGGCGAAGTCGAGCAGCAAGGGCCGTTCCTGCCGGGATCCAGCTCGGGCGGTCACGGGCGTGCTGGCCGGTGCCCTCGTGGTTGTCGTCGCCACGGCCCTTGTCGTGTGTTCCGGGTGGTGCTCCAGCACCGTGATCGGTCCATAGTCGCGGGTCCAGGTGTCGCGGGCGGGGCTGGCCAGCAGGCGCAGCCGCGGCGCCGGCAGCGCCCCGCTGGCGGGGGCCCTGGCGGGGGGCGGGGGGGCCATGGGGGCTGGCTCCTGGGCGGCATCCCTGTCGGCGCAAGGGCTGTTTGCCGAAGCCGATCCGGATGGAGAGAAGGGCTGCCGCGTCAGCGCCGCGAGCTCCGGTCCCAGTTCCAGCAGCACCTGCTCCGGCTCGTCCACCAGCAGCAGCACCGGCGCCAAGGCGCTCAACGCCGCCAGCAGGCGGCGATAGCAGGCGCGCACGTCCTGGAGATAGGGGGCCCAGTCGCCATCGGCGCGCGGCCAGGCCAGCAGCACCGCCCCCGCTGGCTCCCACTCCGCCGGCAGGCGCCGCGCTGGCCAGGCCTGTGCATCTCCTTCGGTCATGGCGGTCGCTCCCAAGGCGCGGTTCGGAGAGCTTTTCACCCCGGGGGTATCAGACTTCCGGCCCCCCCCCGCAGGGCGATCCGTGATAACTGGGCTGACGCTGATGTCGGGGCGGACAGCCGACATCGGCTCGGGGAGGACGCCGCCGACCGCCAAGGCCTGCTGCCATCAGCACAACTCGACCAAATTGGTCGCCCTTCAGGAAGTCATGTTGCTGGCAGCACACCTGACCCAGGCCATGGGATTGATGCTCATAGCAGGTCCGAACCAAGTGCCGCCGCCGCGGCCAGCTCGCTGGCTACGAAGGACAGGAATTGTCGGTGGAGGGGACTGGGTTCGCGCAGCAAAAGAGCTCCCGCTCATCGCGCGCGAGTCTGGCGTTGCTCGCTTTGAGCAGCGCGATCTCGCTCTCGAGCTGCTTCGTACGCATCTTGCTGGCGAGCGAACTGATTTCGTGCAGCCTCGTGTGCTGCTCGATGGCGTAAGCGGCTCGCCAGTTGAGCAACTCCTTCGCAGAAGACGGCGTCTACGCCAAGCAGCGCCGCCCGAGCGGCAAGCTGGAGGGAGACTCCGACCTGGTCGGCAAGGGGGAGAGAAGGGAGTCGGAAGAGGGCATCAGCTTGGTCCTTGGTGCAGGACGAGATCGCGATGACCAGAACAGCGGCGTTCAGTGCGCTCAGCCCCTGGCCCACGATCCCACGCTTCAAGAGTGCATCCGTATTGCCTGGCAGGCAATGGTGGAGGCGCCTGTGCTCCGCAGGTGCTGCGGGCTGCTCTTGAGGCTTGCCCTGGCATCAGCATGGGGCGAGGGCATCCGCAGTCAGCCCTGCGTCTTGGGCAACTGCCCGCACACCCACGCATCGGCTCGGGTGAGGTGAGCAGTTTGTCTTCAAGCTGCCCCGCGCCATCGGCGCCGTCCGGAAGCGATCCCCCGACAGCCCTCACATGCCCGTGATGCAGTAGCCAGCATCCACGTAGATCACCTGGCCGGTGATGCCGCTCGCCAGCGGGCTGGCCAGGAAGGCCGCGGTGCCGCCCACCTCGTCCTGGGTGACGGTGCGGCGCAGGGGAGCTTTCTCCTCCACGTTGTGGATCATGTCGAGGATGCCGCCGATGGCGCTGCTGGCCAGGGTGCGGATCGGGCCGGCGCTGATGGCGTTGACGCGCACCTGCTTTTCAGGCCCCAGCTCGGCGGCGAGGTAACGCACCGAGGCCTCCAGGGCCGCCTTGGCCACACCCATCACGTTGTAGTTGGGGATCGCCCGCTCGGCGCCGAGGTAGCTGAGGGTGATCACGCTGGCGCCAGAATTGAACAGGGGCTTGGCGTAGCGGCACAGGGGTGCCAGGGAATAGGCGCTCACCTCCAATGCCCGGGCGAAGCCCTCAGGGCTGATGGCGGAGTAGTCGCCGATCAGCTCCTCCTTGCCGGCGAAGGCCAGGCAGTGCACCAGCACATCCAGGCTGCCCCAGGCTTCGGCCACCTTGGCGAACACGGCCTCGATCTGGGCCGGATCCTGCACGTTCAGGGGCTCGAACAGGCTGGGGCCCAGTGGCGCGGTGAGCTCGCGCACCTTGCCCTCGAAGCGGCCCTTCTCATCCGGCAGGTAGGTGACCCCCAGCTCGGCCCCGGCGGCGTGCAACTGCTGGGCGATGCCCCAGGCGATCGACTTGTTGTTGGCGATGCCGGTGACGAGGGCCTTCTTGCCGCTGAGGTCGAGGAGCATGGGGGCAGGTGCCGCAGAGCGGCCGGGAGTGGCAGGGATTCTCCCGCAGCACTGGGCGGGGAGCGGCTGGCAGCCGGCTGTTCTGCTGCCCAGCGGGGCTTGCTCGCCAGGGGGCTGCTGCCCCTTCGGCCAGGCCAGCAGCTCGGTGTCCGGCGCCAGAGGCGCGACGCGGCGCGGTTGCCCAGGCTTGGCGTGGGGGACAGCCGAGCGGATGGTGACGCCAACGGATGCGGATCAGGCTTCCCGCAGTCCCAGCTGATGACACGCAGCGCCCGCTTCCGATGAAGTCGGCATCGCTTGAAGAGGGGCTTGCCGCGCTGACGTCGTCGCCTGATCGCGCAAGGCCCAAGGGACCCCATGGCGCCTCAGCAATCTCATCCGTCCGGGAGACAGATGACGAGCTCAACTTTGCGCAGCCGTGCGTTTGGCGATTTCAACAGCGCAAGCCCGGACATCAGCTCCGCTGCCATGCGGATAATCACCGATTTATACACGATGTCACCAGATGGTTGATCGTATCGTGTTGACACAGTTTGTTGATGGTGCCCTGGGTGGTGGTACCGTCGCCATCGGATTCCGGTTTGTCAAAAATTATCTCATTGCCCCACGGTTTCTCGAGTCTGAGGAAGCCAGAAAGAAATTGAATCTCTATGGCAGGCCCCTTGGGCTTGCCTGTCAAGAACTGGAGTATCGCTTGGGTAAGGTCGTCGCGTATTTGGCTACAGGTGAACAGGGCGGTCCACGCACCTCTCTTGCTGTCCCCCTGGCTGGCGCGCAGTCGATCGATTGGTTTTTAAGGATGGCTATTTCCTGGCCTCGACGGCCTACCTGATCGCCGCTGTGTCCTTCTGGATACGGCTCTATGAGCGCGATGTTGTCTTCCTTAAGTTTGGCAAGTTTTCGCTCACGCAACGATTCTTTGATCTTATTCAAGAATTTAAGCAGCAATTATCGACCGATAGTATTCTTTGGTTTCACTATATCAATGGAAGGGGTGAAGAGCTCAAAGATCCAGATGGCAAGCGTCCGATTTCAATGTCAGAACTTACCAAGAAGCTCGCTCAGGATCGCGTCTTCCGAGGTTGCTATGACCAGCTCTTTGAGTTCTTGAATGAGCTGCCCTGTGGCAAGTTTCTTCAAAATGTTGTGAACACGAACACGGTATTGTGTGAGATCATGTCGTTCCTGGAGGTCAATAAGGTAATGAATCGCAGGGATGCCGCTGTTGCGATTGCTGGCGAACTCGCAGGTTCGCGACCTCACTGATGGCCAATGTTCTCTTGCCCTAATCGGAGGCTCTGGATGCTGTTCTCTCAGCGACCATTCGGAAGCTGAGAGAACAGCAGCCTCAACTGCCTGCGGTGCTCAGAGATTCTCCACCCCCATCTCCACCAACGACGCTTCCTCGACCCACACCGAGACGGAACCGCCCGGGCAGCGCCACTCCGCCCAGCCATCGCCATTGGTGGTGATCGTCTCACGGATATGGCCGGTGAGATCGCGGAAGCGGGTGTTGCGTTTGCCCACCTCCATCCACTTGTTGCCCGCCGGGCCGTCGCTCATCAACACCGCCATCGCCCGCGGATGCCCGGGGGTCCCCAGCCGCGTCCAGCCGATGGTGTTGAAGTGATCGATGTAGTCGTACTGCGGACCGTAGCTGCAGTGCTTACGGGCGAGCAGGAAACGATCGATCAGGAAGCGGTGGCTGGTCAGCCAGATTTCATACTCGGGCCCGTCGTTGCCTTTACGGCTCTTGTAGTGAGCGCCGTAGTAGTCGGCGTAGAACAGGCAGGGATAACCCTGGTCGCGCAGCAGAATGAAGGCATAGGCCAGGGGCTTGAACCACGACTCCACCACCGATTCCAGGGATTGCAGCGGTTGGGTATCGTGGTTGTCCACCAGCGTGACTGCCAGCAGCGGCATGGTTTGCATCAAGCTGCCATCCAGCAGGCGCCGCATGTCGTAGTGGCCGCCGCTGATGCTGGCCTCATGGAAGTTGCGGTGTAGGGGCGCATCGAACAAGTGCATCCGCCCGCCGGAATTGGCGGCATACCAGGAGAGCGCTGGCAGCTCATAGGTCCAATATTCACCAACCACGAAGTGCGTGTGCTTGGCGTGTTGATCAAGATCGATGATCCAGTCGAGGAAGAAGTCGCTGCTGATGTGCTTGATGGCATCCAGCCTGAAGCCATCCACCTTGAAGGTGTCGTGCATCCAACGCCCCCAGTGCTTGAGCTCGCCGCGCACTTCGGGATGATTGATGTTAAGATCACAGCCAATGAGGTAGTCGTAATTGCCCTTTTCGAGATCGACATTGCTATCAAAAGCTGCCCCCTGCGTCCGCCAGATGGCGTTGTAGCCTGGCCGTAGCTGGTTGTGGTCAACCGCATCAAAGTGGTACCAATGCCACTGCATGCTCGAATAATGGCCGTTGCGTTGCTCGAAGCGAAACTGGGTCCAGGCTTGGATCGGTTGCTCCCCCTCCAGGGCGCGGTTGCGGTTGGCCGGGTCGTAAGGGGTGGCCGCATAGGTTTCAGCGGCATCCGCCCACATCTTGTGGTTGAACACCGTGTCCGCATAGACCTGGATACCGGCGACATGGCAGGCCTCGATCGCGGCTTCAAATTCGGCCCGGGTGCCGTACTTGGTGGCTACCGATCCCTTCTGGTTGAATTCCCCCAGATCGAACAGGTCATAGGTGCCGTAGCCCACATCCTGTGGGCCGCCGCCCTTGCTGGCAGGGGGTAGCCATAACCCTGTGATGCCGACTTTGGCCAGTTCAGGAGCCGCTTCCCGCAGGCGCCGCCAGTGCTGGCCGTCGGCTTCGCCGTACCAATGAAACCACTGCATCATCGTGCCATTGAATTCCGTTGGCACTGGCACGGCCTTAGCGCCGATTTCCTGCTCATGGGCGGCCAGCCACTCCTGAATCAGCCGCACCGATGCCGCCGCGGTATCCACCGCCGGATCACGGTCGGCCTCCAGCACCTGCTGCTTGAGAACTTCATGAAATTGGGTCATGGTAAAGGTAGCGGGGCTTCGTCACCCTAGGTCGCCCGTTTTGCGTTGCCAACGCTCCGATCGGATTCTGTTGTGTTGGTCCTGTCCTGACCACCCGAAGCCCTGGCTTGTGTTTCGGTTCTGCTGGAGATCAAGCTCGGCAGATCTGATGCAGTTTTGCTTCAGTCGCGAGCTTTTGCTCATCATCAACAGACTCTCTCTCCCTGATCTCGCGTAGCCAGATGGGTGACCAGTCTGTGGCTCTCCTGTCGCGTTTGTGTGGCTGACTCGTGGCAAACTGCGTTTCTTGTCAGCTGTCCGCAAGCGTGATGTCCATGATGATTCGCAAGGCCGAGGTTGACGTGCGCTCCTTGCTGGATATCGGATCGGCGTTCGGCTGGATGGGGGTCTTGCGCCCTTGTCTCAGGGGAGCGGCTGCCGCCAGCTGGGCCCGGATTCGCCGATCATGCCAGTTGGCTTGCGGCCGGTGGCTGTCGATGCCACCCGATCGGGGGGGCGAGCCCTTGGAATGGGCGTTCACCAGCTTCGCTTGGCCGCCACGACTGGTTGCCACGACTGGCGTTGTCCTGGCGAATTGCCCCAAACTGCAACGGAATGCTATAAAATTGGATGTCTAGATGCTATGTGCATTCCCGAGGTACAACCGTGGATATGGATTTCTCCCCCTTGAACCCCAGTTTCCCGTCCCTGCAGCCGGAGCTGGTTGCCTGGTCCCGGTCTGAACGGCCTTTTGTGGCTTGCTGCCTGCCGGCCCCCTCCTCGATAGGTCAACGACCAGACGCCCAGGTCATTGCCGAAGCGTTTTCTGCCGGCACAGATCGTGTCGAACTTGAGGTTTCTGAATCCTGGCCGTTGGGTCCGCTGAACACGGGTGCTGTTGCAGCTGATCCGCTCACCGGCGTTGGCTTCCCCTGGAGTCCGGACAGGCCTACCCCTTTCACAGATGTTGGTCCCTGCAAATGGCCGGACATCCCGGGCTGGCCGGATGTTGCCGAGCACACCGATCGCTCTGGAGTGGTGGATCTCGCTCCCTGGCTACCTGATGCGTTGATCAGAGGAGATCAACCCCTCTCCCAGGCTCTGTCGGCGTTGATCGAGGCTGATCCACTGATTGATGGCTCAGGCATGGATGATTTCCCGATGCTGAACTGCAATCCGCTGCGTCCACCCCTGGATTGCAGCCATTGCGTTGATTTTCCCACCGATGACCAGCCGAGATTCGTAGTCTATGACCCGTTTGAGTCGTTCGACTTCGACGCCAGGGATCAGGTGCCTTCTTATCGTGCCTACCAGGAATTTATCCAGCAAAATCCCGGCTGGCGTGACGACTATTTGAAAGATCGCTTCGTGATCCAGGTGATCATAGCAAGCTCCTATGAACCAAGTGTCTGGTTGGAGAATCCTCTCGCCGCAGCTGCCTTTGATGCATGGTATGAAAAATACTGGATTCCCTTCAACACTCCTGACCCCGGTCTGCCCGGTGGGCAAGATCAGCCCCTCCCGGATCCAGATCCGACCCCAGAACTGCTGTTCCCTGGCTTCCCGCCAGATCATCTGATCATCCGCTTTCCTT
>JBKDOR010000023.1:0-8054 GCA_046342775.1 Synechococcaceae cyanobacterium
GCGCCTGCTGGAGCGAGCCGATTTCGGGACCAAACCGACCTCAGCCTGGATCCTGCACTCCAGCACTGGCGACTGATCGTTGTTGAAGACCATCACCAGCCTGGTCATGTCAGGGTGATTAGGCTTGCGTTGTTGGAAATCATCGATCTCCAACTTTGCCGCGAGGCTGCAGGAGCGGTCAACCTGGTCATAAACGACGACATCCATGAATCAAGGCCTTCGGAGCGGCAGATCAGCTGCCAACAGTCTTTGACTTGGACGCTTGCAATGGTATTCATGAATCTTTCTCGGATAATTCTAGTAGAGGGTGGTAAGTAGGGAAATAAGAGACGCCGAAAGCGTCTGGAAATCGATTGGTGCTGGATCGCTGAGGCAGTGGCTGGTTGCGCGTTTGCTGTATTGCTGGCGAGCTTTTGAAAAATCCATCAGACCATGAAGACCACCCAACGGTCAACCGAAAAGATTTTTTCATTTCTCTGATGTTTGCTGCATGTAAGGCGACTGTTGACCTAGCCGGGGGCTTGGGGGCAGGCCTGGTGGCTTCGGGCCGAGCAGGCGATCTTTCACAAACTTCCTTGGATGACATGAGCCGAAAGCTTGCCTTCCTCGAATCGCTGATTCATTCCAGGCCCGATTCAAGGGAACCTGGATTTAAAGGACCGCCCAACCAGCCTCTCAACGCTGAGCCACCACCACAAACACGATCGGCAGCTCCTCTCCCAGCACCCCGTAGGTCTTGGAGCTGATCGCATGAATGGCCGCATCGCGAAAACCCGCGCCGCGCAGATCATCGAGCAGCTTCCAGCCTGGGTAGCGATACACCAGGCTGCCCTGCTGGCTCACCGGATTGCCGTGGTAGTCCGGTTCGCCGATCAGCTCCGGCTCCTGGCCCTCGCCACGCCAGATCGCCTTCACCACATGGTCGTGCTGCCCATACAGAAACGGCACCGTGGCGATCAAGTACCCCCCCAGGGTCAGCACCTCCGCCATGCCTTGCAGAGCCGGCACCAGCTCCTCCACATGCTCCAACACCTCATTGCAGATCACCGCATGGAATGTGGCCGGCGGCAGGCCGATGCGGCGCAGGTCGCGATGGGGCACCTGGCCCCGCAGCCAATGGTCTGGCTCGGCCAGATACTCGCTGCAGCGCAGCCGTGGAATCTGCTCCCGCAAGCGCTTGGCGAAGGGCGTCACCGCCTCGGTCAGGTACACACGCATCTCCTGCCAATCCGGCAACTCCCCCCGCTCAACCAGCTCCCGCAGCACCAGCAGCACCGCCCGTTGGCGGCTGATCACGCCAGCGTGGGCCAGCGTTTCGCGCAGGTTGGCGTGCTCCACCTCCAGCTCCGGCGGCGGGATCGGCGCCTCGCTGAGCGGATCGCGGATGCCCGCCACCGCCAGCAGCCGCAGCGTGCGCCGCACGCTTTCCGCCCAGTGCGGGTACTCACTGCGCAGCACAGGCCGGAAGTCCTCAAAGCTGCGAAACTGCCGGTTCGAATATCCCGCGATCGGTTGCTCCAGGCCCTGGGCCCTCGTCATCATCACAACTGAGTAAGGATTAAAGTTTAATTCATGTCAGAGCAACAGGATCCCACCAGCCTTGCCTCCCTCCAGCAGCAGCTGGAGGAAGCCCGCGATGAAGCTGAGCTGAATCTGCTTCAGCTGCAACAGGTGCAAGAAGAACTGGAGTTCTACTTCCTGGCCCATCAACAGCAGGCCGCTGAACTGGCCCGCTACCGACAGCTGCAGCAACAAGCCGAACTGCTGGTCGACACCCTGCTCAGCCGCCTCGAAGCCTCTGGCTGAGCGCCATCACGCCATCAGCCCAGCAACGCCAGCCGGCCCAGCGCCATCTGCACAAACCGCTCGAACCCCGCCGCCGTGGGCGGATCGGCAGCCTCGCTGGCAGCGGACTCCACCTCTGCTGGCCAGGCCCGCCCCGCCCGCAACGCCAGCTGTTGCAGCTTGCGCTCCAGCCGCTCCACCTCCTCCTTCTCTCCCTCCAGCTCCACCCCCTCGCCCGCCACGCCCGACGGCGTCGCCCTCGGGCCGCGCGCTTGCTCCAGCAGGCTGCGCAGCGGTTGCCATTGCGGATCCTGCTCAAGCAACGCCTCCAGCAGCGCGATTGCCGCATCGCGCTCGCCCCGGTTGAGCAGGCTGCGGGCCTGCAGCACCCCGGGGCCGCGCCTTGCCTCGCGCGCCCGCTGGC
This sequence comes from Synechococcaceae cyanobacterium, assembly GCA_046342775.1. Classification (GTDB taxonomy): domain Bacteria; phylum Cyanobacteriota; class Cyanobacteriia; order PCC-6307; family Cyanobiaceae; genus Cyanobium. Next base: position 2,210 of record JBKDOR010000023.1, read on the forward strand.
GGAACAGCTCCACCAACTGTGTTTCTTGCCTGGCCGCGGTGATCGCCTGCCGCCACGCCTCAAGGGCGGCCGCCACATCGCCCTGGGCCAACGCCAGCCGGGCGGCGATGTCCAGCAGCCAGGGCAGCTGGCGTTGCTCCTCGTTGGAGCCCTCCAGGTGGGCCTGGCAACGCTCCAGCTCGCCCCGCTGCAAGGCCAGATCCGCCGCCTTGAGCCGCGCGTAGTTCCACGCCGGCATCCGCTCGCACACGCAGTCATAGAACCGGAACGCCAAAGCCGGCTCCCGGCTCACCAGCTCCTCACCCGCCACGTCGGCCAAGCACTGCTCCAGCGACAGCGACAGCCTGTCCCGGCCCCGGATCACCACCCCCAGCAGCAGTCGCAGCGCCGCATCATCCAGGCGCTCGGGGCGGGCCTGCAGCCGTTGCCCCCAGGCAATCAGCAGCTGCTGCGGCCTCTGATGGCGCCACTCCAGGTAGAGACCAGCCAGCGCCTGGGCCTGCTCCAGCAGCGGCTCGGCCATGCCCCGCCCAGGCTGTTGCGCCGCGCCAGCCGGCCACAGGCCCCACCAATCCGGGATCAACCGCGCCTGCGGCGCCAGGTCGTCGGCCTCCAGCACCAGCTGGTCGCCCCACTCCTCCAGCCCCGCCGCCAACCACAGGTGGGCGCAGCGCAGAGCCCGCATCGCATTCCAGTCTCCGCCCCCTCTCTCGGCCGCCACGATCTGCTCGATCCGCTCGCGTCGCCCCGCCAGGGCCGCCATGGCCCAGTCCTCCGGAATGGTGGCCAGCGGCGTGAAAGGGTCGTGCGCTTGCATGGGGGCCATTCTGCGTGCCTTCACCCGGTGAGCCCAGCGCGGCGGTTGGTGCTGCTCGATCCTGGCCTGAGCAACGGCCTGGGGCATCATGCCGATGTCAACAGGCTGTTGCTGCCGGCGCTGCGGCAGGCCGGCTGGCAACCGGAACTTTGGGCGGATGTCGCCGCGGATCCAGGCCTCGCAGCCTGCCTGCCCGGCCTGCGGCCGCTGCTGCGCGATGCCGGCTACATCGATCCACGCCACTGGTGCGATCTGGCCGGTTGCCTGCACCAGGCTGGCCTGCTGCGCCAACAACTGGAGCCGATCATCGCCGCCGGCGCACCCGTAGAAGCCTGGCTCGCCCACAGCCTGCTGCCCTTTCAGCTGATTGCCCTGGCCCAGCTGCTGCAGTGCCAGCCGCCGGCGCGGCTGCTGCTCAGCTTGATGTTCGCCCCCGGTGAATTGTTCAACGGCCAGGGCGAGCACGAGCTGCAAGCCCAGCGCCAGGCGGCGGCAGCCGTCAGCGGCGCCGCCTTGGCGGCCCTGGCTCTGGCGGTGCGGCGCGGTGGCCACCAGCTGCGGTTGGCCGCTGGCTCCCGCCAGCTGGCGGCCCGCTACGCCCCCCTCTGCGCCGCCAGCGGTTTGTCGGAACCTGAGCTGCATCCGGCCCTGACCGGCAGCGTCAGCATCGCGGACCTCGATGCCGGCCTGGCGGGAGCAGCCCCGACCGGAAGTCGCCGGATCTTGCTGCACTGGGGTGAGCGCAAGCCCGACAAAGGCCGTGAGCTGGGTCTGGCTGTGCTGGAGCGGCTCCTGCAGCGTCAGCCCCCGCCAGCGTTGGCCGCTGTGGACTGGTGCTTCCATGCCTGCGGCTCAGCTCCAGCCGAGGAAAGCTGCCTGCTGCAGCGCGCCGCCGCGGAGCCACGACTGCGCATCCTGCAAGAGCATCAACCCCGCGACGCCATGTTGCGCGAGCTGGCTGGCAGCGACCTCGTGCTCCTGCCCTATTGCCCGGTCGCCTATGCCGAACGCAGCTCCGGCGTGCTCTGGCTCTATGGCTCGGCCCGCCTGGCGTTGGGTCGCCCCGCCCTTGTGGCCGGTTTCCCGGGGAGCTGGCTGGCGGAGGAAGCCCCGGCGCTCGGGCTGGGCTGGGTCTCGCTGACGCCCGGCGCCTCGGCGGAGGATCTGCTGGAGGCCTTGGCGGCGGCCCTCTCAGCATCCGAACAGGCGCCGGCTGGTTGGACGCCTTACGGGCGGAGCGTGCTGGCGGAGTCGTTTCCGGCCTGGGTGGTGCAGTGCCTCGCTGCCGATAATCTCAGCTGATGGAAGAGGTGCAAGCCCTGCGGCAGCAGCTGGAAGAGGCCCGCGATGAGGCCGAGCTCAACCTGCTGCAGTTGCAGCAGGTGCAAGAGGAGCTGGAATTTTATTTTCTCCGCTGTCAGGAACTCGATCGCCAGCTCAGCGACCTGCAGGGGAATGGCTCCTCGCCCCTGGCTCCTGAGCAACTACCCCCCTCGCAACAACAGCCTCCCTCACAACCACAGCCTCCCCCTCAAGCACAGCTTTCTGCTGAACTCCAGCCTCCAGCCGCTCCAGACCCAGAGCCACAGGCTCGGGAGGAGATCACCAGCCTGCGCGAAGCGCTCGGCCGCAGCGAGGCGTTGTTGCAGGAACTTCAACGGCAGCGCCTGGACGAACAGCGGCTCCTCCACACCGCCCAAACCATGCTGGAAGGCCAGGCCCGCTACCTCGAAGACGTCAGCCTGCGCGAAGAGAAGGCAGCCCAGGCCGTCGATCGCCTTCGCCTGCTCGAGGCGGAGATCGCCTACTACATCGCCCACAGCCGTCCCCTGCCCAGCATCGAATCCAGTCGCATCCTGCGCTTGATCGAGCTTGCCAAGCAACTTTGAATCCACCGCATTCCACACCCCAACAGCCTCGGAAGACCTGTTGAATGAATCCGTCCTCTCCCTGACAACCGCTGATGGCTCCGCACGATGATCGGGTCGTGAAAGCCAGGATCACTTCTCTGATGCGGGAGGTCGATCAGAGTGCTGCCTCGGCTGCGACGGTACCTCCCCCTCGTCTTTCCCAGACAAGGGGCTCCATCAACCCAGGGTTTGGTCGTGTTGGCCTTGGCGCCGCGGCAGGTCTTGCCCTCGCTCTCCTGCTGGGGATCCAGCTGGGGGCACTGCATTGGCGATTCCGCAAGGAGATCTGGCAAGCCCAGGGAGCGATCATGGGTCTTGTCGCAGGCTTCGCCATCGGCCGCCTCTGCGGGTCGCGATCCGCCCCGTCGTCCTCCAGGGAAGAACGCAGCTGAGCAGCGTTGGCTTGGGTCCTCCGGTCCGGCCCTGATCCATCGTGACTTCTGCGCAGGCCTTGGTGGAGGGGGATGGGCTTTGGCGGGGTTGGCTGAGGCCACTGCGGAGGGGGCCGCCAACACAGCAGGGTCCGTTTCCAGAAGTCATAGCGGCAGTTGTTCCCGGTGGCGCTCCAGCCTGGCCGCAGCGGCTGCTTCGCCGATCGTTTCGCCCGAGGGGGCGTCAGAACCACAGCCTCCACCAGGGTTTGGCCGCGGCCCGCTCGTGGCGGCCATCGCAGAACGGGTAGCGCTGGGAGCGGCCGCAACCGCACAGCACCACCGTGGTGGGCTGCTCCAACCGCAACTCATGGAACACCCGGCCGCTGCCCAGGTGGGCGCCGTCACAGATCCAGTCGTGGCGACTCAGGCCGCAGGCGCAGAGCCGATGTACGCCCGCGGGGAGATCCAGCGGCTGCGGTCCAGCAGCGAGCATCTCGGAGGGCGGATCCAGGGCCATGCATGCCTGGCGATACCAGTCATTGTGAGTCAGGTGCGGTGAAACGCCCATGCGGGTGCCCTGGAATGCCGAGGCTCCCGAATCACGCCGACGCGCCGGCCGAGCTGACAGCAGGGCCGCCAGCCCCTGACGCCGCAACGCGTCTGGAGGCAAAAATGCTCAACCCGTACCCAAGGCCAGGTACCAGCGCAGCAACGCCAGCAGTTGGCCCGCCGGGCCCTCACCCGTGAGCCATTCGCCGATCAGGGCCGCGGCGAAGCCCAGCATCGCCACCCGACCATTGAGCCGCTCCACCTTGGCCAGGGCCGCCACATTCCAGGGGCGGGGCTGGGTGAGGCCTTCCCCGAAACGCTCTCCAGGCTCGTACAGAAACCGTTGCTCAGCCACGAGGGGCAGTCGGCAGAAGGCCTGAGCCTATGGCCTCTGGCCGGGGAGCGTGTGGTCGATCCTCCTCGCTGGCGCCATTCAGCGGCTCGCTGCGGGCGGGTCCGCCGCGACCAGCCGCCGCCAGCTGCGCCGGAGCCCCTCCTCGCAGGAGCCGCGCATCCGCAGGCCAGCGCCGCCCCAGACCAGGCGCGGCAGCAGATCCGCGGGGGCGCCCCCCAACTCCCCCAGGGGCTCGAAACCCAGGCCGCGGAAGTAGCGCACCAGGCGGCGGTGCTGCAGCTCGCCATCGCGGATCGCCAGGATGTGGGCTGCGCGGCAGGGGGTGGCCTCCAGGCTCCAGGCAAAGGCGGCGGCGCTCAACAACGGCCCCACGCCGCTGCTCTGTTGGGGCTGCACCCGCATCGTGTCGAGCCTGAGGCCCTCCGGCGCCGGCCAGGCCCAGCCTTTGACCTCCCCGAGCAGCAGCAGGGCTCCAGCAGCGCCTCCCGGGCCGGGCGGCTCGCGCCGGGCCACCGCCACCCGCAGGCTCCAGAGCAGCCCCAGCGGGCGCCCCACCTGCAGGCGCAGCAGCAGCCCGCGGCGACGCCCCTCCGCCTCCAGGCGCTGGAGGTCCGGCAGGGCAGCGGCATCAGCCCCGGCAGCGCCTGGGTCAGAGGCCCATCGGTCAGGCCGCATGGCTGGCCGCGGTGGCACCGACCGGTTCGCTCCAGATCACCGCCTCCAGGGGCAGGCGTGGATACAGATGGGGAAACAGCTCGCCGCTCGGCGGTGCCGGCTCCAGCCGCACCTCCACGCCCGCCGGCCCCAGCCGCGCGGGATCAATCGCCAGCAGCAGCACCTCTGCGGCAGGCAGGTCGGCGTAGAAGCGCTGCCGGGTGGGCCCCACCTGGTGGGCCAGGCTGGCGTGCACGAAACCAACCTGCTGAAGGGGCAGGCCGCGGCTGGAGTAGGCGTAATGCCCTTCCAGCTTGGCCCGTTGCCAGTCGTCCCGCAGGGCCAGGTGATACAGCCAGCTGGGGGACATCCAGGTGGCACGCGGTCCCCACGGCTCCGCCATCACCCTGGCCAGCGCCTCGCTCTCCTCATACCGCCCCAACCAGCGCCGCAGCGGCTCCAGGTTCACCTCGGCGTTGAAGCGGCCGGGATCAGCCAGGCGGAACTGGCGCACGAACGGCAGCAGGGCGATGTCGGCCAGCGCGGGGCGAGAGCCCAGCAACCAGCCCCCCGCTTCCAGGCGGGCATTCCAGCGCCGCAGGATGGCCAGGGCCTGCTGTCGCTCCCCCTCGCGCTGTTCGAGGGCGGCGGCGCTGTCGCGGCGGGCGTATTTGGTGCGATCCAGGTGGCGCTTGAACGGGCCGTCGTTCTCGGCGATCAACACCTGGATGGTCTGCTGCTCGGCTTCGCTCCAGCCCTGGGACCAACCCTCGGGGTCGTGCTGATCCAGGGCCCAGTCCATGATCTCCAGGCTTTGGCAGAGGGCCGCGCCGGCGGGGAGTTGCAGGGCCGGCAGGGTGGCCTGGGGCGCGATCGCCAGCAGCTCCGGAGGCTTGGCCCGCAGCCGCACCTCGCGCAGCTCCAGCTCCTGGCCTGGCCGCCAGCCCGCCGCCGCCAGGGCCAGCCGGGCCCGGATCGCGAATGGGCAACGCCGGAAGCTGTAGAGCACGGGGCGGTCTGCCGCTGCGGGCGACGCTGCAGTGGCCGGCACCGGGGCAGGCAGCTCTGTGGTCGGCGGCGCTGGGGCAGGCAGCGCTGCGGCGGCCGGCGCTGGGTCGGGGGGCGCTGGGGCGCCGGGGTCAGGCACCATGGCTCGGCTGCGACTGAGGCACGCCAGGCGCCGCCG
>JBKDOR010000024.1:0-3543 GCA_046342775.1 Synechococcaceae cyanobacterium
AACTTGTCGGCATCGGGGCAAGCGGCATGGCTATTAAACTCGTTCAAGATGTGATCGCACCGAATGGGAAGGGGGAGGAGATTCGTCTAGAAGCAAAGGCCTTTCTCGGAGGATCAGTAAAGGAGGGCGCACAAGAATTTATAAGCCGCATCATAAAAACAACTATTCCCGGCGCACGACTTGTCTTGGATGCTGGAGAGTTTGTCGAGACACCTGCAATCCTTTATGCGGTCGGGCGGGTGTTTGTCCCTCATTTTGAGGCCGGAGGAACACTGCAAGATTTTGATCCCACCCTCGCGAAAGAGCAATTTGAAAGGGAAATACTTATCGGTCAAAGAATCATGGAGCTGATCACCATGAACAAGCAGCCCTGACGTCGTGCCCATCGAGTTGAAGAAAGAGTTTGTTCTGATAGCGCAGCGAGCTTGTTGTGACAGCGACAATGAAATAGCCAGTTCGCAAATGCAACCAAGGGTGCGGACCTCAACTGTTCATGCTGGTGATCTCCGTCAGGCATCCAGCATTTCTCCTCGTAAAGCCCGTGCGGGGTTGCTGGCGGTGTGTCACGACATCACGGCGCTGCTGGCGATGGCAAAGCGCCAGCCAGAGGCCAAGCCCTTCTGAGACTTTGAATCAACCCTGCGAACTGCCCTTCCTGGCAGGCGTCATTGATCTCCCGACCTGCGGCGCGGAGCTTGATGGGTCATCAAGTAATGTTGTAGTTTTAGCTATCGCTTGCAGCCCATGCCAGCCACAACACGTCCTTTTTCCTCGAACCCTCTCATTAATTTTGAGATATGGTCCGATCCAAAATTTTTGCTCTTCATCGCACTTGTCTTTGCAAAACCGCGTCTTACTCGCATGAATATACTTTTTTTGGCTTAAGTGCTCACTACCCATAACCTTCTTAATTCGTCATTGGATCTAATTTCTAAATCTTTATAATATTCAGACTTTTTTGTTTCAGTCCTGATGAATTGGCACTAATGGGTTCGCTCTTTCATTAAGTTGCGCAAATGTTATGGGCATGGGGGCCTGTATTGTTTGGGGTCAGCGTCTTTCCTTTCTCCAGAGTTGGCGGAGTTCATGGCGGGCAGCTCCTCCAGATCCTGGATGAGCGATCTGATTGCGGCTGAGACCATGCGGCGGCCCTTCAGCAGCCCGCGTTCGTGCTGTACCAACAGCATCGCTCCAAGCAGACGAATGTTCACGTCGTCGTTGGGGACGATGCCCATCACCCTGCCGCGGCGCTGGTTTGGGCCCGCTACAACCGCCCTCGTCGGATCGAGATGGACTCGCTTCACCAGGTTTGGTGCTCCAGATCTTGCGTAGGTGGTCAACTCCACATTCCACGAGCTTGGTGATCCGCCCCAGGGCTGTGGGAAAGGATCACAGCCTTAGGAATCCTTTCAGCGAACCCGTCTCTAAGACAGCGTTGTCATCGAGCGAAACTGGGGAGAGTCCACCAGCGCGACGGACTGCTCGCAGGGAGGGGCATCTTCAGGCCGGCAACTTGGCAGACTTGGCTTGCAAGATTTAACTCGAACGCCTCGCCCGCACCCAGCGCTTGACATAGAAGGGCAGAATCCCAACTGACTGCTTGATCGTTCAGAAAAACAAGCGGATGAAGAGATTCGAACTCTCGACCCTCTACTTGGCAAGGAGATGCTCTACCACTGAGCTACATCCGCAGGTGATGAATATAAACCATCCCGGATCATGATGGGCGTGCCCTGATCCATGCATCTGCCGGTCATGCAAACCGACTTCGTCATCATGCCCTATGGACCTCCCCGGAGTCAAATGCGCCGGCGCCGGCAGCCAGGGGGGCTGGAACGCAAATCCCTGGGGCGGCACCCAGCGAGGAAGCACCTCGGCACACGGTCCGTAGCACCGGCGTGGCGCCGGTGATGGCGCTGGCGGAGAAGCCGTAGTCCCCGAGCAAGGGGGCGAGGCCTGCGGACGCCTGGGAAGGGTATGGCGAGCCAGGCGGCTGATCAGAGGGGTGGACAGGGCCGGCATCTCTGCTCTGCGGAGGCGCGGCGGGGAAAACGGGACAGTGCGGGGTCTGCCGAATCCAGCTGGAATGGTTTTGTAGGTTGTGGCAATGTTGGAAGTGAACCGGGGGCCTTGGTTCACGGCCGCAACCATCTCCTTGACGGCGGCAAGAGCACCTGGCTCCGCCACTGCAGCCAGCGAACCACTGACGCGGTGGATCGATTCGCCACTGGATCAGGCTGACGCCATCGATTGCGAACTCTTAGGCAGAAATCCCAGTCAACAGCAGCGAACCTAGCGATCGCTTCACGTTTCCTTTGCTGTAGGATAGCATTGGAGACGTTTCTTGGCAGGCAATCCGCAGGGCTCGGCTGGGATTCCAGAGTTGAGCCCAGTCAGCTCAGTCACAAGTTTCATCAACATGATGCAGTCAGCATGGGCCCTGCAGCCTCAAGCGAAGCATGGGCTGTAGTCGTCGATTGTGACCGCCAGAACCAACCAGACCGGGGAGTCTCTGGACCTTCGAGTTTCATAGAGATCCAAGAGATAGTGGGTTGCTCGAAATCAACACTTTGCAGGCGGATCGGGAGATGATCAAACTGAGCTCGCTTGTTTGCTGAGTATATCTCGACGATCTTGGAAGTTGTGTGGCACAAGTTGGCAGGGAACATCCACATTCGCATCCTGGATGGCAGCTCATGTCGCACCATGAACAGGTTCGAGACGGCTGCCTGCATCGTCAACTTGCAGCGCTTCTCGTGGCTCCGCCTCGCTTGGTCCTTGAGTTCGGTTAGGCACGGTTGTGCGCTTTGGCTGTCTCGATCCGATCATCCACTCGCCCTTCTGGAGTATCGGGTAGAACGCGATGCTTTGCTGGGCAGATGGCAAGACGGAAGCCAATGGCCCGGCCTTGCAGCTCACTCCGCTGCTCAGATCGCTGGTAAACGCCGTCCGCGATAATCACTATCTCCTCACCGTGCACCCGTTCTGCGGGGGTGTGAGCTCAGGCACATTGGCGACGATCGTCTCGAACGAGTGGATTGGGCCGCTGTCGCGATCCATCCCGATATGGGCTTTCATCCCGTCGAGTGGCCTGGGGAACTTCACCGCGAGGCTCCCACAAATCCGTGCGGGACACTCTCACGTTATCCGACTGCTGATATCTCAACATTGCTGCCACAAGTGGGGGGATTGTTCGCAATCACGAAAGCCGATCTATGTGATGCTCAGAAACCCTATCGAGGTCTGCGATCACACGCCCATGCTCGCAAAGGGATCAGGGGGTTTTGCGGGAGTCTCCATAGACAGTGCTTCGCCATGGCCACTTGGATCACCGATCGCTGGCGCTGCCTCGTGATGTTGTCGATCGCCATTGGCTTAGCTGGGGCCTCAGGCGATGATCCAGCCCTAGTGTGCCGTCCCGGAGATGCGCGAGCAAAGTCTTTGTAGCTTTTCAAGGATCGAGTCCGCCGTGGCGGTCCAGATGAATGGAGCGGTGTTTTTGTTGTAGGCCCCTACGAACTGCTCGATTCGGGCGATCAGCTC